>JANQJG010000204.1 GCA_028281785.1 Rhodospirillales bacterium
TCGAAGATCCCGGTGAGGGCTTCGATGAAGAACTCCAGTGCCACCGCGAACATGATCGCCGTGCCGATGGGCACCGCGATGTAGATGTAGAGTAGGCTCATCTTGAAGTTCGCGGCGGTCTGAGGGGCCGCGTTGATGGCGAGGTTGTATCCGTAATAGGTGAGCGCCGCCATCGCCAACATGACGATCAAATAGATGATGGCGTAGGTCGCCTGCCGCAGCCGCGCCGGAAAGGAATTGGGCAGCACCTCGATGCCGACATGGCGGCCGTACTTAAGGGCGATGGGCGCGCCTGTGAAGGTCATCCACACCATCAGGTATTTCGCGACCTCTTCGGTCCAGGCGATGGAATCGTTGAGAACGTAGCGCCACCAGACGCCGGCCGCGACGACGACGACGATAGCGGCGAGCAGGCCGATCGTGGCATGCTTACAGAAGAACAGGGCCGCCCGATTGAGGCGGTCAAGACCATGAGCGAGAGTTTGAAGCGCCCCCAGCAAAGCTTACGTCCCGCCGTGTTTCCGCGTTTGTTTGGTTCTTCGGCGTCACCTGTCTACTAGGATTCGCGCGGGGACGCAAATGGCAGGGGGGGTCACCGGAGGTGTGGCGAACCGACCGGCCGCGCTCACATCTGCTCCCAATATTCGGCGGGGTCGATGACCGCGTCGATGACGGTGAAGCGGCGCTCGGCGACGGCTTTCTGAAGCTCGCCGGTGAAAGCTTCGAGAGTGTCCACCCGCTGGCCGTGGGCGCCGAAGCCCTCGCCGATCCGGTCGAACCGCGTGTCGGCGAAATCAACGCCCCGGGCATCGAGCTGCATCTTGTTCTGCTTGAGCTTGATGAGAGCGAGCGTGGCGTCGTTGAGCACGACGATCACGACCGGCAGATTGCGCTCCGCGGCGATGCCGAGCTCGCCCAGGGTCATCAGCGCGCAGCCGTCGCCGACCAGGGCGACGACCGGCCGGTCGGGATGGACGAGTTGGGCGCCGACCGCCGCCGGAATGGCATAGCCCATGCAGCCCAAGCCGTTCGACTGCATGAGCTGCCCGGGCCGCTGACAGTCGATCACATGGTTGGCGAGGATGCGGTGGGCGCCGACATCGACGGTTAGAATCCAGTCCTCGCCCGCCATATCGCCGACGGTCTTGAACAGCGCCGCCGGGCTGATGCCGGTTTTGGACTCGCGCGGCCGAACGATATGGGTGACCGCTTCTTTGAAAGCCGCAATGCGCTCGGTGGGCCAAGCGTGTTCGCGCCGACCGCCGGGCGTGAGCTGGCGAAGAATGCCGCCAACATCGCCGAGCGCCTGCCGGCCGACGGGGAAGATCCGATGGGTCTGGGGGCTGTGGTCGATGGTGAGGCAGGGCCGGTCCTCGGGCCAGGCGTCGAGCCAGGCGTCGCGAAGCTCGATGGGGTCGAAGCCGACCAGCACCATCAGATCGGCCTCGTCGATGAGCCTGAGGTTCTCGGTGTCGACGACGGGGCTCAACCCAACGCTGCCAAGGCAGAGCGGGTGACGCTCTTCGATGATCCCCTTGACCTTGTAGGTGGTGAGGAAGGGCAGCCCCCATCCCTCGATGAACGGACCCACGGTTTCCGTGATTCCGTTATGCAGGGCTCCGCGACCGATGAGCGCGAGGGGCCGGCGGGCGGCCTCGATCATCGATCGGGTCTCGGCCGCCGCCTGCTCAGAAAGGACGGTCGCCAGGTTCTGAGCCGGCTCGAAGACGGCGTCCTGGGATGCGCCCGCGCGGGTGAGGTTGGCGGGGCAGTTGATCATCACCGGTCCGGCGGGATAGGCGAGGGCGAGGTCGAGAGCGCGGGCCGTCTGCTGGGCCGCGCGCTCGGGATTGAGGGGGGCGGCGAGCTTGGTCAGCGGCGCGGCG
>JANQJG010000241.1 GCA_028281785.1 Rhodospirillales bacterium
AGGGATTGACGACGGCGGCGATCGTCGCCATCACGCGCGCAAGAAGGCGCGCCGTCTCGTCGAGAACCTGGACGGCATGGGCATCGCCGCCATCGGAGATATCTCTAAACTCTTCGACCCGAAAGAGTGCTGGAACTTCTTCAAGGCTGCCGGATATGCCTCAGATTAAAGGCAAAACGCTTTAAACACCTAGCTTGACAGCCCCGAGCGGAGTGTTTTTTGAATCAATCTTGCGCAGGGACCAGCCACTTTAGGGTTTTCGCACAGCCAAGACCCATCTCAGACACAGTCGAATCTCCTGCGCGGCGCGAACGCGGGTGCCGCGCGATGCTGTGGTGCGCACCGGATCGATATGAATTCCGTGCTCCGTTATGCACATATGGTATAGGGCTTCATAAACAGTGCATTACACGGCGGGCCAGATTTGTGAAATAGTATTTTTCGCAACTGCATCGTAATGTAAGACAATGGCTGGAATGAGATGGGCATTCCGCCGAAATGAAAGAATGTAACGTCACTAATTGGACGTTACCGCAGGGGGTGAGTATTGCCATTCTATGACCTGCCGGCAGAATTGGAAGAACGGGCCCTTGCTGTCCATCGCGACGCTTTCGTTTTCGACGGCGCCTTTCCAATGATTGGTTTTTTCAAGGCGGAGCAGGCCGAGATTCAGGCGTTCTTGGACGGGGGCGTCACCGCCGGCAACGCCAGTCTGTCGACCAGCGAAACCGATTTTGCGATGGCGATCGACAATTTCAGCCAATGCAAAAAACTGATAGCCGCCAATGCGGACAAGCTGGCCTGGTGCGAGACGGTCGCCGATATGGTCGCCTGCAAGCGGGACGGCAAATTCGGAATGGTCGCACATTTTCAGAACACCAAACCGATCATGGACCGCCTGGACTATCTGCGCACCTTCTACGACCTTGGTCTGCGGGTCCTGCAATTGACCTATAACCTGCAGACATTCGTCGGCGCTGGGTGTTGCGAGCGCGCGGATGCCGGATTGACCCATTTCGGCGTCGACGTCGTGGCGGCGTGCAATGCGCTGGGACTCGTTATCGACGTGTCCCACTGCGGGCATCAGACGGCGTGGGATGCGATCGAGTTCTCGGAGGCCCCGGTGGTCGCCAGCCATGCAGGCGTGTATGCCCTGGCCCGCTCCTACGGCCGCAACAAGCCGGACGATCTGCTGAAGGCGATCGCGGATACGGGTGGGTTGCTCGGCCTTCCGCTGCAACCCTGTTTTGTCAAGCGCGACCCGGACACCCACGAAGTCCTGCAGGCCACCGTCGACGACGTCCTGGATCAGGTCGAGTATGCGGTCAACCTGATGGGCATCGATCATGTCGGCATCGGGACCGATATGGCGACCTATTCCGCTCAGACGCTGGAATTGACCAGGGATTCCAATCTTCGCCTGGTTCGGGCGCAGCGGCCCGACGTTTTCGGCGTCGGGCCGACCGATCGCTACGACCCCTTCCCGCAGGGGTTGGACAGCCACGCCAAGATGCCGAATGTCGCCCGGGGGCTGATCAAGCGCGGTTATGACGACGCCGCCGTCAAGAAGATCCTGGGCGGCAATTGGATGCGCGTCTTCAAGGAGGTTTGGAAGAATTAGCATTCAACAAACGAGGCTGGGTTCAACAAGAAAATTGCAACAAAAAACAACGGCAGAAATTCTGCGAGGAAACGTTTGGACAATGCCTAATTCACGTACAGGGAGTGTTGATATGACTCTGAAATTCTTACGAGCCCTGAAAATGGGGACGGCTGCCGTCGCGACCGCACTCGCGGTTTCCGCTCTTCCGGGAGCTGGACACGCCGCTTGGCCGGAAAAGGCCATCCAATGGGTCGTCGTTTTCGCTCCCGGCGGCGGCAGCGACGTCATTGCCCGCGCCATCACGCCTTTCTTCTCCAAGGAGCTGGGCGTGCCCGTGAATGTGATCAACAAGCCGGGCGGCAACCAGATCCCGGCCATCAACTATGTCATGGACTCGCCCCCCGACGGCTACATTCTTCTTCAGGAGCAGCAAGCGGCCAGTGCCATCAAGGCGATCCTCGATCCCGTTCCCATCGACATCGGCGCCCGGACCTTTGGGCCGCTGATCGCGGGCGGCGCGAACGCCATCGTCGTCAATGGCGACCTGCCGTGGAATTCGCTGAAGGATATGGCCGACTTCATCAAGGCGAACCCGGGCGAGTTCACCTATTATCGCGGCGGCGGGTCGAGCTTCACCGACATGGTGAACAAGCGGTTCTTCCAGTTGGCGGGAATCGACACCTCCACCATCAAACCTGTCGATTTCGAGGGCGCCGGGCCGGCCAAGATCGCGGTCGCCGGCGGACACATCATGATGAGCGGCGGCGGTGCCGGATCTATGATCTCCTTGGTGAGCTCGGGCGACATCAAGGCGCTCGCCGTGACGGGCACGCAGCGGGTCAGCGCCCTGCCCGACGTTCTCTCCACCGCCGAGGCCGGCTTCCCCGATCTCGATCTCGTCAACTGGTACGGCGTTTCGGGCCCTCCGGGCCTGCCGGACGAGGTCGTGAACCGTTTGAACGAGGTGGCGCTGAAGCTTTCGAAGGATCCCGAATTTATCGCCGAGATGGAGAAGATTGCGCACTACCCGTTCTATAAGTCGCCCCAGGACACCCGCGGGTTCGTCCTTAAGGAAGCCGAGTTCTACAAAGCCTTGGCTGGCAAATAGCCGCCATTCGCGGACACGTAGAAAAACGACTTCGACAAGACGAACCGTTCGGGCGTGGAATGGTCTACGAAGCGACTCAAGGCAATTTCGTGTTGGGTGCGGTTGGGGACGCGATCCTCAGCCGCCCCCTCTCTCTTTTCAAGGAAGAGCCTTTCCTCCGCATGGTGGAGATCCTCCGCGATACGGACTGCACCTTCGCCAATCTCGAGATCCTGGTCCACGACTACGAGCACCCGCCGGCCTATCTTGTCGGTACCCATGCGGGGTGCGCGCCGGCGCTGCTTGAGGACCTGAAATGGGCGGGCATCGACATCGTCTCGCTGTCGAACAATCACGCCTATAATTTCGGCTACGAGGGCATCCGCACCACCATCAAGCACCTGAACGACCACCGCCTACCCTATGCGGGAATCGGAAGCAATTTGCAGGAGGCGCGCATGCCGGGCTTCCTGGATACGCCGCGGGGCCGTGTTGCCATGATCTCGGTGAATTCCACCTTCGAGCCCCATTGGCGGGCCGGGGAACAGCGCCCCGACATGCAAGGGCGCCCGGGCCTCAACTGCCTGGGATTCGATACGGTTTACACCGTGGACCGAAAGTCCCTCGACGATCTTCGCCGCATCAGCGGCCTTGTCGGCTGGGAGGCGGAGAAAGAGCGCGAGAACACGCAAGGCTATTACGGGCGGATCTATGACGACACCGAGAACCAGTTCCACCTGTTCGACAAGGTATTCGAGGTCGGCGAACCGTTCCGGACCAATACCCGCTGCAATCAGCGGGACTTGAAGGACAATCTGAAATGGGTGCGGGCGGCCGCGCGCCAGGCCGACTATGTCATCGTCAGCCTGCACAGCCACGAGGCCGGCGATGAACCCGACCTCCCCGCGGATTTCGCGATAGAATTCGCCCACGCCTGCATTGATGAAGGCGCGAATATTATTATAGGACACGGATATCATCATTTACGAGGAATTGAAATATACAAAAGATGCCCCATTTTTTACAGTCTTGGTGACTTCATTTTTCAAGAAGAGAACTTCATGTGTTATCCGCAGGAAAGCTACGACAGGATGGGCCTGGGGATGGATGCCGTCGCGGCCGATTGGATGTCGGCCCGCAGCGCCGACGAAACCCGCGGATTTCCGGCCGATCCCTCGATCTGGCGGACCGTCATCGCCGTCACCCGGTGGGAAGACTGGAAGCCGCGGGAAATCCGGCTTTATCCGGTCGAGTTGGGATTCGGCACCTCCTGGGGGCAGCGCGGCCGGCCGATGCTGGCGGACCCGGCGGTCGGCGGCGAGATTCTGGCGCATCTTCAAGACCTCTGCCGAGGCTTTGGGACCGCGGTGGAGATACGGGACACCGTCGGAATCATCCGGCTTTAGGATCACGAGAGGGAGGAGCGGCGACAGTGCGCACAAAGCCTATCGAGATCGGCGTGCTGATGACTCTGTCCGTCGTGGTCATCGCGGACGGCATCGCCCTTGCCAGCACCTGGAAGGAACGCATGCGGGCCTTGGAGTCCGGCGGGTTCGAGATTCTTCTGGGGGTCCTGCTTGCCGTCTTCACCTATGTCTACTGGCGCCGGGAGCCCGGGGAAGACTGGGACAACAGCCACGGCGCCATCTATGTGGCCGCTGCCTTCGGCATCCTGTGCGGCTATGTCCTGCTGATGCCGCACCTGGGGTATCTCCTGAGCACGCTCCTGGCCGTCACCGCCTATATGCGCGGCCTGGCCAATTATCGCTGGGTGAGCAGCATCGCTTTCGCGACCGTTTTCGCGGTGGGCTCCGCCTGGTTCTGGGCGAAGCTCATCATCGTGCTGCCGCAGGGAATTCTTCCCTGGCCCGAATTGTAATCGATCACGAAGAGGAACGAAGTATTGGAGCTTCTGTTCGAAGGCATTGCCGCGGCCCTCACATTCGAGAATCTCATCTATGCGTTCGTCGGCTGTTTGATCGGCACGCTCGTGGGCGTTCTTCCCGGCATCGGCGCGACATCCTCGGTCGCGATCCTGTTTCCCTTCACCACCTATCTGCCCCCGACCGGGATGATCATCACCCTGGCCGCCATTTACTATGGCGCCATGTATGGGGGGTCCACCACCGCCATCCTGGTCAATGTGCCCGGCGAGATCTCGGCGGTCGTCACGGCGCTCGACGGCCACAAGATGACCAAGAAGGGCCGGCCGGGCCCGGCCCTGGCCATCGCCGCCATCGTTTCGTTCATGGCCGGAATCGTGGGGGCGACCCTGATCGCCATCCTCGGCCCCCCGATGGCCCGCCTCGCCCTGGTCTTCGGACCGGCGGAGTATCTCGGCCTGGGCCTGTTCAGCCTGACCGCCATCGCCGCCCTGTCCGGACCTTCGTTGATTCGAGGGGCCATCGTCGCCATCGTCGGGATGGTGCTGGTTTCCGTGGGCTACGATGATTCGGCCAACTTCGGACGCCTGACCTTCGGCAGCGAGACCCTTTTGCAGGGCTTTTCGATCGTGCCCGTGATGATCGGGCTTTTCGGCGTCGGCGAGGTGCTCCGTCTCTACGAGGAGCATGCCGGCACTCCCGAGGCGCCGAAGAAGATCGGCAAGCTGATGCCCAATCGCGAGGAACTGCGCGATGGCTTGGCGGCGGGCGGCCGTGCGACGGTACTGGCTTTTCCGCTCGGCCTCTTGCCGGGCATGCTGCCGTCCGTTACCTCCTTCCTGTCCTATTCTATCGAGAAGCAGCGGTCGAAAACCCCCGAGAAGTTCGGGGAAGGCGCCATCGAGGGAGTCGCCTCGGCGGAAGCGGCGAACAACGCCGCCGCCATGTCAAACCTTCTGCCGCTCATGGCGCTCGGCATCCCGACGGGCCCCACCATGGCCCTCATCCTGGCCGCCCTGACCGTCTATGGCCTCATCCCCGGGCCCATGCTGTTCACGGTTCATGCGGATTTCACCTGGACCGTCATCGGCAGCTTCTTCATCGCCAATGTCATTCTAGTCGTCCTCAATCTGCCGCTCGTCGGTCTGTGGGCGCGGATCACGACGATCCCCCAGGGCATCCTCTCGCCGGTCATCCTGACCATCTGTCTGGTGGGGTCTTTCAGTATCCGCAGCAGCCTTTTCGACGTCTGGGTCACGGTGATCTTCGGCCTGCTGGGATGGGCGCTGTCCCGGGCCAACTGGCCTTTGGCGCCCCTGGTGCTGGCCTATGTCCTGGGGCCGCTCATCGAACGCTCGGCCCGCCAGGTTATCGAACTGTCTCCCCTGTTGCTTTTCGAAAGGCCGATCTTCTGGGGCTTTTTGGTCATGGCCGGCATATCGATCTGGTTCACCCGCCGCATGTGGAAAACCGCCAAGGGGAAGATCGAACAGGAATAGGCTTCCCCTCATGCGGACCCGAGCCCACGCGGCAGGACACAAGGCAAGGAGCATGGTCGGAACGATGGCTCTACCATTTGGGGCGATGCCATGATCTCGCGCAAGGTCCCCTTGACCCATCTCCTCAATTTCCTCTCTGTGATCCGCTGCGGAAGCATCAACAAGGCTTCCGACGAACTCCATATCTCGCAGCCGGCACTGACCCGGAGCATCAAGCTCATGGAGGAGCGATTGGGGGTGCCGCTGCTCGATCGGACCTCGTCGGGCGTTCTGCCGAACGATTTCGGAAAGGCGCTTCTGCCGCATCTGCAGAAGGTCGAGGCGTCCCTGCAGGAAGGGCTTTACGAGATCGAATCCCTGCGCGGCACGGATACGGGAAAGGTCTGCTTCGGCGCCAGCCCCGTGCTCGTCGAGCGCATCGTTCCGATGGCCCTGGAGTCCTTCGTAGCGCGGTGGCCGAACGTGACCGTCGAGTTCGTCGAAGCCATCAAGGTGCCGCTGCTAGAGCAGTTGGCGGACAGGTATTTCGACTTCGTCATCGCCAACATGTCCTTCGAAGAGGACGAACCGGGTCTCCTGCAGGAAGAACTGTTTACGGACCGTCTAGTCATCGTCGCCCGTCCCGACCATCCCATCGCCAAGCATGCTGCCATCACGCTGCATGACCTCGTCCACTGCAAATGGGTGCTGCCGACGGAGGTCTCCCTGCTGCGGCCGCGGCTGAAAAACGTGTTCCGCGTGGAAGGGCTTGATCTGCCGGGTTTCGCGGTGGAGACCGCGTCGCTGCACGTGACCAAGTATCTGGTTCTCCATACAGACCGGATCGCCGCGTTTCCCACGGTCATGGTCGAGGGTGAATTGCGGCGCGGCAGCTTGGTCGAATTAGAGGGACGGTGGGGCTTCGTGACCCGGTCTTTCGGAATCTTTCTCCGCAAGGGCGTGTCGCTGTCGCCCGCCGCCAAGGGACTGATCGGTCAGCTCAAAAGGGCGGTCCGCAATCTGGGCTTCAGGCGAGAGAGCGAACTGATGGCGGACAAGGGGGGCGAAATGTGATCGACGGACGTGCCGCATGTCACATGAGGGGTATGCCTTTTTCGCATAGCCGCTTGTTAAGAAAGTATTGGAAAATGGATAGCGGCATTGAAATACTAAAAACTGCAGGTTTTTTAGTACTAGGTGTTTTCTGACGTATACTGAAATTCATTAGGAGAATTGAAGAAATGTACAGAATTGGTGTTGATGTTGGTGGAACCTTTACTGATTTCTCAATATTGAATGAAGAAACATTAGACGTGCACTATTACAAGGTCGCGTCGACGCCCGAGGATCCGTCCGAAGCGATCCAGAAGGGCGTGTCCGATCTGCTGGCCATGCACGCCGTCCCGACGGCGCGGGTCAGTCACCTGGCGCACGGCACCACCGTCGCGACGAACATGGTGATCGAGGAGCGGGGCTCGAAGACGGGGCTTCTCACCACGAAGGGTTTCCGCGACGTCCTCGAGATCGGGCGCCAGGCGCGGCCCCATCTTTACGACTACAGCGTCACGAAGCCGACCCCTCTGGTGGCACGCGAGCACCGTCTCGAAATCGAGGAGCGAGTGGGCCCCGACGGCGACATCATCACGCCGCTTGAGAATGACCAGCTCGAGGCCGCCGTGGCGAATCTCAAGGCGGCGAACGTTTCGGCGGTCGCCGTCTGTTTCCTGCATTCCTACCGCATGCCCGACCACGAAGAGCGGGCCCGCGAAGTGATCGAGGCGCTGTTTCCCGATGCCTATATCAGCCTGTCCTCGGAGGTCCTTCCCGAATTCCGCGAGTATGAGCGGCTCTCGACGACGGTCATCAACGCGTATCTGGGGCCGCGGATCCAGCGGTATCTCAAACGGTTCCTCGAACGCATCGCGGAACTGGGGCTCGATCTCGAACCCCTGACCATCCATTCCAATGGCGGCCTGATGTCGGTCCAGACGGTGCGCGAATATCCGGTACGCACCTGTCTTTCCGGACCCGCGGCCGGGGTGATCGGCGCGACCGAGATCGCCAAGGTGGCCGGATTCCCCAATCTGGTGACCTTTGACGTCGGCGGCACCAGCACCGACGTCTCGCTGGTCCACGAATCCCAGCCGCTGTTCACCTCCATGCGGCTTATCTCGGGCCATCCGATCAAGATGCCGATGATCGACATCAATGTCATCGGAGCCGGGGGCGGCAGCGTCGCCTGGATCGACGACGCCGGGGCGCTCAAGGTGGGCCCCCATAGCGCGGGCGCCCATCCGGGGCCAGTGGCCTATGGCGCGGGGGGTACGGAGCCGACCCTGACCGACGCCAATGTTTGTCTTCACCGTCTGAACCCGAAGACCCTGCTGCAGGGGCGGATGACGGTCGACGAACAGGCGGCGCGCCAGGTGATCGAGGCGCGGTTGGCGCGGCCGCTCGGCCTCACCCTGGAGGACGTGGCCGACGGCATCATCCGCATCGCCAATGCGAACATGGCGCGCGCCATTCGGTCGGTGTCCACCGAACGTGGCCACAGTATCAATCACTTCGCCCTATTCGCTTATGGCGGCGCGGGGCCCCTCCATGCCACGGAACTGGCCGAGGAATGCGGCATCCCGAAAGTGATCGTGCCGCACGAACCGGGAACCATGTGCGCGCGGGGCATGCTGCTGACGGACATCAGCTTCGACTTCGTGCGCACCGAGATCGCCGATGCCGACCAGAAGGCGTGGGAGCGGGTTTGCACCCTGTTCGACGAGATGTTCGAGGAGGGCAATACCTGGCTCGAACAGGAGAAGGTGCCCGTCGGCGAGCGCGCGTTCCGGCCGCTGGTCGAGGCGCGCTATCAGGGCCAGAACCATGAAGTGAAGGTCGAGATGGACGCGGTCACGCCGGTGGGCCTGGCGGAATTCCTCAAGGGCTTCGAGGCGGCGCATACCCTGGAATACGGCTATGCCATCGCGGACCGCTCGGTCGAGATCGTCAATTGCCGGCTGAAGGCGGTTGGCAAGGTGACGAAGGCGGGCCTGCGGCCCCGGGAACCCGGCGGCGTGATCGAGGACGCGATCCTTGAGCAGCGCGAGGTCTATTTCGGGCAGCGCTGGGGCTGGACGCCGACCAATATCTACGACCGCGCGCGGCTGCCCGTCGAGGTGCGCTTCAGCGGCCCGGCCGTGGTCGAGGAGATGAGCTCGACGACGATCATCTTCCCCCTCCAATCAGCCTATGTGGACCGCATCGGCAATATCGTCATTACTATCAATCCTGAAGACTGAGACGCGGAGAGGCTTGACGACATGTCCGATAAATCTTCCGCCGATACCACCGGCGGTTCGACCTTCGACCCTATCCTGACCGAGGTGTTCGGCAACCGGCTGCTGACCATCACCGAGGACATGGGAAACACCCTGATCCGGTCCTCCTTTTCGACCAATATCAAAGAACGGCGCGACTGTTCAGTCGGCCTGTTCGACTATCGCGGCCGCTGCGTCGCGCAGGCCTCGCACATGCCGATGCATCTGGGGTCGCTGCTGGGAAGCGTCGAAGCGGTGCTCGAAGCCTGCGCGATCGAGGACATGGTCGAGGGCGACGCCTTCATCTGCAACGACGTCTTCCTGGCGTGGGGCACCCATCAGCCGGACGTGACCGTGATCACGCCGATTTTCAGCGAGAGAAAGGTCCGGTTCTTCGCGGCCAATGTCGGTCATCATTCCGACGTGGGAGGCAGCGTGCCCGGCTCCATTTCCGGAACCGCGCGCACCATCTTCGAGGAGGGAATCCGCATTCCGGTGGTCCGGATTGCGCGCGCCGGCGAGATCGACGAGGACCTGATGCACCTGCTGGTCCAGAACACGCGGGAGCCGGAGGACCGAGACCTCGATTTCCGAGTGCAGATCGCGACCAATGAACGCTGCGCGCAGATGATCCACAAGCTGGTCAAGCAGATGGGGCTGAAAACCGTCGAGCGTTCCATCGACGATTTGTTGGAATATACCCATCGCCGGCTTCGCCTCCGGATCGCCGATCTTGCGGATGGGACTTTCAGTTTCATCCGCTATCTCGATGACGACGGCCTGGCTGGCGATCCGGTTCCGATCAAGGCCACCGTCACGATCGCGGGCGAGCGGCTGCTGCTCGACTTCACCGGCTCGGGACCGCAGGCCCGCGGCGCCATGAACATGACGAAAAGTGCCATGCGCGCCACCGCCTATTATGCCGTGAAAACGGCTCTGGACCCCAACCTGCCGCCGAACAGTGGTTTTTTCGACGCCATCGAGATCGTGGCGCCTGAGGGAACGATCGTCGATCCCCGTTTCCCGGCGGCCACCGGCGCTCGGAGCATCACGGCCAACAAGGTGGCGGGCGCCATTCTGGGCGCCTTGCAGTCGGTCCTCCCCGAGAACCGGATCATGGCGTGCGGCCATGATTCGGTGCCGGCGATCGTGTTTTCCGGCGAGCGGACCGATCGGCCCGGCACCTATGTCTATCTGGAAACCGTCGGCGGCGGCGCTGGCGCCCGTCACGACGCCGACGGCATGGACGGGATACATCTTCACATCACAAATTCCACCAACCTTCCGGCCGAGGCGCTGGAGCACGAATACTCCCTGCTGGTCGACGAATATGCATTTGTCGCGGATTCCGGCGGTGCCGGTCGGTTCCGGGGCGGGTTGGGGCTGGCGCGGCAGGTGCGGGCGCGGGCGGACGGCGTCATCTTCTCCGTGCGTTCCGACTGCCACTATATCGGCGCGCCGGGAACCCGGGGCGGTGGCGATGGCGAGAAGGCCCGGCTGGTCCAGAACAGGGGAACGCCCGAAAAGGAAATGCTGGGCTCCAAGGTCGCGCATATCGTCCTCAAGGCGGGCGAATCCATCCGCTTGGAGACCGGCGGCGGCGGCGGCTTCGGCCCGGTCGCGGAACGGCCGCTGCATCTCCTGGCAAGGGATCTTGTCGGTGGCAAGATGTCCAGGGAGAAGGCCGAGAAGGACTATGGCCCGGATCTTGTGCGGCGCGCCCTGGAGTCCCTCCCCGCGGCGGAGCACAAGGACCGCGCGCAGGCGGACTAAGACGATGACGCGTGATACCGGCCTTTCCCGCGGACGGGGCACGGCCGCAGCGGTGGTGGCGTCCGGGTCGCTGCACGATCCGGTCGGCATGGAAGTGTTCAGCAATCAGCTTCTGTCGATCACCGAGGACATGGGCAATCTGCTCGTGCGGTCTTCATTCTCGACCAATATCAAGGAGCGGCGCGACTGCTCGGTCGGCCTGTTCGACGTTCGCGGCCGCCTGATCGCCCAGGCCTCTCACGTTCCCCTACATCTGGGGTCCCTGTTGGGCGGCGTGCGGGCTGTCCTGGGCCGCTACGATCCTTCGGAAATTAAGGAAGGCGACGCCTTTATCTGCAACGACCCCTATCTGGCGGGGGGCACGCACATTCCGGACATCGCCCTGGTCACGCCCGTCTTCGGCGACGGCAGCGTCCGTTTCTTCACGGCGAATATCGGGCACCATTCGGATTTCGGCGGAACGGTTCCCGGCTCCATTTCCTGTAAGTCGCGCAGCATTTTCGAGGAGGGCCTCCGGCTGCCGGTGATCCGTCTCGTCCGAGAGGGCCGCCTGGACGAAAGTCTGCTCAATCTCATTGTTCAGAACACGCGCGAGCCCGCCGACCGCGCCCTCGACCTCCGGGCACAGGCTGCGGTCAACGAAAAGGGCGCGGCGATGGTCCGTAACCTCGTCGCGCGCATGGGGATCGACAATGTCGAGCAGTCAATCGACGATATCCTGACCTATACCGGGAACCGCCTGCGCAAAAGCGTGGCCGAGCTGAAGGACGGCAGCTACGGTTTCACTACGTATCTAGACGACGACGGAATCGGGGGCGATCCCGTCCCGTTACAGGCCACGGTTCGGGTGGACGGAGATTCCCTTGAGATCGACTTCACGGGTTCGGGGGTGCAGACCCGGGGCGCCATGAATGTTACCGAGAGCGCCCTGCACGCCACGGTTTTCTATTCGGTCAAGACCCTTTTGTGTCCGGAACTGCTGCCCAACAGTGGTTTTTTCGACGCCATCAAGATCACTAGCCCCGAAGGCACCATTACTCGACCGCGCTTTCCAAGCCCGGTCGGAGCGCGCTCCATCACCTGCCAGAAGATCGCCGGCGCCATCTTCGGCGCCTTCCGCGGGCTTCTGCCGGAAGAAAAGGTGATGGCCTCCGGCAATGACCTCTTGCCGGCTATGGTCTTTTCGGGTCCGTATCGCAAGCGGCCGGGCACCTATGTCTATGTCGAGACGATCGGCGGCGGATCGGGGGCGCGCTACGACACGGACGGCATGGACTGCGTGCATGTGCACGTGACCAATACCTCGAACCTTCCTGCCGAGGCGCTGGAGCACGAGTACACCCTGCGTGTGGACGAATATGCCTGTGTCGTGGATTCGGGCGGGCCGGGGCGCCGGCGCGGGGGCACGGGAATCGCGCGCCAGATCCGGTCGTTACATGACGACACCATTTTCTCCGTGCGTTCGGACAGCCACTTCATCGGCGCCGCCGGTGTGGACGGCGGACACGAAGGCGGGAAAGCCCGATTGATCCAAAATTCCGGGACACCGTGCGAAGACATACTGAGTTCGCGAACCGCAAATCTTGTTCTGCCGAACGATCAGTCGATGCGCCTCGAGACTCCGGGCGGCGGCGGTTACGGTCCACCGACCGAGCGGTCGCTGGCCCTGATCGCCAGGGACATGCGGGACGGAAAGACATCGCATGGGGCGGCCGAACGGGCCTACGGCGCGGAACTCGTTGCGCAAGCGCTCGCGGCGGATGGAAACGCACCGCCGTCGGTACGGCCCGATCGGAACAGGGGGGGGACCACCGTGGGCGGAAAGCACGGAACCGATGACCCGTACATTTGACACCATCGTGATCGGAGGCGGCCTGCACGGATGCTCGGCGGCGCTTCATCTCGCCATGCGGGGCCAGCAGGTTCTGGTGATCGAAAAGAATACCGTCGGGCGCCACGCATCCGGCGTCAATGCGGGCGGTGTCCGGCGTCTGATGCGTCACCCAGCGGAGATTCCCCTGGCCCAGGCCTCGCGCGAACTCTGGCAGGACATCGAAGGGCTCGTCGACGATTCCTGCGGCTTCCATTCCACCGCCCATGTCAAGGCGGCGGAAAATGACAAGGACATCCGTATCCTCGAGGAACGCCAGCGTCTTGTCCGAGATCTTGGCTTTGAACACGAGGAAATGATCGACCGCGCCGAAGTGCGCCGGCTTGTGCCGGCGATCGCGCCGCATATCGTCGGCGGCCTGGTGTGCCGCGGCGACGGATTCGCGAATCCCTTCCGCACCACCAAGGCATTCCGAACGAAGGCGGAAAGTCTTGGCGTAACTTTTCGGGAGTTCACCCGCGTGACGGCCCTTGACCGGCAGGCCGACAAGTGGGCGGCGGTCACCACAGACGGGGTCTATCAGGCACCCATTCTTGTAAACTGCGCGGGGGCCTGGGCGGACGTCATCGCCGGGTGGCTCGGCGAAACGGTGCCGCTTCAGCCTGTCGGCCTGATGATGATTGTTACGGCCCGTGTTCCGCATTTCAATGATCCCGTCGTTGGCCTGGCCAGCCGCGCGCTGTCGTTCAAGCAGACCGAACACGGGTCGGTCCTGATCGGGGGCGCCTTGCGGACGACCGCGGATCGGGACCGGGAAACAACCCGGCTGGACTATGCGCGACTGGCACGGAGCGGCCGAACGGTCTCGGACGTCTTTCCCGATCTACGCGAGATTCCCGTCGTCCGTTTTTGGGCTGGTATCGAAGCCTACATGCCGGATGAAATTCCGGTCATCGGCCCAAGCCGAACGAGTCCGGGCGTCTTCCATGCGTTCGGCTTTTCGGGCCACGGTTTCCAGCTGGGCCCGATCGTCGGGCGCATCCTGGCCGAACTGGCGAGCGGGGCGGGCTCGAACCTGCGGCTCGAGCCATTCGATATCGGCCGTTTTTCGGGCGACGAGGCACGGCCTTCGTCGCAAGGGTCGACAATGTGACGGTACGTACGGCCAAAGTCGGCCGCACAGAAGGAACTGAAACGGAAGAAGAAAGGATAGGGCGTGGTGCAGGGCTTTGACGCACTTGTCGTGGGCGGCGGATTGACCGGCATTGCCGTCGCCTGCGGGCTCCTCGAACGGGGCCTCGATACGGCGGTCCTCGACGAGGGCGATGTCGCCTTCCGGGCGTCGCGTGGAACTTTCGGCCTGGTCTGGCTGAGCGGGAAAGGCGACGGCATGCCGCACTATGTGGATTGGACGCGGCTGTCGACCGAGCTTTGGCCCGAATTTGCCGCGCATCTGCAGGAATTGACGGGCGTGGACACCGAATACGCCAAGTGTGGTGGGCTTTACTATTGCCTCGGCGACACGCACTTCGCCGAAAGAATGGGCGTGCTGGAAAGAATCAACGCCGTGGCGGAGGGTCCGGGAGTCATTTATGAAGTCTGGGACCGCCCGCAATTGCTTAAACAGATGCCCATGGTCGGTCCCGACGTGACGGCCGCCATCTATTGCGCGGACGACGGTGACTGTAACCCGTTGCGCCTTCTCCATGCCTTGCACAAGGCCTTCAAGATGCGCGGCGGTGTCTATCTGCAGAACCGCAAGGTCACGGCCCTAGGGTCGCAGGGCGCGCGAACGGTCGTGACGGCCGGCCAGGAGAAGTTCCAGTGTGATCGTCTTGTGCTTGCGGCGGGTCTCGGCAACATTCAGATCGGCGCTCTCATCGGACTGACGGTACCGATGGCGCCGTCGCGCGGGCAGATCCTGGTTTCGCAACGGGTCGCACCCGTCCTTCCGATGCTGAGCCATGTCATCCGCCAAACCAGTGAAGGGTCGATCATGTTCGGCGATTCCTTCGAGGACGTGGGGTTCGACGCGACGGTCACGCCCAATGTCATCGGCGATATCGCCCGCAATGCCGTGCGAACCTATCCGTTCCTGAAGTCGGTTCGAATCGTTCGCGCGTGGGGGTGCCTGCGGCCGATGCCGCACGACCGCTATCCCATCTATGACGCGATCCCCGATCTGCCGAACGCATTCATCGTGAATTCGCACAGCGGCGTGACCTTGGCCGCCGTGCATGTCAATGCGCTCGCGGCCAAGATCGCCGACGGTGATCTGGGGCCCGACCTAGCGTGTTACCGCATGGGGAGGTTCGATGTTCAAAAGATTGCGTGAACCGGATTCGGAATGGGTCACCATTGAAATCGATGGCGAATCCCGCCGTGTTCCGAAGGATGAAACCGTTGCCGCCGCCGTGCTGGCGGACAGGATCGGCCACTGTCGCACGACGCCGGTATCGGGTGCCCCGCGCGCGCCCTATTGCCTGATGGGCGTCTGCTTCGAATGTCTGATGGAGATCGACGGCATCCCCAATCGCCAGGCCTGTATGGTCCCCGTCGCCGAAGGCATGGTCATTCGGCGGCAGAACGGGGCGGGTTCGGTCGTCGGCTTGCAGGTGGGTACGGAAAAAGATGGCTGAGCATTTCGAATTTGCGGTGATCGGGGCCGGTCCCGCCGGATTGGCGGCGGCGGCGCTGGCGGCTCAAACCGGCGTGGCGGCGGTGGTTCTGGACGAACAGCCGACCCTTGGCGGGCAGATCTACCGATCGATCGAACAATCGCCGTTGTCCGACTCGAACATACTCGGGGACGACTATCGGATCGGAGAGGGCCTTGTGTGGGCGTTTCGCGCCAGCGGCGCCCGGCATCTCGGCGGCACCGACGTCTGGATGGTCGGGACAGATCGCGGAATCGGCCTGGCCTCCGACGGCAAAGCCCGCATCGTGACGGCGGACCGGATCCTGATCGCGGTGGGCAGCCAGGAACGCGCGGTCCCGTTTCCGGGCTGGACCCTGCCCGGTGTGATGACGGCGGGCGCGGGGCAGATCCTGCTGAAGTCGGCGGCGGTCGTGCCCTCGGACGGGGTCGTCCTGGCGGGAACCGGGCCGTTGCTGTTCTTGATCGCCGCGCAATATGTGCGGGCGGGCGTGTCCCTCAAGGCGGTCCTCGACATGACCCCGCGCGCAAACTATGTGCGCGCCGCACCCTATCTGCCGGCGGCCCTGACGGCCGGCAACTACATCGGCAAAGGCCTGAGCTATATGCGGGAGATCCGCAAAGCGGGCGTGGCGGTCACGGGGGCCGTACGAGACCTTCGCGCCGTCGGTGGGGAGCGCCTGGAGGCCGTGACCTACAGCGCGGCAGGCCGGAGGCATCGAATCGATACCGGCCTTCTGATGGTTCATTTCGGGGTCATTCCGAACACCAGTCTGAGCCGGTCCATCGGCATCGATCATGAATGGGACGCCCGCCAAGTATGCTGGCGTCCCCGGACGGACGAATGGGGCAATACATCGGTCGACGGCATCGCCGTAGCCGGGGACTGCGCCGGAATCTGGGGGGCACAGGCGGCGGCGCATGCGGGACGCTTGGCGGCGCTCGAGGCGGCACGGGCCTTGGGGCGTATCGACACCGCGGAACGTGACGGTCAAGCAGCGCCTGATCGGGCCTTTCTGCGGCGCGACAGGCGGGTGCGCCCGTTCCTGGAGGTCCTGTATTCGCCCGAGTCCTGCCTGGATGCCGAACTCGAAGATGACGTCCTGGTCTGCCGGTGCGAAGAGATCACGGCCGGGCAGGTGCGCCAGGCTGCGCAACTCGGCTGTATGGGTCCCAACCAGGTCAAGGCCTTCCTGCGCGCCGGCATGGGCCCCTGTCAGGGGCGCCAGTGCGGCGACACCGTGGCGCGTCTCACCGCCCGGGCCGGCGGAAAATCCATGGCCGAGGTCGGCTTCCTGCGCCCGCGGCCGCCGATCAAACCGATCAGCATCGAAACCCTGGCCAAAATCGAAGAGGCCGCAGCCGCGATGCCGGATATCGAGCAGGCGTAAGGGTTGGCGGCCCGAACGGGAACGGTGCGGGCACTGAAGACCAACAAACAACGGAGGTTCGAGGATCATGGAGATTACAAGGATTGAGCCCGGAGAGATCATGAGCCGTGTGGTTGTCCACGGTGAAACCGTCAATCTGGCCGGAATGGCCGCCGACAAGAAAACAAATTCGATCGAAGATCAAACCCGGCAGACCCTTGCCAAGATCGACCGGTTCTTGGAAGCCGCCGGCACGGATAAGTCGCGATTGCTGACGGCCACCGTCTACCTGTCGGACATGAAAAACAAAGCCGCCATGAACGAGGTTTGGAAGGGCTGGATCGACACCGCCAACCCGCCGACACGGGCGTGCGTCAGCGTTGGATTGGCGCCGAGCACCTTGGTCGAAATCGTCGTCAGCGCCGCCAAGCCATAAGGTTGGGAAGGGCGCAAGGGGGCGTTCCCACTCGTCCGGCCGATGGTCGAGATCATCATCCAGTTCCCCGGAGGCGAAACCCCTCCGAGGCCGTTTAGCCTCGCTCCTTCGGCCCAGGAAGGACAACAAAAGGGTCCGATCCGTGGGATTGGGTCTTTTTTCCGGTACTCCGATGCCTCAGTCTGTGAAGATGCTATGGGGCGAGCGGCGGGATTTCTGCATCGCAAGGCCGCAGCCGAAAATGAAAACCCAGATGGGCCAGAGCCTCCACTACAGCGGGCAGCCATTTGTGCCAAAATCCCTGACGACGGACACAGCGGTGGGGGTTTGCCGCAGCATCGGGATATCGGAGCAGCGCTGCGGCGCGAAGTCCTTAACGCCGAGTGGTTCGTCAAGATCCGACAGGCCCAGGCTGCCATCAATCAATGGCTCCGCCAATACAAGCACCTCCGCCCCAACCAGGCCCTCAACATGCGGGCACCCCTGCCGAAGACAATCTAGAGAACCGTCCCAAAACCGGCCCAGACATAGGAGCCTTTACACAGGGAGTTGGCTGATTTCCAAGAGCAAGTTAAGGCAGTTGCGGGGCCCCGCAGCCAAACCTGCCCCAGAAAAATCAGCACATCAGCCCGCCATAAGGCGGGCTTCTGCTACTTCCATATGACAGAGGGACAAAAAGGGCGCGGGCCACCGGGACGCTCGTTGGCTCACTCGCCGTCAAACTCCATGGTGAATTCGACCCTGCTGATACAGAAAGACGTGACGCCGTAGGCAATAGGAATGCCGTCGGCGTCGACGTTCGTCACCTCGACCTCGAAAACCCATTCATTGGGCGGCATGCGCAGGCGTTGTTCTTCGTTCTGGGTCGGCGTTCGTCCTCGAATTCGGACGGATCGTCTCCGGAAATCGGTGACGCCTTGTGCATCGAGCACGGCCCGGGTGGCGAGGTTCTGCTCCTTCGATTCCGTCAATTCACGGAACGCCGATCCGATATTCGGCAGACGTGCGGTCGGAAAATAATTCTGGTTGAGGCTGACCGGGATTTCGTCGGCCGTGGCGACTAGCGTCACGAGAACGGTCGGATCGCCCGGCTCGATCTGGAGCGCTTTCGCGACCTTTTTCGGCGCCCGCAGGTCCAGGACAGACAGGATCTCGCGACTGGGAGCCAAGCTGAATTCGAGCAAGTTTTCTTCAAGCCGCGTTCGGGCTCCCATTCGATAGGGAATGACCTTCTCCACATAGATGCCGCCACCACGCTCGGTCCGGACGAGTCCCTCGCCCTGTAGATGGGAAATGGCTTTCAGGACCGTATGGCGGTTGACGCCGAACCGCGAGGCAAGATCAGCGCTGGCCGGCAGACGATCCCCCGGTGACAGCACGCCCTCATCGATTTCGCTCGCGAGCGTTTGGCTGATCTGCCGCCAAAGGGCGACGCCATTATTATCCATTGTCCATCCTCGACTGTTCGACTTCCACGAGAAGCCGGGCCCTCTTCAAGTCGACGTGCCTTGCGCTTGTCACACACTCTTCACATCACATTCGCCCAATCTAGTCTAGAATACTATTCTGATTGACGGCGAAGCAAAGGAAGCAATGAAGTCTAGCCTACTAGGCTAGATATCGGCTGAGTCAAGGGAAAAATGGTGACGGACGATTCAAGAAACCGGTTTGTCGTGGTGAGTTTCGACGGGCTCCGCCCGGATCTCATTCACCAAACCCTCACGCCAAACATATGCCGATTGCAACGGATCGGCGCCACGCTCACGCGGCACAATACGATCTACCCGAGCGAGACGCGATCCGCGTTTCCCAGTCTGGTGACCGGCGCGACGACGGACCGCCACGGCTTGGTCGGCAACAAGTACGTCGATCGGGAGGTCCATCCGCATCGCTACATCGACACCTCCGACGCTGCCGTGCTGGGACGGTTGATTCGGGAGGACGAAGGCCGCCTGATGGATGCGCCGACCTTGGGCGAGATCCTCGGCGAGGCTGGCCGAAGCCTCGCTGTGTTGGCGACCAACACGCCCGGTACAACGCGTCTTTTTCATCATGCGGCCGAGGCGTTCGGCCATGTCCGTCTGTCCGGCCATTTCGCGGAAGTCTGCACGCCCGAGGAGGTGCTTACCGAGGTCGAGAGCCGCTTCGGCGCGCTGCCGCCGGTCCCGCCCAAGGGTCAGCCGGATTTCGAAGCCCAAGTACACATTACCTCGGCCTTCCTGGACATCGTTTGGCCGAAACTCAAGCCCGACGTCACCATCCTTTCTTATGGCGAGCCGGATGTCTGCTCACATTTCAACGGCACCGGTGCTGCCGCGACCCGCGACGTCATCGCCTTCTGCGATCGCCAGTTTGGACGCGTGATCGATTGGTGGGAAGCGGAGGGCAGGGCTGCTGGCGTTCAGATCGTGATTGTATCCGATCACGGCCACATCACAGGGCATACCCGCGTCTCCGTTATGGATAGTTTGGGAGCCGCAGGCTTTTCGTCGGATAGGGCCCCCGGACCGGATGTCGACGTCGTGGTCGTTCCGGGACAGGTCGGCGCGCTCTACCTCGCCGAGCGCTCGACCGCGAAGATTGCGCGGCTGGTCAAAGTCATCACCGACCAGCCATGGTGCGGCCCCGTATTTACGGCCCCGAGGAACGAGGTCGAAGGTATCGCGCCCGGCAGCCTTGGCAGTCACCTGGTATTCGCCGATCACGCACGGGCGCCGGATGTCTATTTCGCGTTTCGGGCCGACGACTCGGTCGACCCTTTCGGCTTGACCGGCGGCACGTTTTACGACAGCGACCGGCAGCCGGGCCTCGGCGTCCACGGCGGGCTTCACCCAAAGGAACTGGCGGCCGTGGGGATCGTCGCGGGCTCCGCCTTTCGCGATGACGGCGGTGTATCGACGCTGCCATCGGGGATATGCGACATCATGCCGACCATTCTTCGCCTGCTCGACCTTCCGCTGCCGGCGACGGTAACCGGGCGCGTGCTGTCGGAGGTATTTGCGGGCGCCTCAACGGCCGAGCACCCAGACGCCCCTGAGCACGAATCCTTCGAAGCCGGAATCGGTGGATTCCGGCAAACACTGAAACGCGTGCGCTACGACGGGACGATCTATCTCGAGGGTGGCTGGGCATCGTCCGCGCTCGAAGAAAGAAAGGCGCCCGAGGTGACCTCCCATGCCTAGCGTCGTTGTCGCCGGCATTGAAAAGCGCTTTGGCGATACGGTGGCGGTCGACGACGTAACGCTGGAAATCGCGCAAGGCGAATTTCTCACTCTCCTGGGTCCGTCGGGCTGCGGGAAGTCGACGCTGCTGCGGATCATCGCGGGGTTGGAGCCGCAGACGTCCGGCTCGGTGTCGATCGACGGGCGGGTGGTGGACCATCTGCGGCCGAAGCAGCGCGACATCGCCATGGTGTTTCAGTCCTACGCGCTCTACCCGCATATGACAGTCTCTCAGAACATGGCCCTGCCGCTCGTCATGCGGCAGCTGACGCTGGCCCAGCGGCTGCCGCTCATCGGCCGGTTCCTGCCCGGCAGCCGGGGCGCGCGGGCGGCGATCGAGGCCCGGGTCCGGGAGGTGGCGGCGGCCCTGGAGATCGACCATCTGCTTGGGCGCAAGCCGGGTCAGTTGTCGGGCGGGCAGCGCCAGCGGGTGGCGGTGGGCCGGGCCATGGTGCGCCATCCCAGGGTGTTTCTGATGGACGAGCCGCTGTCCAACCTGGACGCCAAGCTGCGGGTTCAGATGCGGGCGGAGATCAAGGAGCTGCACCGCCGGCTCGGCATCACCTTCCTCTACGTCACCCATGACCAGGCCGAGGCCATGACCATGTCGGACCGGGTGGCGGTGATGATGGAGGGCGAGCTGCTGCAGGTGGCGCCGCCCAAGACCATTTATGCGGCGCCTGCGGATATGCGGGTGGCGACCTTCATCGGCTCGCCGCGGATCAATCTTCTCGGGGGCGTGGTGCGCGGGGACGGGGCGGTGGAGGTGCCGACGGCGGTGCTCGACGTTGCGGCGGGATTGTCTGCCGGCAGCACCGTGACCGTGGGTCTGCGGCCGGAGAGCCTGGCCCTTGTGGAGGTGAACGGTCGCGACACCTTTCGCGGGACGGTGCGGGCGGTCGAGCATCTTGGCGCGGATCTGTTCGTGCATGCGGAGGTCGAGGGCGCGGCCGAGCCGGTGATTCTGCGCGCCGATCCCGCCGCCCATGACGGCCTCGCCTATGGCGATGCGGTGTGCTTTGCCCCCCGTCCGGGCGCGGCGCTCCTTTTCGATGGCGAGGGCAGACGGACGGGACTGGACGTCCCGGCCCCATGCGGCCCCTCGCCGGCACTCGGGCTCCGCCTCGACGACGCGGCCTTCCGGGCGGCCGGGCCCATGACCGTACCGCGTCCCGTCGACCAATGGAGATAACTCTCGCAACCCAACACCGGAGACCGTGAATACATGGACTCGTCCCAGCCACCCATCGTTATGAGCCGCAATCATCCGCCGATGGTTTCCCACGTTTTTGACCAAGAATACCGCTTGGCACAGGATCGAGTGCTTTCCGAAATGCCGCCAAGCGCCATCATCGGCGCGCATCGCTGGACGGGGACCGAGCGCGATCGCATCGGCGGTGCGCGATTCACGGCGCGAAGGCTCGGCTATACTCCCGAGCCGGGCCGCGTGGTGGTGACCAACGGCACGCAAAGCGGTCTCTTGATGTTATTCGCGGGGCTGGTGGGACGGGGCGGCGTTCTCGTCACAGAAAACCTGACCTATCCGCCCCTGCACACATTCGCGCGGCATTTCGGCTTCCGAATCCTCGGTGCGCCCATCGACCAGTTTGGGCTCGTTCCGGATGGGCTGCGGGAAATCGCCAAGACGGAGAAGCCTAACGCGCTTTACTCGGTGGCGACCTTCCAGAACCCGACGACCGCGATCATGCCCGTTGATCGCCGTCGCGAGATCGCCGAAATCGCCCGTGAGTACAATTTCTCGATCATAGAAGACGACATCTACAGTCTTCTGTTGCCGGACGCGCCGCCGCCGCTCTCGGCCCTGGCGCCCGAGATTTCCTGGTACGTGCTCGGCACCGCCAAGAGCATCGCCGCGGGCATGAAGGTCGCCTATGTCGTCGCGCCGAGCGGCGATGCGGCGGAGCGGCGGTTCTGGCCCGGCGTCCGGGGGACGCATTGGATGTCGGCGCCCATCAGCGCGGCGGTCATGACGGCGCTTATCGAGAACGGGGGAGACGCGCGCATCATAAGCGCCGTTGCCGAGGAAGTGCGCGAACGCCAGAACCTCGCCCAAGAGCTGTTCAGCGGAATCGACTTCACCACCAAACCGGAAGCCCTGCACGTCTGGTTCGAACTGCCGGACGGCATGGCGCGGGACGACCTTGCCGCTCGCGCACGCCAAAAGGGGCTGCTGATCGGAACCAGCGATGAGTTCGCGACCGAGGGCAAACCCGTACCGGAGGCCGTTCGCATGGGAATCGGCAATCCGAAGAATCGAGAGGAACTGACCGATGCCTTGGACCGCTTCATGGCCTCCTACGAGGAGGCGCGGCCGTGAGGCTGGCGTCGCTTTCGATGGCGGGCCTCGACCTACGCGCCGGAAGCGTCCTTGGCCCCGCGCGGGCCGAGGCGGTCGCCGGTTACGGGCTCGCCGCGCCCGCGTTTCTGCTCATCGTCTTCCTGATTTTCCTGCCGGCGTTCGGCGTGTTCGTCATCGCCGTCACTGATTGGCAGTTCGGCGCCCGCTCGCTCAGCTTCGTCGGCGCCGACAACTTTGTCGAGATGATGGACGACGCCACCTTCAGGGCGGCGATGTTCAATACGTTGCTCTATGTCGCGGTGACCGTGCCCGCGACCACGATGCTCGGCCTCGGGATCGCACTGCTGATCGAGAGCGGCCGCAGTT
The DNA here is from genome assembly GCA_028281785.1 of Rhodospirillales bacterium. Lineage (GTDB taxonomy): Bacteria > Pseudomonadota > Alphaproteobacteria > Rhodospirillales > Shumkoniaceae > JANQJG01. The sequence goes on from JANQJG010000241.1 coordinate 23,336, forward strand.
TCCGCGCCTTCTACCGGGCCGCCCACTTTCTGCCGGTGATGGCGACGCTGGCGGCGATGGCCATCGCCTGGGAGGCGCTGCTCCATCCCACGATCGGCCTGGTCAACCAGCTTATGGGCGACCTTGGCCTGGTACGTCCCAACTGGCTGCGCGATTCCGCTTTGGTGCTGCCGACGCTGATGGTTATTGGCATCTGGCAGAACCTCGGGCTCGCCATGGTCCTGTTTCTTGCCGGGCTTAAGGGCATCCCGCGGGATCTCTATGAGGCGGCCGACGTGGACGGCGCCGATGGCTGGCTCGATCGCCTCACCACCGTGACGCTGCCCATGCTTGGGCCCGTCAGCATGTTTGTCTCCATCATCATGGCGCTGCGCGCCTTCGAAGTGTTCGACACGGTGCGGGTCCTGACCCAGGGCGGCCCCGGCGACGCGTCGGAAACGCTGCTTCACACCTTGTACGTCGAGAGCTTCGAGTTTCTGCGCACCGGCTATGGCGCGGCGGTGACGCTGGTCTTTCTCACCATCGTGGTGGTCCTGACCCTCGTTCAGGCCCGCGTCTTGGACAAAAGGGTGCACTACACATGAGCGGCCATCACAGTCTTTCGCCATTCGCCGCGCTTGGCCGCCACGCCACGCTCCTCGGCACCGCCCTGTTCATGCTGATGCCGTTCATCTGGATGGTGAGCCTGTCCATCAAGTCGCCAGGCGAAGCCTTCCAGGCCCGCTTCGCCCTGTGGCCCGAAACCTTCTACGGGGTTGAGAACTTCGCCAAGGCGCTGACCTCGGTGCCGTTGGCGCGGTTCATGGCCAACGGGGTGTTCGTGGCCTTCGCGGTGCTTGCCTTGCAGATCCTCGTGGCCGCGCCTTGCGCCTACGCTCTCGCCAAGCTGCGCTTTCCGGGCCGTGACGCGCTGTTCGCGCTGGTGCTGATCGGCCTTTTGATTCCCCAGGAAGTATTGGGTCTGCCGCTGTTCATTCTGTTCCATCTGATGGGGCTTCTCGATACCTATGCGGCCCTCATCCTGCCCTTCAGCGTCTCGCCCTTCGCCATCTTCCTGTTTCGGCAGTTCTTCAAGTCGGTGCCCGACGACCTGATCCACGCGGCCCGGCTCGATGGGCTCAGCGAGCTCGCCATCGTGTGGCGGATCATGGTGCCGGCGGCCATGCCGGCGATCATCGCCTTCGCCATCCTCTCGGTCATCTCCCGCTGGAACAACCTGTTCTGGCCGATGATCGCGGTCAGTTCCGAGGAACTGATGCCGCCCTCCCTCGGCATCGTCTTCTTCCGCGACGAGGAGGCCGGAAACGACTACGGCCCGTTGATGGCCGCCGCGACCCTCGTCGTCGCCCCCCTCGTCATCGCCTTCCTCGCGGCCCAGAAACGCTTCATCGAAGGGGTCACCTTGAGTGGCCTCAAATAGCCTCTAATCTGAATGCAAGGAAATGACCACAATGACCAAATTCTCGTCTTCAAGCGCTCGGCAACGGATGTTTCGGCTGCCTATTGCCCTCTCTCTTGCTGTTGTGCTCACATCGTTCGAGACCTCCGAGACCGGCGCGGCGGAGTCGATCGTGCTTGAGGTCACCAACTCGAGCGGCTCTTACGCAAAAATCCTGGAAGAAACGGCACAGGATTTCGAGGCAGCAAATCCCGATATTCGCATCCTGGTAAGGAAGCCGGCCGAGAGACATGAAGCGCACCTTCAGGCGACGCTTCGCGATGCGGTGACCGGGAACCTAGCCGACGTTGCTCTCCATGGTAACCATCTCGTCTCCATAGTGGTGAAACGGGGTATCGCCCAGCCGATCGACGATCTAATCGCGAAAGAAAAGGATATTGCCAGTCTCGGCTACTCTGGTGCCGTCCCAGATATCGCGCGTTTCGACGGTCGTACGTACGGCCTCCCTTGGCAGATTTCGGCGCCAATCATCTTTTACAACGGCGATCTGGTCCGCCTAGCAGGAGGCGATCCTAAGAACCTTCCGAAGACTTGGCCGGAGATCATTGCCCTCGCCGAACGCATTCAAGCACTCGACGCGGAAGCAATGGGGGGCTTCTTCGACTATTTGACAAACGGAAACTGGACATTGCAGGCCCTCCTCAACAGCCGCGGCGCATACATGATGAACGACGCCGAGACTGAAATCGGATTTGCGGGAGAGGAAGGCCTCTGGGCCCTGCAGATTCTTCGCGATTTCGGCCGACGCGGGGGAATGGTGGATATGACCCAAAAGCAGTCGCAGCAGGCGTTCGCGGCGGGCTCAATCGGCATCTACCCCAGCTACAACTCTCTCTTGGCCAAGTTCGAAAAAGCGGCTGACGGCAAGTTTGAAGTCCTGGCCGGACCATGGCCAATTCCGAGCGAAAGCGGGCGCGTGCCAGCGGGCGGTCGTACGCTCGTCATCCAAGCGAAAGACCCACAAAGGATTGCCGCCGCATGGCGTTACGTCAAATACATGACCGGTCCCGAGGTGCAGACGTTTCTCGTCAAAAGCAAAGGCGCGGTGCCGGCGAACACATTGGTCATCAAGGATAGCAGATATCTTGCCGACTACTATGCCGGTAGTGTCAATGCGAGGGCCGGCCTTGCAATGCTCGACTACTTCAAGCCCTGGTACTCCTTCCCGGGCGAGCACACGGTGAAGATCGTCGATACCATCAAGGATCACCTCCGAACCGTCGTAATTGGTGAGAAGGTGCCCGAGGAGGCCATGCAATCAATGATCGCCGATGTGCGGGCCCTGCTTCCGGCCAGCTGAATAGTGTTTTTTTGGACGAGGCGGCCATGGCGCCGCAGCGTAGCCGCCTCGTCCAGGGCCACTTCGTCAGCACAAACCCAGTCAACGTTCGCACCGAGCAAACCAGGAAGTGAACCGGATGGCTCGACACCCTTCCGCGCCAGGCTCTCGTCTTGAAACGATCAAAATAGTCCCTGGCGCAAATCTTCGCATCGTTACGTTCGGAGACGGCAATGGCCCCACCGTTCTTGTTATGGGTGGGGTCCACGGCGACGAAATCGAGGGTCCGCTGATCGCCGCAAGAATCATCCGGCGCCTCGCCAACAAGGATGTTAAGGGTATCGTCCACGTGTTGGCGATCGCCAACCCGCTGGCCTTCGAGGCCGGTACGCGGACCTCCCCTGATGGCGACAATCTTAATCGTGGTTTTCCGGGTGATGCGAAGGGCCGCCCGACGGAGCGCATCGCCGAGGTCATCGAGAACAGGTTTATCGCGTGCGCCGACCTTGTCATCGACTGCCATACGGGCGGTGCCGCGATCTCCTATCTGCCAACGGCGGTCATCCCGGCCGCTGCTTGGGAAGCCGACCGAGAGGCCTATCGTAACATCCTGGGTCCGTTTGGATTTCCGGTATTCCTTTACGATTCGGCAGACGATACGCCATCGAGCGTGTTTGCAGCCTGTGCCCGAGCCGGTTCCCGTATCCTTTCGACCGAGCTAGGCGGCGGCGCAGGCGTTTCGCATGAGACGATCGAGCGGACGGCAAACGGTATCGCCGCCGTCTTCTCGGCCATGGGTATTCTGCCCGGGCGTGTCGCCGACGGCGCCCCCTTTCCCGTCGTCGTCCATCGTCGTCGTGTCGACCAATCTCCAAAGGCGGAATTCACCGGCTTGTTCGAGCCGACGGTTGCCCTCGGGGATTGGGCCCAGAAAGGCGACGTCATCGGTTTGATGCATCACACCGACAGCCTCGTCCAGCCACCGCAGTTGATACACGCCGACTGTGCCGGCTTGGTTTTATGCCATCGCGCGCCGGTACGTACGAAAACCGGAGATCTTCTTTTCAAAATCGGTACGCCCGTGGAGGTCGGGCCCGATCCGGAAGAACGAGATGGCGTGGATTGACCTCGGCGGCAACCTGCCTCCCGACGTCTCGGACGAGTTCCTCTGACGAAGAGATTATTAGGTATCGGACCCACCATTTGAGTTGTAAAGCGCTTACTGAAATTCAACCAGCCACCAAATCGTTCGTTCACCTGCAAAGGAACGCCGTCATGAAGAGCTTTATACACGGAACGCGTTATGGGCTTTATGCCTTGGCGGTCTCCATGTCGCTGGGCATGGCACAGGCCGCCGATGAGACGACCCTCGTCGTGGGGCACTCGTTCACAGCGCACAACGCGGAAGTCATCGAGAGCATCAAAGAGGAGTTCGAGAAGAAGAACCCCGGTATCGCGGTGCATCTCAAGCACACGGGTCCGAATTGGGAGCAGCATCTTCAGGCCACCCTGCGCGGCAGTATCGTCGGCGATCTGCCCGACGTCTCCCACCAGAGTCTGACCTTCACGCGCATCCTGCTCGATCGCGGCTTGCCGCAGCCGCTCAACGACCTCTCGGGCGGGATCGAGGGCCTTGAGGCTATGGGGCTGCCGCGCTCGTTGATCGAGACGGCGACGTTCGACGGGAAGGTCTACGCCCTGCCGTTCGGCACGACCATCCCGGTCGTCTACTACAACATGGACCTGCTGCGGAAAGCCGGCTACGCGGGCGACGGGCCTCCCAAGACCTGGCCGGAAATCATCGATGTCGCGAAGAAGGTTGCCGCCCTCGGGAACGGGATCAATGGAGGTTACATCGAGTACTCCGCGAGCAACGCCTGGATGTTCCAGAACCTTCTGGCGTCGCTCGGCGGCACGATGATGAAACCCGACGAAACCGATATCGCCTTCGACGGGGCGCTCGGTCTACGAGCGCTTGAAATCCTCCGCGACTTCGGTAGTGCCATGGCCGCTGACATGACCAAGAAGCAGGCGCGCCAAGCTTTCAATGCCGGCGTTACCGGCATCCTCATTCGGTCAGCGAGCGGTGTTCCGTCGATCCTCAAAGCCGCGAAAGGCAATTTCGAGGTGCAGATCGGTGAATTTCCGGTGCCGGAAGCAGGTGGGCGAATCGTCGGGGCCGGTCACGGTGTCGTCATGTTCGCGAAGGATCCCGCTCGGCAAAAGGCGGCCTGGGAATACATCAAATTCGTTACCGGGCCGGAAGGTCAGACCATTCTGGCGCAACGCACCGGTTACATGCCGATCAACATGATCGCCGTGAACGACCCGCGGTATCTCTCCAAGTACTACGAGGAGAACCCTTACCATCGGGCCATTGTTGCGCGGCTGTCCATTACCAGCGATTGGTATTCCTTCCCCCAGAACACCATCAAGATTTTCGATGTGATGGTCGAGCAGATGCGTGCCGTGCTGACCCAAGAGACATCGCCGAAAGACGCACTGTCAACGATGGCGCGCGAAACGCGGGAGCTTCTCTGACGTTTTGAGCGAAGGATCGAACTTTTGCCGAAGGTGCGCACCTTTGACGCCGGGTGCGCACCCATTCCCTCGAGGAATCGAAAGGCCATGTCGTGAACGAGAACCTTTCCCCCATCTCATCACCATCCCGCGTCTGGACCGATATCGACCTCGATGCGGTTGGGCGCTTCGAAGGCTACTTCCGCGTGCCCCATTCGACTCATGATTCGTGCTACGGTTGGATCCCGATCCCCTTTGTCTCGTTGAAAAGCCGAGACGACGGTCCCCGCGTCCTTCTCATGGCCGGCAATCACGGCGATGAGTACGAGGGGCAGGTGATGTTGCACAAGCTTGCACGGAGCCTGGAATTGGAGGATGTTCTGGGGCAAGTCATCATCCTGCCCGCCGCCAACTATCCGGCTGTCCGGGCTGGCCGCCGCACCTCGCCCGTCGATGGCGGCAATATGAACCGCATGTTCCCGGGCGATCCGAGCGGCTCGCCGACACAGGTCATCGCCCATTTCATCGAAACCGTATTGGTCGCCCGCGCCGATTACGTGTTCGATTTCCATTCGGGAGGTTCATCAAGCGAGTACCTTCCGCTGGCGCATGTCATCGATGACGGCAACCCCGCACGGAGCAAGCGCGCCCGGGAAATCCTCGAGGTTTTCGCGATGCCCATCAGCGTCATTGTCGAGGGACTGGGTGACGGCGGCCAAGGCCGGCTGTTCGGCGCATGCCAACGTGCCGGAGATGTCGTGCATATGTCGACCGAATTGGGCGGCGGCGGAACGGTCTCGATTGATCCTTTGGCCCGCGCCGAGCGCGGCTTGGCCAGGCTGCTCCACCATGTCGGCGCGGTTCAGCGCCCGTTAACCGAGGAGGCCGCCCCGCCGACGGTCTTCTACCGGCGTCCGCCGGCTCGGGACTTCATCTATGCCCTGTGGGCGGGGATCTTCGAGCCCTACGTCAAGCTGGGGGACCTCGTGAGCGCTGGGCAGGCGGCGGGCGCGATCCACGATCCGACGGCCCCTTGGCGGCCGCCACACCCCGTTTCCTTCAGCGACACCGGCATGGTGCTCAGCCGCCGCGTCCCGGCCCGCGTCGAGATCGGCGACTGCCTCATGAATCTCGGTGTGCCTGAATAGCAGTGAACCCGCTTGATCCAGCGCTCAGAATTTGTCTGGGCTATTGCACGGTTCCCTTCTCGCCAAGCTCGATCTGAAATAGTGGGGCAATTTCTCTCCGAGGGATCGTCGGTAGCACCCTTCTGATACAACTGATCCCGCGATCTTCCCACTCATCGGAGCGACAACGTTCCTCGCACCGAGGATGAAACCGAATTGGCTCATGGGTAGAGGCACGAGCGCACGGGAAGACAGCAATCCACCTACTGGCCTTCAAGCCGAAGTCTCGCAGCGGCGGAAATCAGGTCCGGTTCGAAAGCTTGGGCGCGCACCTGTGCCAACTTGGCTTCACCTATCGATATGTGGAGAACTGCTATTTCCCGGACAGGCGGGCCGTTCTCATCGAGCGGCCCGTCCTTGTGTATGGCCAGTCACAATATCCCGGCCAGCGCCCCCTTGAGGCTGGTCCTTTCGCTGCCATCGTCCAGCGCCGCGCACTGCTTTGCAACCGGCGCACCAAACGGTGCTTGCTCCGACCTCGAGGCAATCGGGCACCAGCTCACGCCGGACCGCCTTCGGATCGAACTCGCTCCTCAGTCAGCTCAGTTTATGTGACAAGTGACAATGCCGGGTATAGGTGCGGACGCTTTGATCGGGCATAGTCCTTGGGCCTGTCGGCAACCGTGTTATTCGTTGACCCTTGTCGTGAACTCGACATGGAGGCCGTCAGGCAGCACGATGAACTGGATCCTGTTGCCCTTGTTGGGCCCCTGATCGACTTCCATCGGCTGCTGCGACAATGTGACGATGCGTTCGTCGTATGCCTTACATGCGGCAACAACGGCATCCACGTCGTCGACCACGAAAGAAAGGTGGAAGTGTCCCGTATCCACCATACGCGCCCGATGGTGTTGCCGATCCTCTGGCCCGCTATAGTCCATGATCTCCAGCGAATGCCCACCGAATTCCATATAGGCGATCATCACCTGTGCGCCGGGAACACCCGTAATGAAGGACTGGTTTTTTGGATCACGCGGTGCCTTGTCTATGAGTTCGAATCCCAGCACCTTCTGGAAAAACCCGATCGTCCAGTCGAGGTCATCAACGCTAAGACCCGTATGAAACATGCGTTTGATCGTGTAATCAGCCATTGATAACTCCCTCGTATCGTCAGAAGAAAAATTCTCGACCAAAGCTCGTCGACAAAATCGAGGGTCGCATTGGTTTGTTCGGTACAGCCGTGTGAACCGCCGATTTCAAACGGGAGTGAGGTTACTGGGGTTCATACGGAACCCGCGAATTCCTTCTCCATTTCGCGGCGGATTTTGATGGCGTTGTCTTTGGGATCGTAGTCGACATCATCCCAGGACAGCTGGGCGCCCCGCGGAATGTCGCGCTTGAGGGCGATATTGGCGGCGAGCCCGAGAGGCAGGCCGTTGTTCTCGAGCGAGACCGAGGTCGGCGTCTGCTTGCCCCAGACGCAATACCCGCCCTCTCCGTCGAGCACCTCGCCCTTCTTGAGGTCGCGCTTGGCCGTCGCCACCACGTCGGAGAACCAGCCGATCGGGGCGCCGGTGGGCTCGCCGCGCACGGCGATGTTGGCGACGGAGATCCCGAGTTCCTGGCCAATCAGGTGGACCGGGCGGTAGAGGGTCGCGTATTGGAACGTCTCGTCCGGGAGGGTGTAATACTGCTCAAAGCATTCCCGGGCATAGTCGTGGCCGGCCTCGATGACCACATAGGTTCCCATCATCAGATGGTGGGGTACTTCGCTGCCGTCGCGGTTGAGCGAGGCGACCACTTCCGTCGTGCCCTTGTGGGAGAGGATGCCGCCATCGGTCTTCGGCCGGCAGACCGAGGACAGATCGAAGCGGGAGCAGGGCGGGAAGCCGAGACCATCGGGCTGGGGCGTCAGCCCGGTGGCGTTGCAGACGGCGGTCATCTCGATGCCCGACTTGGTGCCGTCGACGAAGGAATTGAACATCTTGGGGTTCAGGCCGCCCCGGATCGCCATCTCCTCGTTGATCTGGTGGTAGTTCCAGACCGTGTCCGGGGTCGAGGCGTGCATCTCCGGCAGGTATCGCGTGCCCTTGCCGGCGCAGACGACCTCGAAGCCGCAGGCGCGTGCCCAGTCGACATGCTCGCAGATGAGCGCCGGCTGATCGCCCCAGGCCATGGAATAGCACACGCCCGCCTTCTCGGCCTGGCGGGCCAGCAGGGGGCCGGCAACGGCGTCAGCCTCGACATTGACCATGATCACATGCTTGCCGTTGGCGAAGGCAAGGTGGCAGTGGTGGATGCCGGCGCTGGGATCGCCGGTGCCGTCGATGACGATATCCAAGGGGCCGAACATGATCAGCCCCTCGGCATCATCGGTGACGCAGGTGGCGCCGGTCGCCAAGGCCTCATCGAGGCTTTTCGCGCCGAGTCGTTCGGCGGTCCAGCCGCCGCGCATGACGCGCGGGACCACCTTGTCCGGCGCCAGGTCGGCGATGCCGACCACATGGATCCCCGGGGTGAAAAGGACCTGGGAGAGGAACATGGTGCCGAACTTGCCGGCCCCGATCATGCCGACGCGGACCGGATGGCCCTCCTCGGCACGTCTCGAAAGCCCCTGGTGGAGATTCATGGTGGTCCTCCCAAATCCACGGATAACACCACTAGCGTTGTGACTTGTTGAATTCGAAAAGCATTCGAATCAAAATTACTTGTTCGAATTTTTGATCATCACTTTTTTCCATAATCATTATTTAAATATTAGAATGCTTGAGAATTCAAAAACAAAAACGATAACATCTGTTAAGTTTATCTTAATTATTTTGTATCCCGCACATTGAAGAAGAAAGAGCATATCAATTAAATAATAAAAAGTATTTATCCACGAAAGAATTAATCATTCAATGAACTTGATAACGAATCAAATTTCTTGCTTAATATTTTGATGTTTATATTTTGGGTGGTCCATGAATTGATTAAGGCGTGTTGCCCACGTTGGTCTCCATATGTTGGTTTCGGATTCTGAAGTTGCCGAGCCCGAACCCAACGGGAGCGCGATATGACTAGCCATGCGGCAAACAGCCCGACGTTTAGTTCTGCTTGAAGATTTGGTCGAAATTTCTTAACATATTTTGCTGCGGATCCATTTGGATCAATTGGGCATTAGCTTCCCCAGACTGGAAAACCTATGACACGCAATCTCGGATTGAACGGAATCGTTTATTTTGAAGCAGCTGCCCGCCAGGGGCGCGTGTCCAAGGCCGCCGAGGAGTTGGACGTATCAAAGTCCGCCGTCAGTCAACAGATCAAACTGTTAGAGCAAAGGTTGGGCGTTCTCTTGTTCCGGCGGGAGAAACGCATTCTTCATCTGACGCAAGAAGGCGAACGACTTTTTGGGACCGCGTCGATCGCCTTGAAAATGTTACGCGAAACGTTAGAAACCGTGGCCCGACAGCGCGCGAGCCGACAACTGACGTTAAGGGTTAGTCCAAGTTTCGCTGCGCTATGGTTGACCCCCCGGCTCGGCGAGTTCGTCCGGGACAACCCCCAATGGAACCTCCGTATTGACGCAGCCCCGGATCCATCTGATTTCGAACGCGAGGTGATTGACCTGGAGATTCGTTACGGAGATGGGGAGTGGCCGTATCCCTATGTGAAGCTGGTCGGGAGGGACTATGTTCTTCCCTTGGTTTCGCCAACTCACCTGGAAGAACTGCTGACCGAAAATGCCGACCTAGAAACGATTTTTCGCAGTACGCGTCTCATCGACAGCGTGAAGACGATGATTCGGTGGGATGCTTGGTTGGTTCGGAACGGTTTCCATGTCGATAACACAAACAGTCTGGTTCAGATTGACCGCTCCGCCATGTCAATTCAGCTCGCCGTGCAGGGTACCGGGATCGCTCTTGAGTCCCTGACACTCGCCTATGACGAGTTGGCCCGAGGCACGCTGGTGCCTGTTTCGCCGTTAATTCCCGTCATAGAAACTCCCGCCTACTGGATTGTCGGTCCGAGCCGGCTTCAGAGCCGCCGCATCAACCAACTCTTTACAAGCTGGTTATGTAGCAAACTCGACGATCACGATCGTGACATAAGGTCATTGATTCACGATCTCAAGCTGAAGACCACCTCTGCTGACACGTGACATACCCGGGTTCGGTGCTGTCTCCACTCAGATTATGCTCTGCTCAAATTCGGTCGCCGACATCCCCGGCCTCACCATTGCCTTTGCTGAAGATTAAAAGGGATCGGATTTTCGGAGCTATGAGCGGATACAACATCACCAATATGGTCAGGGTGAAGAAACAAGCTGCTATCGGCTGGGCAAAGAATTCGAAGACGTTCTGTCTGGTTATGATGAGCCCCTGGCGGAATGACTCCTCAAAGGTGGGTCCCAAGATGAAGCCGATGACAATGGGCGCCAGCGGAAAGCGATTGTACCGAAGCAAAAGTCCAATGATGCCGACGACGACGGCGACAACGACGTCCAGAAAAGAGTTTCGGATTACATAAGCTCCAGCCAGTGAAAGCGCGACGACGACGGCCATCACGACAGAGGTTGGTGTTGCGACAACACGGCTGAAAAGATGCGCACACACCATACCAGCCACGAACATCATCAAGTTGGCGAACAAGAGTGCGACGAAGATGGACGCAACCAGATCAGGAGATTCCGAAAACAGGCGTGCCCCGGGCGTAATGCCGTGTACGATCAGCGCGCCGAGCATGACCGCCGTCCCACCATCCCCAGGAATACCCAGTGCGAGTGTTGGGACGAGCGCCCCGCCTGTCACTGCGTTGTTGGCGGCCTCCGAAGCCACGATGCCTTCTGGCTCTCCTTTTCCAAACTCGCTCTTTCGGGGAGAGCCCATACGCGCTTGGGCATAACCGATCAGCGAAGCGACTGCGGCGCCAACGCCAGGAAGCACGCCCAAGAAGGTTCCGATTACGCAACTTCGCAAGAGGGTTCGAGATCGGATCCACCATTCGCGAAAGGGGGCCAATTTAAATCCCACCGACACGATGGGCTTTGAGACCTGTCTGGTCTTTTGAGCCGCCTGATAAAAGACCTCGGAAAGTGCGAAAAGCCCGATCAGGACAGACACGAGATTAAAGCCCGCGCTAAGGCTGAAAACGTCGAAGGTGAAACGCTGAACTCCGCTCATCTGATCAATGCCGACCGTGGCCATAAACAGGCCGAGAATCCCTCCCAACAGGCCCTTGACGGGTGTCCCTCTAGATACCCAGGCGATCGTCGTCAAAGAGAAGACAATCAGAGCGAAGATCTCTATGGGTCCGAACTCAAGTGCTATGGCTGCCAGCTGAGGTGCGGCTATCATCAACACGAGAAGGGAGAATACACCGCCTATTGTCGAAGATGTCGTTGACCAACCGAGTGCCTCCGCCGCAAGTCCTTTCCTCGCCATAGGATAACCGTCCAACACGGTTGCCGCCGACTGCGGTGTTCCAGGAACGTTGATCAGCAGCGCGGAAATGGAGCCGCCGTAAACCGAACTGCAGTACACGGAAAGAAGCAAGGCAAACGCTTGAGGCGCGTCCAGAACGAACGTAAACGGAAGGATCATGGCGAGGGCCGTGATCGTTCCTAGACCCGGGAGCGCTCCAACAAGAACGCCCAAAAAAACACCCCCGAAAAGGCACAATAGGACGCTGAAATCCAAAACCAAATCGAACGCGTCCAAAAGTACATCGAACGTCATTATATGGTGACCCTGGATGTATTAACCTAATCTTCCAAAGAACCTATATCGAATGAGACCACGGAGAAACCGGCAGTGGCATTCTCGCTATCTTTACTAGAATCACCCATATCGTCAGGACGGACACGGTACTGACGCATGACAGTATCCAGACCTTCCTGAAACCGAGTATCCACCCGACCAAAATAACGGTCGGTATCATGGAGAACACAAAGCCGAGCCAGTTATAGACGGCCGTCGCAGCAGCAACAGCCAAGACCGTTAGAATGAAGCGCGTCCAGTCCATTTGCCATTCCGGCGCGGTTTTCGAACTGAGAAAACTGAAGATGATAAGGCATAGCGATAACCCAGAAAGCAAAATCAAGTAAATTTGCGCGACGAAGAAAGGTGGGGCATCTCCTTTCAAAACAAATAATTGAGATTCTTGCCCTTGAGTTGTGCTAAATAAGAACAAAAATGTAACAAGAAGAGCGATCCCGTAGATGAAATCCAATCCATAGGATTTGTATTTTTTACTCATACGGCGTGCCCCCAACCCACAAGCGGCCACCTCAGGGGTTTTCCCGTGATGAGGCGGCCGCTTAACAAATCTAGATTTATTTATCCTTTGCTATGGTCGCCTTGAGCAGCTCTCCGTTCTTTGTCCACTCATTGTCATGGAAGGCCTTGAAGTCCTCGGCGCCCATGTAGCGGACATAGTATCGGGACTTCTTCATTTGCTCCAGGAAGGTCTTTTCGGAGGTTGCCTCCTTGCAGGT
>JANQJG010000004.1 GCA_028281785.1 Rhodospirillales bacterium
TGCCAACCCTAAACCCTTCCTGTGGACCGCCACTGCAGACTCAATCCTCGCAAAAGTCGAACGACTTTGTTCATATATTTCCAGGACAGAACACTAGCCAGGATCCGCCGGCCGCGTTTGGGCGTGGCCGGCCGGAGGGCGGCATCGGCCGTCCGCTGAAGGTTGTCGCCAGGCGACCGCGCGGCTACGATTTTGGCATGGTCGATACGTCTGGGCCCCCGGATTTCCTCATCGATCTCGTCTTCCTTCTGGTCACGGGTCTCGTGGCTTGGCACGGGATTCGCTATCGCGACAGCGAAGGGCGACCCGACCTCGTGCGCCTTCTCTTCGCCTCGATCGCGGCCCTTTTTTTCGTCGTGGTGCTGTTTCGGGATGTCCTCGGGCTCGTCCAGATCTGAGCCGGCTTTCGACCTTGACTTACGGGAAATCTCAAGCCTCACGGCTTGTGCATGCGCTGACGGGCATCGATCTCGGGCCGCGTGAGCACTCGCTCCTCCTCCGGGAGGGCAAGCTGCCGCGCCAGATAGTCCGCTCGTTTTTGCACGGTCGCCGGATCGGGCGTACCGTAGAGCACGCGATCAATCAAACCGGGACCGGACACGGCCTCGGCATCGATGGCCAGCGCGATCCGGTAATCGGCCAGAGCCTCGGCATGTCGTCCGGCACGATCATGGAGGATGCCCCGGTTAGCATGGGCGGCGGCGAGCACCGCCCAGTCCGTGGGGTCGTCCACCTTCAGGGTTCGGCCAATGACCCCGATCAGCTCGTTGAACGCGGCCTCGGCCTCCTCGAAGCGTCCGGACTGCAGAAAGGCGATGGCGCGTCCCATCATCGCTCCGCGATGATGGGGAGATTTTTCCAAGGCCTCGTCGAAACGGAGCAGAGCGTCTTCGTATTTGCCATCACCCAGCAGAATGTCGCCTTGACGCACCTGGTAATCGCCGGGCGGGGCGTCGGCCACGTAACGCAGGACACCCCAGACCGCGAACAGCGTCACTGTCAGGATCGCGATGAGCGAGATGTAACGTTTGAGGCGAGGTGACTCCGTCATCGCCAGGACTCCCGCGAGGAGAGATCGATGCGGTGAATGTCAACAGGCCCTAAGGCGTCCGAGACTCTTCGGCGATGTCGTCGACGAGGGCTTCGACCTGTTTCTGGGGCACGACCGACATCTCCATCCGATAGGCGAGGAACCACATCAATACGACGCCAAGCAGCCAGAATAGAATCTGCCAAGCCCAGATTGAGGGAATGCCGAACAACCATCCGTCTGGTCCCACGTCCGGAGAGCCGAACAGATCGTTTCCTAAAACCGCGCCGGGCCCCACACCGAAGATAAGCCAGGCAAACGTCATGAGCCAAGCGAGGGGAACGAGCTTGCGTTTGCGGTCCGGAAGCTGCGCATGATCCCGCAGGAAATTGTGATACTTCATGCGGCGGGCACGGTCTCCGTTGTTCTGGGTGACGGCGGAGAACAGCGCGCAGACGACCAGATTGAGCGCCAGCCCCCACCCCGCCGAATGGATCGTCAGCGGCCAGCGGCCCCAATAGTCGAGGCCGACCGAATTCAACATCGCGACGCCGAAGTTCTCGGTCGCGATCACGCCCACGATTCCGGCGACCAGCCCCCAGGTCGCGCCTTGCCGGGTGATCCAAGGAAACCAGGTTACGGCCGCCAGAGACGGCGCCATCTGGAGTCCGAAGGCAACCGCCAGCCCGCCGAGGATGACCAGCGCGTCCCGCGAATATGTGGAGACCAGCAGTGCCGCCAGGAGCAGCAGCGACATGGCGACCCGCCCGAAGAACTTCTGGGTCTGGTGGGACGACGCCGGGCGCAAATAGCGTTTGTGGAAATCCCTGGTCAGCATTCCAGCGGCGGCGGAGATGTAGGCCGCGCCCGTGGACTGCATGGCCGCCAGGGCGCAGACGGCGAGAAGCGCGATCAACCAGGCCTGGTCCGCGGCGATGAGCCGGAAGTATTCGGGCACAAGGAAGTCCGGGTTTTCCTTGATGGGGCCGGAAGGCAGCGGCGTCAAAACGAACTGGGCGCCGGCGAGGACCGCCGGCAGAGCGGCCCGCCGCTCGACCCTGTAGACCGCTTCAAATCCGGGGCGTAGGTCCGGGTTTTTGTCGAAGTAAGGATCAAGTCCGCCGGGATCGCCGACCAGGATCGCGACCTCGTCCGGCTCGATCCCGATCTTCAGCAGGGCGCTTTCCTGGGCCGCGGATTCGGCATCGACTGCGGCTTCGACACCGGACCGCAGGGCTTCCTGAAGGGTGGCCTGGTCCATGTCCTTCGAAATGTCGGTGCCGATCAGGGGAACGGCGCCCTGGTCATAGAGCGCGATGAGGACGCCGGCGTCCTGCGGCGCCGGAACGATGGTCGACTGCTCTCCCGCAAGAATGCCCTCGAGAATCGCCGGGTCGCGATTGGCCAGCGGATTGGCGCCGAGCAGATGGGCGCCGGCGCCCTGAAACACGGAAAAGGAAAGAAGGATAAAGCCGATCGCCAGCGACGACGCCCAGACCTGCTGGGGAGCGAAGGGGCGGGGATCGCGATTGGCGAAGGCCCACATGGAAAAGGCGGGCGAGGACTGAATTCCCATCATCGCGAGCATGTAGGTGAGAATCATGACACCCGTCCACAGGCCTCCCACCGGCGTGCCCTTGCCCAGACCGGCCGTGTACTGGATGACCCCTGGAATGGCGAAATAGGCGTTGTAGTCGCCGCCGCCACGGCCCTCGGTGGTGGGCCACAACCCGCTGTCGTTCACGCCGATGCTCGCCAATCCCTGGCGGAAGGCGTCCCATCCTCCGACGGCCTCAAGGGCCACCAGCCCGGTGAGCACGATGCCCGTGATCATCAGAACGCATTGAAGAGCATCGACATAGGCCACGGCGCGCAGGCCCCCGGTGACCAGATAGGCGAACATGATCAGGGCCAGCAGCCACATGCCCGCATTCTGGTTCACCAGATTGTCGGTCAGGACGGTGAACAGGTAGCCCGAGGCGCCGAGCTGGATCCCGAGATAGGGGATCGAGAACAGCAGGGCGACGAGGAGCGTGAGGAATCGAATCGCGTCCCCACGGAAATAGTCCGCCAGCATTTCCCCCGGCGTGACATACCCGAAACGCTTGCCGAGCATCCATTGCCGTTTGAGGAAGAGCACACCGGCGAAGGGAATGGCGATCGTATAGAAGGCGGCATAGGCGTACGAGAATCCATCCCGGTAGACAAGTCCGGGATGCCCCATGAAG
Organism: Rhodospirillales bacterium; assembly: GCA_028281785.1. Classification (GTDB taxonomy): domain Bacteria; phylum Pseudomonadota; class Alphaproteobacteria; order Rhodospirillales; family Shumkoniaceae; genus JANQJG01. Next base: position 3,259 of record JANQJG010000004.1, read on the forward strand.
GTCCAGCCGGAGAAGGATGTCGCGGTGGCGGCCAGGATGAACATCCACAGCGACAGCCGCCTGCCGACGATGAAAAAATCGCTGACCGTCTTGGCGCGACGGGCGCTCAGGAACCCGGCAATGATGCAGTAGGCCCAATACAACCCGACAAAGGCCAGGAGCCAAAGGACTTTTTCCGATAAGCCGAGTTCGGCCACGAAGTCCAGCAACGCGGTCACGTTCAGTCCCCCCATTTGCGCGCGGTTGGCGCGGAATACCTTCGGCGGCGCGGCGACATCGAACTTTTGCTACGCAAAACCCATAAGGAATAGAAGTCAACCCCGGAGTGTTAAACAGGTTGGACGAGTCTCACGGCTGCCGGCTGTCCGAAGGGCGGGTTCGTTCGCCGTCGGGTGACAAACCGCGTGTTGCGGCGCGCCCCCGGCATTCCCACCTGACTCGTCAATACGGTCGGCGGCCATGCCCGGCGCCGGCATCGTGGTCTTAGGCCGCAAGCTTGAGGAGGCACGAGGAATCCCCATGCGTATCTTGTATTCCTTCATCCTGGCCCTTGGCTTGATCCTGGCGGCTCAGCCTGTCCTCGCGGCGGGCGGTGGCGGCGGTTCCAACTGGTCGTCCGAAGAGAAGGCGGATCCCAATTTCACGGCCGGCACGCAGGCTATCGACGCCAAGGACTGGGCCCGGGCGGTCACGTTTTTTCAAAAAGTGGTGACCAAGGATGATCAGAACGCCGACGCGTTCAACTATCTTGGCTTCGCCCAGCGCAATCTCGGTGACTACGAGTCGGCGTTCAAGAGCTACGCCGCCGCCCTGGCCATCGATCCGAAGCATCGCGGCGCGCACGAATACATTGGCGAGGCCTACCTTCAGACCGGCAATCTCGCCAAGGCCGAGCAGCATCTCGGAGAGCTCGACCGCATCTGCTTTTTCGGTTGCGAGGAATACCGCGAGCTCAAAGAGAAAATCGCCGCGTACAAGGCGAAGAACGGCAAATCGAGCTGACTGCGGGCTGTCCCGCGCGAGCAACCTCGGTCAACCGAGTCGAGGATTTTTCGGCGCGCGCTCCGCTCGATCGGGGCGCGCGTTGCGATTCCCGGCCGCCATGCGCTATGTAGCGTGGCGAGCGAAAAGTTTTTCTCATCTTGACGGGTCGTGAGCGATGCCATCCTACCAGTACATCTATGTCATGAAGGACCTCACGAAGGTCTTTCCCGGTGGGCGCGAGGTTCTGAAGGGGATTTCCCTGTCCTTTCTCCCCGGCGCCAAGATCGGCGTGCTCGGTATCAATGGGGCCGGCAAGTCCACGCTTCTGCGCATCATGGCCGGGCTGGATTCGGATTTCAGCGGCGAAGCCTGGGCCGCCCGCGGCGTACGCGTCGGCTATCTTCCGCAGGAGCCGGTGCTGGATCCGGAAAAGGACGTGGAAGGAAACGTCACCGAGGGACTGGGGGAGATCAAGTCGCTGCTCGACCGCTTCAACGAGATCAGCGGGCGCTTCGCCGAACCCCTCGAAGACGAGGAGATGAACGCCCTCCTGGCCGAGCAGGCGGAGGTGCAGGAACGGATCGACGCGGCCAATGGCTGGGACCTGGAGCGCACCATCGAGATCGCCATGGATGCCCTCAGATGTCCTCCCGGCGACGCCGACGTCACAAGGATATCGGGTGGCGAAAGGCGGCGGGTGGCCTTGTGCCGGCTGCTGTTGCAGCGTCCCGACCTGCTGCTGCTGGACGAGCCCACAAACCATCTCGATGCCGAATCCGTGGCCTGGCTCGAAAGGTTTCTCCAGGACTACGAAGGCACGGTCATGATCGTGACCCATGACCGCTACTTCCTCGACAATGTGACGGGCTGGATTCTCGAGTTGGATCGTGGCCGCGGCATTCCCTATGAGGGCAACTACTCGTCCTGGCTCGAGCAGAAGCAGAAACGCCTGGCCATGGAGGAGAAGCAGGAGACGGCCCGGCAGCGGACGCTCGCCCATGAGCTGGAGTGGATCCGCTCCTCGCCCCGCGCCCGACAGGCGAAGAGCAAGGCACGTATCACGGCTTATGAAAACCTGTTCGCGGCCGCGGCCGAGCATGCGCCCGGCAGCGCCCAGATCGTCATCCCGCCGGGCCCGCGTCTCGGCCAGCTGGTGATCGAGGCCGAGGGATTGCGCAAGGGATTCGGCGACCGATTGCTCGTCGAGGGCCTTGATTTTCGCCTGCCACCGGGCGGGATCGTCGGTGTGATCGGACCGAACGGGGCGGGAAAGACCACCCTCTTTCGCATGATCACCGGCCAGGAGACGTCCGACGCGGGTCAGCTACGCGCGGGCGACACGGTGGTCCTGGGATATGTGGACCAGTCCCGCGACGCCCTCGATCCGGACCACACGGTTTGGGAGGAGATCAGCGGCGGGCTCGACGAGCTCGAACTGGGCAAGCGCCGGATTCAAAGCCGCGCCTATGTGGGCCAGTTCAACTTCCGCGGCCCCGACCAGCAGAAGAAGGTGGGGCAACTCTCGGGCGGCGAACGCAATCGAGTCCATTTGGCGAAGATGCTCAAATCGGGTGCGAACGTCCTGCTCCTCGACGAGCCGACCAACGACCTCGACGTCGAGACCCTGCGCGCGCTCGAACAGGCACTGACCGACTTTCCGGGCTGCGCCGTCGTGATCAGCCATGATCGTTGGTTTCTGGATCGCATCGCGACCCACATCCTGGCTTTCGAGGGGGACAGCCGCGCGGTCTGGTTCGAAGGCAACTATCAGGACTACGAGGCGGACCGTCGTCGCCGCCTCGGCGCCGAGGCCGATCAGCCCCACCGTATCAAATATAAACCGCTGGTTCGGGCCTAGGGCCTGTTTTACCCTGCTTTCTTTAGCTCCTCCGCCTTCTCGCGGAGGACTTCCAGAAGGGCCGACACCTTGCCGCCTTGACGGCGGATGATGGAGCCGAAGTCGGAGCGTAACGTCGTTCCCATACTCACCCCTTCGACCACGAGATCGACGATCTTGGGCGTACCGTCGGCATCCTGGATCCGCCACTCCACCCGGATGGGCTTGCTCTCCGAGCCGGGCACGAAGATCTCCGTAAACACGTTGGTTGTCGTGCCGTCGGACGTGGTTTTGAGCGTACGTAGCTCCTCACCGGTGTATTGGGCGAAACGGTCGACATAGGCGGCGATGATGTAGTCCTCGAAGAGGTTTAGGTATTCATCACGCTCCTCGGGTGTCGCGCGTCGCCAGTTGGGACCGAGCACCCATTTGCCGATGGCGTTGACCGCGAAGTGGCCCGTGAACATTTCGCGAAACCTCTGGATGCGTTCGCCACGCGACACATCTTCCTCGGTCAGCGCGTGAACGGCCTGATCGGCCAAGGACTCGACCAGTGACCGGGCGTCCGTTCCCGAATCCGCGTTTGCCATCGTCGCAAGGGCGCATATTCCGAGAAGTACTGCTCCCCCAAGGGGCATCACGAGACACCGTTGAAGCATTCTGCCCATCAACCTTTCGATTCCCCCCCGTCCTCGCAATTCATCTCATCCTACCGCATATGCAATCGCAGAAACGAGTGTCCGGCTGCACGGGCGGACATCGGTTGCGGATTGGGCACACCATTACGGCACGGCCGGCTTTGCGCGCCTCTTTTTGGCGGGGGCCAGTCGGACCGGTGAGCCCGCCGCCAGTGCGTTCGCATATCCTGCGACGCCATTAGGATGGCGGGGCGCCCGCCATCCATAGACTACTTCCTCCGGCCAGTGTCCGACCGAAACCCAACTTGCCTGTGAGAGCCCCCACCGCAACCGCTGAACCCCTAGCACAGAACGTGTCGAAATACCACCGGGCATGGAGTCCGGGGTAGCGGCTGGTCGTATGGTGCTGCCGTGACCGTATCTCGCGCGTCATAGGCGATTGCCGACAGCTCTCAGAAACCGCTGGACGTCAATGGCGAAAACATATAAAGAAATCTTTATGTCAAGAACGGACCACCGGGTGGATATCGGGTGCAGCGGCCCGGAGTTGGCGTCGCGTGACCTTTTGACGATGTTGCGGGCGGCGGCGGAGCCGACGCGGCTGCGCATTCTCGCCCTGTGCGTCAAGGGCGAGCTGACGGTGAGCGAGCTTGTCCGCATTCTCGGGCAGAGCCAGCCCCGCGTCTCCCGGCATCTCAGGCTGCTGGTGGATGCCGGCCTCCTGGAACGATTTCCGGACGGAAGCTGGGTCTTCTATCGCCTTCCATACAACGGGCCGAAGGCGGCATTCGTGCGTGGCCTGCTCGACGGGCTTCGCACGGACGATCCCATGCTCTCCCGGGATTTCGAACAGCGATCGGCAATCGAGCGCGAACGGGCGGCTGCGGCCAATCGCTACTTCCAGCGCAATGCCGGGCGTTGGGGCCAGCTCCGCTCTCTCCATATCGACGAGCGCGAGGTCGAACGGCGCATGGGCGACATGCTGCCGGCGGGCCAATTGGGCGAGTTGCTCGATATCGGCACGGGCACGGCGCGTATTCTCGAGATCCTCGCACCCCGTGTCACGCGCGGCGAGGGCATCGACATCTCGCGTGAAATGCTGGCCGTCGCGCGCGCCAATCTTGATCGGGCCGGGCTCGATCACTGCGGCGTGCGCCACGCCGATATGTACGACCTGCCATTCTTGAATGCTTCCTTCGACACGGTGACCATCCATCAGGTTCTCCATTTCGCCGAGGAACCGGCCCGCGCTCTCGCCGAGTCGGCGCGTGTTTTGAGGCCGGGCGGCCGCGTGCTCGTCGTCGACTTCGCGCCCCATGTCTTGGAGGACCTTCGCCGCGAGCACGCGCATCGTCGGCTGGGGTTCTCCGACGACGAGGTGGCGGCATGGTTCAAGTCCGCCGATCTCGCGCTTCTTGAGATCGATCATCTTCCCGGCAAGCGGCTGACCGTGGCCATCTGGTGTGCGACCAAACCGTCTGTGGAGCGGGCGGCGCTGCCCACGTCGCCGGAAGCGGCGGGGATGAGCCAATGACCGATAGCGGACAGACCGCCGTCCTGAACTCCGACACCGCCCGGCTGCTGGAGCGGCGGCTCGGGGTGTGTCTGACCGAAATCGTGGCCCCGCGGGACGATATCGAGGTCTCCTTCGAGTTCTTCCCGCCCAAAACGGAAAAGATGGAGCAGGGGCTGTGGGCGTGCATCCAGCGTCTGGCGCCGCTGCATCCAAGCTATGTCTCCGTTACCTACGGCGCCGGCGGCTCGACCCGCGACCGCACCCATGAGACGGTGGCGCGGATCCGCCGGGAAACCGAGCTGGAGCCCGCCGCCCATCTCACCTGTGTCGACGCCAGCCGCAAGGAAGTCGACGATGTGGCGCGCAGGTACTGGGATGCCGGCATTCGGCAGGTCGTCGCCCTTCGCGGCGATCCCCCGGCCGATCAGGAACGCTATGTTCCCCGCCCGGACGGGTATGTCTATGCGTCGGATCTGGTGGCGGGTCTCAAGCGCGTGGCGGATTTCGAGATCAGCGTCGCCGCCTATCCCGAGCCCCATCCCGAGGCGCCGACGCCGGAGGCCGATCTCGAGAACCTGAAGCGCAAGGTCGACGCCGGGGCGAGTCGCGCGATCACCCAATACTTCTTCGATCCGGATCTTTTCCTGCGGTTCCTGGATCGTGCCCAAGCCGTCGGCATCACCGTGCCCATCGTGCCGGGAATCCTGCCGGTGACCAACTTCGCGCGCGTGGCGCAGTTCAGCCGGAGCTGCGGCGCCACCGTGCCCGGCTGGATGGCCGATCTGTTCGAAGGGCTCGACGATGATCCCGAGACGCGAAAGCTGGTCGCCGCCACGGTGGCGGCGGAACAATGCCGGGTCCTGCTTGCCAACGGCATCCGGCATTTCCATTTCTACACGCTGAACCGGGCCGATCTGAGCTTCGCCATTTGCCACATTCTGGGCGTTCGACCGCGGCCGTCTCATAAGGGTGCCGACTGACCATGGCCGATCTGCTGGACATTTTGAAGGAGCGGGTGCTGCTCTGCGACGGGGCGATGGGAAGCCGTGTCCAGGCGCTGACTCTGGACGTCGAGAAGGATTATTGGGGGCAGGAAAACTGCACCGACATTCTCACCCGGTCGCGGCCGGATATCGTTCGCGACGTCCACCGTGGCTATCTGGCCGCGGGCGCCGACCTGATCATCACCAACACCTTTGGCGCATCGCCGGTGACCCTGGGCGAGTTCGACCTGGCGAGCGAGGCCTTCGCGCTGAACAAGGAGTCGGCCGAACTGGCCCGCGAGGTGGCCGAGGAGTTCGCCGGCGATGGCCGGAACCGCTTCATCCTGGGCGATGTCGGCCCCGGCACGAAGCTCCCGAGTCTCGGCCATATCGACTATGACACCCTTGAGGACGCGCTGACGGAGCAGTGCCGGGGGCTCATCGCCGGCGGCGTCGACGCGATCCTCATCGAGACCTGCCAGGACCCGCTGCAGATCAAGGCGGCCGTGAATGGGGCCAAGCGCGCCCGCACCGAGGCGGCAAGGCCGATTCCCGTCATCGTGCAGGTCACGGTCGAGACGACCGGCACCCTTCTCGTCGGGGCCGATATCGCGGCCGCGGCCACGATCGTCCACGCGCTCGACGTCGACGTTCTGGGTCTCAACTGCGCAACCGGTCCGCAGGAGATGGCGGAGCATGTCCGCTGGCTGAGCGAAAACTGGCCCGGACCGATTTCGGTCCAGCCCAACGCCGGCCTTCCCGAGCTGGTGGACGGCCAGCCGCACTATCCGCTCGGCCCGGACGAGTTGGCGAAATGGTTGGAGCGCTTCGTCGAGGAGGATGGGCTCAACATCATCGGCGGCTGCTGCGGCACGTCCGAACGCCATATCGCCGCCCTCGACACCATGTTGCGAGGTCGGGCGGAGAAGGGAAATCATCGTCCCGCGCCGGTGCATCGAGAGGTCCATTGGGTGCCGGCCGTGGCCTCTCTCTACGGCCAGGTGCCGCTCCGCCAGGAGAACGCCTTTTTCTCGATCGGCGAGCGTTGCAACGCCAACGGTTCCAAGCGCTTTCGAGAGCTCCAGGAAGCCGGCGATTGGGAGGGCTGCGTGGCCATGGGCCGCGATCAGGTAGCCGAGGGCTCGCACGCCATCGATGTCTGTACGGCCTTCGTCGGGCGCGACGAGATCGCGGAGATGAATGAGGTCGTGAGCCGCATGCGGGGCTCGGTCGCGGCACCGCTGGTGATCGACTCGACGGAATACCCGGTCCTCGACTCCGCCCTCAAGCTCTATGGCGGCAAGGCGGTCATCAACTCCATCAATTTCGAGGACGGTGAGGAGGCCGCGGCCAAGCGCATGGAACTGGCGCGGCGTTTCGGCGCGGCCGTAATCGCCCTGACCATCGACGAGCAGGGCATGGCCAAGGACCCCGAGGGTAAGCTGCGCATCGCCCGGCGACTCCACGATTTCGCCTGCGGACGTTATGGCCTGCCGCCCTCGGACCTGCTCATCGACCCGCTGACCTTCACGGTCTGCACGGGCAACGAGGACGACCGCCGGCTCGCGATAAACACGCTCGACGGCATCGAGCTGATTGCCCGGGAACTGCCGGACTGCCAGATCATTCTCGGCCTGTCGAACGTTTCCTTCGGCCTCAACGCGGCGGCGCGGCACGTTCTCAACTCTGTCTTTCTCGACCACGCGGTGAAGCGGGGCATGACCGGTGCCATCGTCCATGTCTCCCGGATTCGGCCCCTGCACCAGATCCCGGAGGAGGAGGTGCGCACGGCCGAGGATCTGATTTTCGACCGCCGGCGCGACGGCTACGACCCACTACACGCCTTAATGGCCCTGTTCGAGGGGCGCAGCGCGGCGGCGGCGAAGAAGCGCGAGCGGCCGGAAACGGTCGAGGAGCGCCTCAAGTTCCGCATCGTCGACGGGGACCGGCAAGGGCTGGAGGAGGATCTGGCGACCGCGCTCGAACGCTACGGGCCGGTCGAGATCATCAACGAGATCCTGCTCGACGGCATGAAGGTGGTCGGCGATCTGTTCGGCGCCGGCAAGATGCAGCTTCCCTTCGTCCTGCAATCGGCGGAGACGATGAAGGCGTCGGTCGCCTATCTCGAACCGTTCATGGAGAAGGTGGACGGCCAGGAGAAAGGCACGATCGTCCTCGCCACGGTCAAGGGCGACGTTCATGACATCGGCAAGAATCTCGTGGACATCATCCTCTCGAACAACGGCTACCGGGTGGTCAATCTCGGCATCAAGCAGCCGATCCAGAACATCCTCGCCGCGGCCGAGGAGCACAGCGCCAACGCGATCGGCATGTCGGGGCTCCTGGTCAAGTCCACCGTGATCATGCGTGAGAACCTGCAGGAGATGACGCGGCACAAGCTCGATCTGCCGGTCCTTTTGGGCGGCGCGGCCCTGACGCGGAAGTATGTGGAGGAGGACTGCACCGACTCTTATGGCTGCGGCCGCGTGGCCTATGCACGCGACGCCTTCGACGGCCTGACCTTGATGGACAAGGTCATGGGCGGCGGTTTTCAGGACCATTTGGCCGAGACTCAACGTAAGCGGGTCGGCCGGCCATCGAGTCAAAAGCGCGCGCTCGGCGCCGAGCCCGAGCCGCCGCCGCAGCGCCCGGTCGACCTCAAGGAGATCCAGATCCGCCGGGCCGATCTCCATGCCCAGGTCGAGGTGCCGGAGCCGCCATTCTGGGGCGCCCGGGTGCTGGATCGGGTTTCGCCCCGGGCGCTTCTGCCCTTCCTTAACGAAACCATGCTCTATCAGTTCCATTGGGGCTACAAGAAGCAGGGGCGGACGCGCCAGGCCTGGAAGGAGTGGGCGTCGCGCGAGGTCCGGCCAATCCTGCACCGGCTCATGGAAACCTGCGAGGAGCAGGACATTCTCCAGCCCCAGGCGGTGTACGGGTTCTGGAAATGCGCTTCGGAAAACGACACGCTGATCCTGTTCGAGGAAGACGGGGAAACCGAGGCCGGCCGCTTCGCTTTTCCCCGCCAGAATCGGCCGGGGGGGCTCTGCATCGCCGATTTCTTCCGCGAGGTGAATTCGAGTTCGCGCGACGTGATCGGCCTGCAGGTGGTTACGGCCGGGTCCCGAGCCAGCGATGTCGCCCGCCAGTGGTTCGGCGACAACCGGTACCAGGATTATCTCTATCTCCACGGCCTCGGTGTCGAGATCGCCGAGGCCCTGGCCGAGTATGTTCACAAGCGCATCCGTGGGGAGCTCGGCTTCGGCCATGAGGACGCGCGCGACATCGAAAAGCTGATCAAGCAGGGCTATCGGGGATCACGCTATTCCTTCGGCTACCCCGCCTGTCCCAACATGGCCGATCAGCGCATCCTGCTCAGCCTGCTCGGGGCCGAGCGCGTCGGCGTCGAGATGGCGGATGAGGACCAGCTCCATCCCGAGCAATCCACCTCGGCCTTCGTCGTCCATCATCCTCAGGCCAAGTACTTCTCCGTCTGAGCGGCGGTCAGACCCCCGGTCCACCCAGAGACTGTTGACTTAACCATAACCCTTGAGTTATGAAATAACTCATAACCTAAAGGTGATGAGTTCAGGTGAGATCCTCTGCGGACATTCTCTTCGCGGCGCTGGCCGATCCAACCCGCCGGGCGATCTTTGAGCGGCTGTCACGGGAAGGCGAGCGGTCGGTGCACGCCCTGACCGACCATTCCGGCGTGTCGCAACCGGCGGTATCGAAGCATCTCGCGGTGCTCAAGCGCGCCGGGCTGGTCAACGGTCGGCGCGCAGGCCGCGAAACCTACTATCGCGTCCGGGTCGAAGGGCTTGCCCCTCTGATCGACTGGATGGGCTTCTACGGCGCCTTCTGGCCCGAGCGGCTCGACGCCCTCGAAGACCTGCTTGGAAGGATGGATTGATGACCGGCCCAACCGAAGACACCCGCTCGCTGGTGTTCGAACGGCAGATGCCCCATTCGGCCGAGAAGATCTGGCGCGCGCTCACCCAGTCCTGGCTCATCGAGGAATGGCTGATGAAGAACGATTTCGTCGCCGAGGTCGGGCATCGCTTCACCGTTCGCGCGAAGCCGCTTCCGGGCTGGTCTGGCGTCACGAACTGCGAGGTCGTGATCGTTCAGCCGCCGCGTCTGCTCGCCTATCGCTGGGGTGACGGGACGGAATCGGACAGCGGCCTCACGACGCTCGTCACCTGGACGCTGACCCCGCGGAACGGCGGAACGCTGCTGCGCATGGAGCAATCCGGCTTCCGTCCGCGAGACGAACTTGGCTTCAAGCGCATGGGCGGCAAGTGGCCACAATGGATCGAACGGCTCGGACGGGTCGCGGGAGGCGTTGAATGAACCCGAACACGCTCATCGCCATCGTCTATCACAGCGGCTACGGCCATACGGGGCGGCAGGCCGAGGCCGTGAAAGCAGGCGTGGAACAGGTGGAAGGCGCAGAAGCCCTGCTTCTCACCGTCGAGGACGCGCAAACGCGCTGGGACGATCTGGCCGCCGCGGAAGCCATCATCTTCGGTGCGCCAACCTACGTCGCCAGCGTCTCGGCTGCGTTCAAGGCCTTCCAGGAGGCGACCTCCCATGCGGTGATGGCCAAGGGACTCGCGTGGAAGGACAAGATCGCGGCCGGCTTCACCAACTCGGGCTCTCGTTCCGGAGACAAGCTGGCGGCGCTGATGCAGATCGCTCTCTTCGCCGCCCAGCACGGCATGCACTGGGTCAATCTCGACCTGCCGCCCGCGAACAATTCCACGACGGGGTCGGAGGAGGATCTGAATCGACTCGGCTTCTGGCTGGGCGCCGGTGCCCAGTCGAATACCGACCAAGGCCCCGACATCGCGCCTCCCGAGGCGGATCTCGCCACCGCGCGCCATCTCGGACAGCGCGTGGCCGAGACGACGCTTCAGTTTGTCCGTGGCCGCGCCGCCTAATCAAGCTTGAGCAGCGAGAGATGCTTGTCGAAATGGCGTTCGACGAACGCGGTATGCAGATCTGCATTTTTATGCAGGATCTCCATCAGGCGGTCGCGATAGGGCCGCCCATCCGCGCCCACGCCCTTGGTGAGAACGGAGCCGTAGGTCACGTGCATCAGCTGGCGCCCGACATCCTCGTCCAGGAACACGCGTTCAAGGTCGGCATCGGCGACATTCCCCAGGCCCGCGATAAGCGCGTCCGTGGTGAACAGGTGGTAGGACGCGCGATCCTCTGCGAAGCGCCCCTTGCTGTATTCGACCAGCTCGCGGAAGAAGCCGGGGTCGCGATGCACGACGACGCGAAGGGCCTCCAGATAGCTGGTGCCCGCCGTCTTCACGTGCAGCAGGTCGCCGCACAGACGGGCGAAGATCGGATAGACCGAGAATTTGTCGGAGCCGCTGTGCAGGCTCAGCTTGTAGGGGCCGCAATACCGGGCGATGGCCGCGTGCTCGGCGATCGACGCCTCGAAGGCGACGAGGTCGCCGCGATAGTCGATGGCCTTTTCGAACTCGCCGATGAAGCGGGGGGCGAGGCTGACGAAATCGATGCCGCGCCGCTGCAGCTCGCGGGCGACGAAAAGGTGCTCGAGCGGCGTGGTCGGGGATTCCGATTCATCGACCGACATCTCGATCTCATAGGCCTGCCCGCCATTCGCTTCCTTCAGGGCCTCGGCCAAGCTCTCGCAATGTCGGATGGCGCGGCCATACTTGACCGCCGCGCGCAGAAGCGGTTCCTCGCCGAAGCTTAGGGTAAGGTTGTCGTCGATCTGGAAGTTCTTGCCGAGATAAAGGTCGCGCAGGCTGGAGCCCTCGAACACGCCCTCCGAGGTTAGCCGTGTCTCCTCCTCGCGCAGCTGCTCCATCGGCATCTCGTCGGCCTCGTTGATCACGTGGTCCGACGGATCGAAGGTGAAAAAGCGATAGCCCGCCGCCTGGGTGCTTCGCACGTCCTCGACCGTCTTCAGATGATCGGCGTCGGCGCCCCAGGGCCGGTTGAATCCGGTCTCGGCCACGGCCCGGCGGGCGTCCTCCATGACATCCGAGGGCGTGCGGTTGGTCCGAACCATCTCGCGGATGGACTGCTGCGCGAAAACGGGCAGGAAGTCGGTCTTGACGCAGCTTTTGATGTGGCCGGGCGTGGCCAAGCCAAGGCGGTCGCCGAAACCGAAGGACTTCTTGAGGCCGATCACCGATGGCGCGGGCTGGGTCATGTTCAATCCCCCCAAGGGCATAGACGTTGAATGGTTTGTTGGATCGTCGCAGGCGGCGAAGGCCCGAGCATATTGCACGGCGCCAGCAGGTCAAGCTGCCTGCCTGCCAACGGCGCCAAAGGCGAAGCCGGATTCGAGAACGATGGCCTCGGTTTAGAACCGGCCTTTGTCGAGATAGCGCTGGTGATAGTCCTCGGCCCGCCAGAATGTCGCCGCCGGCACGATTTCGGTCACGATCGGCCGGCTCGCGGCGCCGGATTGCTCCAGCTTCTTCTTCGAGGCTTGGGCCGCCTGTTCCTGCTCCCCGTCATGAAAGAAGATGGCGGATCGATACTGGCTGCCGATATCGGGCCCCTGCCGGTTGAGCTGGGTCGGGTCGTGGATGCGCCAGAAAACGTCGAGAAGCTCCTCATAGGAGACCTGAGCCGGGTCGAATTCGACGCGGACGGCCTCGGCATGTCCCGTGCGGCCGGTGCAGACATCCTCATAGGTGGGGTTCTTCGTGGAGCCGCCGGTGTAGCCGACCTCGGCGTCGGTCACGCCTTTGACTTGCCGAAAGGAACGCTCGATGCCCCAGAAGCACCCCGCCGCGAATGTCGCTGTTGCCATGGAAAAAGTCTCGACGCTGATTTTTGACGTTTTGCGATGTCCTCCTCTATGTGGGGCGCGTCGTCCCCGATGCAATCGGCCTCGGGCTGGGGTAGCATCCGACGCGGGAAACAGTTGGAAAGGAGCAGGTCATGGCCGCATCGGACGGGGATATTCGCCTCACAAAGGACGGATTCGTCGCCACCATCACGATCGATCGCCCCGAGAAGCTGAACGCGATCACGCCGCATATGGCGACGCGGTTCTTCGAGGTCGCGGACGAGATCAACGAAACCGACGAGATCCGGGTGGCCGTCATCCTCGGCGCCGGGGAACGGGCGTTTTCGGCCGGCAGCGACATCAACATGCTGCGCGAGTATGGCACGCCCTGGCAGATGCGGACGCGCAAGGACTACGCGCGGGCCGTCTGGACCATCCGCAAGCCGGTGATCGCGGCGATCCGCGGCCATTGCATCGGTGGCGGGGGTGAGATCGCGCTCTATTCAGACATCCGCATCGCTTCCGAGACGGCGCGTTTCGGTTTCGCGGAGATCCATCGGGGCTGGCATGCGGGGATCGCGCCGTTGATGCTGCCGCGACTCGTGGGCCAAGGGAAGGCCATGGAATTGTTGTTGACGGGCGATCCCATCGACGCCGAGGCGGCCTTGCGTCTGGGGCTGGTCGAAAGGCTGGTCGCCGACGCCGAACTCGAAGGCACCGCCGGGGAGCTCGCCGAGCGCATCGCCCGCCTGAGCCCGATCGGTGTGCAGGCGACCAAGCATCTGGTGCGCGTCGGCTCCAATGTGGGAGTCGAGCAGGGAATTGCCTGGCAGAACGACCTGATCGCCTGCTGCTTCGCCACCGAGGACGCGGAGGAGGGCATGCGCGCCTTCCGTGAAAAGCGCGAGCCCGAGTTCAAGGGTCGATGACTGGCGCTACAGCTCCTCGAAGCCGAACTCGCGGATGAGTTCCAATCCCTTCCGCGCCGGCAGATAGTCGGGATCGTAGGACAAGGCCCGTTCGAAGGCGCGTTTCGCCTTGGCCATGTCGCCCCGCATCAAATGAATGCGGCCCATGTTCATATGCGGGAACTGATGGCAGCAATAGCGCTTGGCCGCCATCGCCTGTTCCAGCCAGGGGACCGCCTCCTCCGGCCGGTTCAGATCGATAAGGTAAACCCCGATGTCGTTGTAGGGATTGCCGTAGTCGGGATCGATCTCGATCGCCTTCTTGCATTCCGCGATGGCCTCCTCCAGGCGATCGAGATAGCTGAGGGACCAGCCGAGAAAGGTGTGGGCTTCCGCCGTCGGATGGAGGTCGATCGACTTTCGAAACAGGGCCGCCGCTTCTTCGTAGCCGCCCAGAATATGGACCGCGTATCCTTGCTTCCACAGGATATAGGCCGCGAGCTGCTCAGACCCGTCCGGCTCTTCCGCCAGAGCGGATCCCGTGCCGCCGGCTGCAAACAACCACAGGACAAGCGAAAAAGCTGTAATCTTGCGACGCAACGACATTTCGCACCCCCGCCAGAGGCGCCGGAACCACAATCACCCGCCCGTCGGCTGCCAAGCCTGTAGGCGCTTTTCAGCCTCGGCGATCTCGGAGGCTGACATCGAGGCGGCGATTTCCTTCTGTCTGTCGGCGGCCCATGTTCGCCCCTGGGCCGCGGCCAGACCCAGCCACATATAGCCCTTGATCCTATCCCTGGGCACCCCGACACCCCGACTCAGCAGATCGCCGATGTTGAGTTGGCCGACGGCGTTCCCGAGTTCCGCGGCGCGGCGGTACCAACCGGCGGCCCGCGTCGGATCGCGCGGCACGCCCAGCCCCTGCATATGCAGGTTGGCCAGGGACGTCATGGCCAGCGGATTTCCGGCCGCGGCCGCACGCTCCCACGCCTCGCGAGCGCCAACATAGTCGCCGCCGTCATAGGCCTGAAGGCCGTCGGCAAGATCGCTCGCGATGACGGGAGATGCCATCAGCCACGCCGCCACCGCGAGAAACAGCAGCCTCCACATCTGTCCCACCTCCTGGGTTAAGACATGGATGCGGCGAAAACGGATTCCAAGAGCGTGGGCAGGGGCACTCGGCTCCGAGCCAAACCTTTCGGCGGTCAACTCGGGGCCGGGGCCTCGGACGGCCACGGTTTGAGATCTTCGGCGTAGTGGCAGGCGACGAGGCGTTCGTCAACCTCTCGCAGCACCGGCGCGTCGCGCGCGCATCTCTCGGTGGCAAAGGGGCAGCGTCGGTGGAAGGCACAGCCGGATGGCGGATCCAGGGGCGAAGGAAGCTCTCCCTTGAGGACCACTCTTTGGGTTCGGGCGCTCGCTTCGACGCGCGGGGTCGAGGCGAGCAGCGCGCGCGTGTAGGGATGGCGCGGCCGCTCGAAGATCCGCTCCTTCGGGCCCTGCTCGGCCGGGCGTCCGAGATACATGACGAGAAGCTCGTCGGCGATATGGCGGACGACACTGAGATCGTGGGAGATGAACAGATAAGCGAGCTGCAGCTCTTCCTGTAGATCCATCATCAGGTTCAGGACCTGCGCCTGAATCGAAACGTCCAGCGCCGAAACCGGCTCGTCCGCGACGACGACGCCGGGCCTCAGCATCAGGGCGCGGGCAATGGCGATTCGCTGGCGTTGGCCGCCGGAGAACATATGGGGATAGCGCCCGTAATGCTCTGGCCGCAGCCCGACCCTTCCCATCATGTCCCGAGCCGCCTCGGCGCGCGAACGGCGATCCATGTCGGTGTTGATGGCCAGCGGTTCTTCCAGGATGGTGCCGATCTTCTTGCGCGGGTTCAGGGAGCCATAGGGATCCTGGAAGATCATTTGCACCGAGCGACGCAGCTCCGCGCGGCTGCCTCGATCGGCGGCGGAGACGTCGGTGCCGCCGATGCGAAGAACACCCTCGGTCGGCGGTTCGATAAGGGTGATCAGCCGCGCAAGCGTGGACTTACCGCAGCCGGATTCGCCAACGACCGCCAGCGTGCGGCCCGGCCTCATGTCGAAGGAAACGCCGTCCAGTGCCTTCAAGGTCCGCACGCTTCTCAAGGGGCCGCGCCGGACCCGATAGTGTCGGCGCAGATCTCGCGCCTCGAGGACGGAAGACGCCGTCATGGGCCGACCCCACCGTCATCGAGGGGATAGTGGCAGCGCACCACATCGCCGCCGATCCGGCGCGCCTCGGGCATCTCCTGTCGGCACCGGTCCTGCGCATACTGGCAGCGGGGATGAAACAGGCAGCCGCTGGGGCGGTCGTAGGGCCCCGGGACGATCCCCGGGATCGTATCCAGGCGTCGTTTGCCCTCCGCCCGCTCCGGAAGCGCCTCGAGCAGGGCCGCCGTGTAGGGATGCCGCGGGGCTGCGAACAAATCGGCGACGGCGCGTTGCTCCACCACCTGCCCCGCATACATGACGACGACACGCTGTGCCGTCTCGGCAACGACCGCCATGTCATGGGTGATCAGAATCAGGGCCATGTCCCGCTCCTGCTGCAGGTGCAGAAGAAGATCGAGGATCTGGGCCTGAATCGTGACGTCGAGCGCGGTGGTCGGCTCGTCGGCGATAAGCAGGCGGGGGCTGCAGGCGATCGCCATGGCGATCATCACCCGCTGGTTCATGCCGCCGGAGAGCTGATGGGGAAACGCCCGCAGGCGGGTCTCGGCCGCGGGGATGCCGACCTGATCCAGCAGCTCGACCGCGCGTGCGCGCCGGGCGGCGCGGGTTCCGCCTTCGTGGACCTTGAGCGCCTCCGTGATCTGGAACCCGACCGTGAAGCACGGGTTGAGGCTGGTCAGCGGCTCCTGGAAGATCATGGCCATATCCTTGCCCGTGATCCGCCGCCGGTCCGACGCCGGAAGGGAGGCGAGATCAACCGTGTCGAAGCTCAGCCTCTCGGCCTGAACACGCCCCGGGAAAGCGATCAGCCCCATCAACGCAAGCATGGAGACGCTTTTGCCCGATCCCGACTCGCCGACGATGCCGACGACCTCCCCTTCATCGACCTCAAGGGTCACCCCGTTCACCGCCCGGAAGCCTTTGGCGGATTCGCCAAACTCGACCGTGAGATCATGGATTTCGACGAGGGGCATCAGCGTTTCAGCCTCGGATCGAGGGCGTCGCGAAGGCCGTCGCCCATCAGGTTGAAGGCGAGCACCGTGATCAGGATGGCGATGCCCGGAAAGGTTACGACCCACCACGCGCGCTGAATGAACTGGAGCGCGTCGGCGAGCATCGTTCCCCACTCCGGCGTCGGCGGCTGCGCCCCGAGGCCGAGGAAGCCGAGCGCCGCGAGGTCCAGGATGGCCGTCGAGAACCCTAGGGTCGCCTGCACGATCAGGGGCGCCATGCAGTTGGGCAGCACCGTCGCGATCATCAGCCGAAACATCCCGGCCCCGCTCACGCGCGAGGCGGTGACATAGTCCTTCGACATCTCGGTGATGACAGCGGCCCGGGTCAGGCGCACGAAATGCGGCAGTTGGACGACCACGACCGCCATCGCCGCGTTGAGCAGGCTCGGCCCGAGCACGGCGACGATGACAATGGCGAGCAACAGGCTTGGCAGCGCCAGCATGATGTCCATGGCGCGCATGATCAGGATCTCGACGGCTCCGCGGAAGAAGCCGGCGATCAGCCCGATCAAGATGCCGGAGGTCAGCGCGAGGGTGACCACCAGCGAGCCGATGGACATGGATACGCGGGCGCCGTGGATGATCCGGGACAGGATGTCGCGGCCGATATCGTCGGTTCCCAGCAGGAACTCAATGGACCCGTCATCGGTCCAGGCCGGAGGCGTCAGAAGCGCGTCGCGAAATTGGGCCTGTGGTTCATGCGGCGCGAGCATATCGGCGAAAATGGCTACAAGTCCCAGGCAGACAATCACGTAAAGCCCCGCCAGCGCGCCACGATTGGCGCTGAAATAGCGCCAGAACTCGACGACGGGATGCGGTGGCTGCTCGGCGGCGGCCAGGGTGGCGGTCTCCGTGGTCATGTCGACGCCCCGTGCCGAATGCGTGGATTGATGAGGCCGTACAGCAGGTCGACGATCAGGTTCACCCCCATCACGACGGAGGCGACCAGCAACACGCCGCCCTGAAGCACCGGGTAGTCGCGGCGGTGAACCGATTCCACCAGCCATTTGCCGACGCCGGGCCAGGCGAAGATGGTCTCGGTCAGGATGGCGCCGGCGAACAGCACGCCCACCGCCAGGCCGATCACGGTGACCACGGGAATGAGCGCGTTGCGCAGAGCGTGCATGCCGATCACGCGAACCGGCGGCAGCCCCTTGGCATAGGCCGTGCGGATATAGTCTTCGCTGAGCACCTCGAGCATGGAGGATCGTGTCATGCGGGCGATGACGGCGAGAGGAATCGTTCCCAGGGCGATGGCGGGCAGGATCAAGTGCCGGACCGCCGACAGGAACGCGCCCTCCTCGTCGGACAGCAGGCTGTCGATGAGCATGAAGCCGGTCACCGGCTCGACGAAGAACAGCGCGGACAAGCGTCCCGATACCGGCGTCAGGTTCAAATGGACCGAGAAGGTCAGGATCAGCAGCAGGGCCCACCAGAAGATCGGCATCGAATAGCCGGTCAGCGAGAGCGTCATTGTCGAGTAGTCAAAGACGGTCCCCCGCCGGACCGCCGCGATCACGCCCATGGGCAGGCCGATTCCGACGGCAAACAGGATCGCGCAGAGCGAGAGTTCGATGGTTGCCGGGAACAGGGTCAGGAACTCCGTCAGGACCGGCTGCTTGGTGACGATCGAGCGGCCGAGATCGCCCTGCAGCAGATCACCGATATAGATCGCGTACTGTTCCAGAATCGGCCGGTCGAGGCCGAGCTCCGCGCGCAGGGCCGCGTGGCGGTCCGGGGCGATGCCGCGCTCCCCGACGAGCAGCTCGATCGGATCGCCCGGCACCAGCCGGATGAGCGAGAAGGTGAGGAGAGTCACCCCGATGAAGGCCGGAATGACCAGGCTGACTCGTTTGAGGAGGAAGCCGAGCATCGTCGTTTAAGGAAAATGCCCCCGGGCGCGGTTAAAATGTCTACCTCGCCCGAGGGGCATGGCACCGTTCCGTGCCCGACCTATTTCAGATCGACGCCGTAGAAGATATGGCCTCCGAATGGATCGATCCGGAAGTCCACCACGTTTTTGGCGACCGGCTTGAAGACGACCGAATGGGCAATGGTGACCCAGGGCGCCTCTTCCTTGAAGATCACTTGGGCCTGCTCATAGAGTTTGGTCCGCTCGGCGACGTCCGACGTCCTTTTGGCCTGAATCAGCAGATCGTCGAACGCTTTATTGCACCAGCGAGCCCGGTTGAGACCGGACTCGTCTTGGGCGGCGTCGCAGCCCAGCAGCGCGTGGAGGAAGTTGTCGGGGTCGCCGTTGTCGCCGGTCCAGCCCAGCATCACCGTCTGGTGCTCGCCCTCACTGGAACGTTTGAGATACTCACCCCATTCGAAGGTCACGATCTTGGCGGTGACGCCGACCTTGGCCCAGTCTTCCTGGACGATCTCGGCCATGCGGCGGGCGTTGGGGTTGTAAGGCCTTTGCACCGGCATCGCCCAGATGTCGGTCTCGAAGCCGTCCGCATGGCCGGCCTCGGCGAGAAGCTGTTTGGCCTTCTCGGGGTCATAGGGGTAGTCCACGACAGCGTCGTTGTAGGACCAGATGGTCGGGGGGATCGGGTTCTTGGCGGCCTTGCCGGCCCCAAGATAGATGGCCTCGATGATCGCCTGCTTGTTGATCGCCATGTTAAGCGCTTGGCGGACGCGCTTGTCCGTGAACGGCTCTTTCTGGGTGTGGAACGCGAGGTAGCCAACGTTCAGGCCCTCCTGCTCGAGGACGTTGATGTTTTCGTCCCGCTTCATCGCCTTGATGTCGGCCGGGTTCGGATAGGGCATGACATGGCATTCGCCGGCTTTCAGCTTGGCGTAACGGACAGCGGCATCCGGCGTGATCGCGAACACCAGGTTATCGAGCGGCGCTTTGCCGGCCCAGTAGCCGGGATGGGCCTTGAAGCGGATGACGGCGTCCTTCTGATAGTTCACGAGCTGGAACGGACCCGTAGCCACCGGCTCGAGGTCGATCTTCTCGGGCGTTCCGGCGGCCCGCATCTTCTCCGCGTACTCGGCCGACATGATGGACGCGAAATCCATGGCCAGATTGGCGATGAAGGGGGCCTCGGGCTTGTGGAGGACGAACCGGACCGTGTAGTCGTCAACTTTTTCGATGGCCTTGATCAGGCTAGGCATGCCCATGGCATTGAAGTACTCGTAGGTGCCGCCCGACAGCTTGTGGTCGGGGTGACTGGGGTCGAACTGACGATTGAAGCTGTAGAGCACGTCGTCGGCGTTGAACTCGCGGCTCGGCGTGAGGTTCTTGGTCGTGTGGAACGTGACGCCTTGGCGGAGCCTGAAGGTGTAGACCGTGCCGTCGTTGGAAACTTCCCAGCTTTCCGCCAGCCCAGGAACCACCTTGGTGGTTCCCCGTTCGAACTCGACTAAACGGTTGTAGACGTTCTTCGCCGACGCATCGAACGAGGTGCCGTCGGTGTAGAGCGACGCGTTGAAACCGGAGGGGCTGCCCTCGGAACAGTAGACGAGGGTTTTCGCCTGGGCGGCGCCGGCAAGGACAAGTCCGGCCGAGGCCACCGCAATCGCAAGACTGAACCGTCGATACATTTGAAGACTCCCTGAAAAGTGTTTGAACAAATGGTTCTTCTCTCACCGCGGTTTACTGCGGGGTTGACCCCAACCTAGGAGGACTTTTCATCGAATGTCAATCACGCCAAAGCCGCAGTTCACCAGCATGTGACGGCGGCATGGAGCGTCTGGCCGCCCCCCGATATACTCCGCGCATGATCCGCTCCGATCCCCCGCAAGTCCGCGTCCGCCTGCCCGAGGCCCCGGCCTTGGTCGCCGGCGCCGGCGGCGCGGCCTGGGTATCACCGGCCGGAGAGGTGGAGACCCTGCCCCTCGACCGCGCGGCGGCGCGTCTCGCCGTTTCGCCCCCGCCGCTGGTCTGCCATGCCCGCGCCACCGCTGTCCGGCTTGGGACCTCGCGCTTCGACGCCCACGACCTCCTTGAACTCTTTGCGTTCGTGCGCCCGGCCCGGTTCTGCGTGCCGACACCTCGAGGGTTGGCCGAGGCCTTGGGGCTTCCCCTTCCGGCGACACCCGAGCAGGCGGCGGCGTCCCTTTTCTCAGCCGCGACCGAATTGCTCGGCGAGCTTGCTCGACTGAATTCCGCGGCCCGGCAGAGCGCCAGGACCGTGGCCTGGGCCATGGCGCGCGGGGGTTGGCTCTGGGGCGGCGCGGTGCTCGCCGCATTGGGGCTGGAGGAGGACACGCCGCCGCGCAGTCTCGCCGCCGGCTTGCGCGTTTGGATGCGGCTGCCGGAGTGGAAGGAACATACTGCCGAACCGCCGGCGGGAGACTGGCCCGTCGAGGCGGTGGAGGCCCGGGCGCGTCTGATGAGACTTCTGGGGACGACGGCCGAGGATCGTCCCCAGCAGACCGACTACGCCTCCCATGTCGCGGCTGCCTTCGCGCCGCGCGAACGGGCGGACGAGCCTGCCTTCGTCATCGCCGAGGCGGGAACCGGCGTCGGCAAGACCGTCGGCTACATCGCCCCGGCCAGCGTCTGGGTCGAGAAGAACAGCGCCCCGGTCTGGATCAGCACCTATACCCGCAACCTTCAGCGGCAGCTCGACGCCGAGCTCGACCGCCTCTATCCCGACCCGGAGAGGAAGGCCGCCAAGATCGTCATCCGTAAGGGCCGGGAGAATTATTTCTGCCTGCTCAATCTGGACGAGGCGGTGTCCCGGCTGCCGGAGCGCGGCGGCGCCGACGCGGTTCCGCTCGGTTTGATGGCCCGCTGGGCCCTGGCGACCCGGGACGGCGACATGGTCGGCGGCGATTTCCCCGCCTGGCTGGCCGATCTGGTCGGAACGCGTCTGACCGTCGACCTCACAGACACGCGCGGGGAGTGCGTCTACGCGGCCTGCCCGCACTATCGGAAATGCTTCGTCGAGCGGTCGATCCGGCGGGCCCGGGGCGCCGATATGGTCGTCGCCAACCATGCCCTGGTGATGACCCAGGCCGCGCTCGGCGGCGGCGAGGACGGGTTGTTGCCGACGCGCTATGTCTTCGACGAGGGGCACCACTTGTTCGACGCCGCCGATTCGGCCTTTTCCGCCCATCTCAGCGGCATGGAAACGGCGGATCTTCGGCGCTGGCTGCTCGGCGCGGAGTCCCGCGGCCGATCGCGCAGCCGGGGTCTGCGGGAGCGGATCGGCGATCTCCTGACCGGGGAGGGCGAGGCGATGGAGGCGTTGGAGGGCATTCTCCACGCCGCGCGGGCGCTGCCCGGCCCGGGATG
The DNA here is from genome assembly GCA_028281785.1 of Rhodospirillales bacterium. GTDB lineage: Bacteria > Pseudomonadota > Alphaproteobacteria > Rhodospirillales > Shumkoniaceae > JANQJG01. Next base: position 25,386 of record JANQJG010000004.1, read on the forward strand.
GCGGCAACGGATCGGCGGCGGCAATCCCGTCGGCGCGGCCGAAGCGTTTCTCGCGCTCGCGCGCCAACAGGTCCTCGCGCGGGAGTCCGATCCCAACTCCCCTTACGGACTCGAAGCCCATGCTCGGCCGCCAGTCCCCGGAATGCTGGAGGCGGCGGCCTCTCTCGACAAGGCGCTGGGGCGTCTCGATCACGCGCTGACGGCGCTTCTCGCCCATCTGTCCCGGCTTCTGGACGACCAGGCGGACGAGCTCGAGACGGCGGCGAGGGCAAGGATCGAGTCGGCGCGCCGAAGCCTCGAGCGCCGAGCCGTTCTCCCGGTCCGGAGCTGGCGCGCCATGCTGGCCGCGCTTCGCGAGGATACGCCGCCGGAGTTTGCCGACTGGCTGGCCATCGACCGTGAATACGGACGCGAGCGCGATGTCGGCCTCCATCGCCACTGGCTCGATCCCATGCAACCCTTCGCAACGGTGGTGGCGGAGCCGGCGCACGGCTTGCTGGTTACTTCGGCCTCCCTCCGCGACGGCACGGGAGACGAGGACGCCGACTGGCGCGCGGCCGACATTCGCACCGGCATCCGGCATGTCCGCGTTCGGGACGCCAGGATCTCGGTGCCGTCGCCCTTTGACTACAAGCGACTGACCCGCGTGTTCGTCGTCACGGATGTCGACCGACGCGATATCGGACAGGTGTCGGCGGCCTACCGGGCTTTGTTTCTGGCGGCGGGCGGTGGCGGGCTGGGACTCTTTACCGCCATTTTACGGCTGCGCGACGTACATTCGCGGATCTCGGCGGAGCTCGAGTCCGCCGGGCTGCAACTGCTGGCCCAGCATGTGGACGGGATGGATACCTCGACACTCATCGATATCTTCCGCGCCGAGGAGCATAGCTGCCTTCTCGGAACCGATGCCGTGCGCGACGGTATCGACGTGCCTGGAAACTCGCTCAGAATGATTGTTTTCGATCGTGTGCCCTGGCCGCGACCGACGATTTTGCATCGGGCCCGCAAGGAGGTGTTGGGCGGCCGCGCCTTCGACGAGATGTTGGCCCGCCTTCGCCTCAAACAGGCTTATGGCCGATTGGTCCGCCGCGCCGACGACCGCGGCGTCTTCGTGATGCTCGACCGGGCCTTGCCATCCCGCCTGACCAGCGCCTTTCCCACGGACGTCGCGGTCGAGCGGGTCGGCCTTGCCCGGGCGGTCGCCGAGACGCGGGCATTTCTCGGAGAACGGGGCGATTGAACGCAACTTGGCAGCCGAGGGCGAATGCACGTCGCAAATCCGTGAGAATTGTTGCCATTTGGTCCGATAATGCTCTAAGTCCCGGGTCCGTGGGAAACCATTCGCGTTTCAACGGAAAGTCGAGAAACATGATCAGTCATCACGCTGCCCTGGTCTATACGATGGTTCTGATGTCCGCCGCCGATACCAACATGACGGACGCGGAGCTTAGAAGAATCGGCACGATCATCTCCAACCTGCCGGTTTTCAAGGATTACAACATGGATCTGCTGCCGCAGACAGCCGCCGCCTGTGCCGAACTGCTCGACGACGAGGACGGACTCGATCGCGCTTTCGAGCTGATCGTGGCGGCATTACCGCCGCGGTTACGGGAAACGGCCTATGCCCTGGCCTGCGACGTCGCCGCGGCGGACGGCGAGGTCCATCAGGAGGAGCTGCGTCTGCTGGAGTTGATCCGTCATCGGCTGGAGATCGATCGCCTGATCGCCGCCGCCATAGAGCGCGGCGCGCGTGCCCGCTTCACCGCGTTCAGCGAGGAGGCCGTGGAAACGGTGTGATGAACGCACTCACGGGCCGGGCCGTGGGGTTCATCGGGCTGGGCCTGATGGGCCAGGGGATGACGCGCAATCTGCTCCGCGCCGGGGCCCGTCTGCTGGTCAATGATCTCGATCCGGCGACCGTCGACGCTCTCGTCGCTGAGGGCGCCATCGGCAGGGAGACGCCAGCGGCCATCGCGGGCGAATCCGGGACAGTCATCCTTATGGTTACGGACACGCGGGCCGCCGAATCCGTGCTTCTCGGCCAGGGCGGCGTTCTCGAAGGCCTGAGACCCGATGCCCTGGTCATCGACATGGGAACCACCGCGGCCACCGCCACGCGGCGCTTTGCCGAACGGGTCCGGGCGGCCGGCGGCGATTATGTCGATGCCCCCGTCTCCGGCGGCATGGTCGGCGCCCGCGACGGGACCCTGTCGATCATGGCCGGTGGCGCCGAGGCGGCGCTGGATCGGGCGCGACCGGTCCTCGACGTTCTGGGCAGCCGGCTCACCCATGTCGGACCCGTGGGCGCGGGACAAGTGGCGAAGGCAGCGAACCAGATCATTGTCGGGCTTACGATCGGCGCCGTCGCCGAGGGTCTGACCCTTGCCCGCCGCGCCGGGGTCGACCCGGCCAGGGTGCGGGAGGCAGTGATGGGCGGCTTCGCGGATTCGCGCGTCCTCGAGCTTCACGGCAAGCGCATGATCGAGAACGATTTCGAGCCAGGCGCCCACTGCACGGTCCAGCAGAAGGACCTGTCCCAGGCCCTCGAACTCGCCCGGGAGCTGGATCAGGAGCTGCCGGCGACGAGGCTTTGCCTGGAGCTTTATGACAGGCTGATCGCCGAGGGCCACGGCAAGCTCGACCACGCCGCCCTGATCAAGGTCCTGGACAAAGGCTGAGGTACGGTAGTGCTCTAGGTACCTTCGGGTCGCTACCCGACGTTTCCATGCCCGCCGCAAACAGGGAAGGGCCACGCCCGGAGGCATGGCCCTTCCCATCATGTGCGAAAGACTTTCGTTGGGACGGTGCCCTAGAAGCCCATGCCGCCCATATCCGGAGCCGGCGGCGCCGCCGGCTCTTTCTTCTCCGGCTTCTCGGCAACCATCGCCTCGGTCGTGACCAGCAGACCGGCAACCGACGCGGCGCCCTGCAGCGCGGTACGGACGACCTTCGTCGGGTCGATGATGCCGGCTTCGACCAAGTTGCGGTACTGCCCGCTCTGCGCATCGAAACCCAGGGCCACATCCTTCTGGTCGAGCAGCTTGCCGGCGACCACCGCGCCGTCATGGCCCGCGTTCTCGGCGATCTGACGCAGCGGCGATTGCAGTGCACGGCGAACGATATCGACGCCGACCTGCTGGTCGGGATTGCCCGCCTTGACCTTGCCGAGTGCCTTTCCGGCGTAGAGAAGGGCCACGCCGCCGCCGGCGACAATGCCTTCCTCGACCGCGGCACGGGTCGCGTGCAGGGCATCGTCGACGCGGTCCTTGCGCTCCTTCACCTCGATTTCGGTGGCGCCGCCGACGCGGATCACCGCCACGCCGCCGGCCAGCTTGGCCAGCCGCTCCTGCAGCTTCTCGCGGTCATAGTCGGACGACGTCTCGTCGATCTGCGCCCGGATCTGGCCACAGCGTCCGGAGATCTCGCCCTTCTTGCCGGCACCCTCGACGATCGTGGTGTCTTCCTTGGTGATGATCACGCGCTTGGCGTTACCCAGCATCTCGAGGCCGACATTCTCGAGCTTGATGCCGAGATCCTCTGAGATCACCTGGCCGCCCGTGAGGATCGCGATGTCCTCGAGCATGGCCTTACGCCGATCGCCGAAGCCGGGAGCCTTGACCGCGGCCACCTTGAGGCCGCCGCGCAGCTTGTTGACCACGAGCGTGGCCAGGGCCTCGCCCTCGATGTCCTCGGCGATGACCAGGAGCGGACGGCCCGACTGAACCACCTGCTCGAGAACCGGTAGCATGGCCTGCAGGCTCGACAGCTTCTTCTCGTGGATGAGAAGGAGCGGGTTTTCCATCTCGCAGGTCATCTTGTCGGCGTTGGTGATGAAATAGGGCGAGGTGTAGCCGCGGTCGAACTGCATGCCTTCGACGACCTCGAGCTCGCTGTGCAGGCTCTTGGCTTCCTCGACCGTGATCACGCCTTCATTGCCGACCTTCTCCATGGCCTCGGAGATCATGCGACCGATCTCAATCTCGCCATTAGCGGAGATCGTGCCGACCTGGGCGATCTCCTCACTGGTCGAAACCTTCCGGGACCGCTTCTTCAGGTCTTGGATGATCGATTCGACAGCGAGGTCGATCCCTCGCCTGAGGTCCATCGGATTCATCCCGGCGGCGACGGCCTTGGCACCCTCGCGCACGATCGACTGTGCGAGCACTGTCGCCGTCGTGGTGCCGTCGCCGGCTTCGTCGCTGGTGCGGCTCGCGACCTCGCGAACCATCTGCGCACCCATGTTTTCGAATTTGTCGGAGAGCTCGATCTCCTTGGCCACCGTCACTCCGTCCTTGGAGATGCGCGGCGCACCGAAGGCCTTGTCGAGCACGACGTTGCGGCCCTTGGGGCCGAGCGTCACTTTCACGGCGTCGGCGAGGACGTCGACCCCAAGCATCATCCGCGCCCGGGCGTCGGGGCCGAATTTGACATCTTTGGCTGGCATGGTCTGGATCCCTCTATCTCTGAATTACTTCTTCTTGCCGGACTTCACGATGATGCCGAGCAGGTCGGATTCCTTCATGATCAACAGCTCCTCGCCGTCGATCTTGACCTCGGTGCCCGACCACTTTCCGAACAGCACGCGGTCGCCGGCCTTGACATCGAGGGGAACCAACTTCCCATCGTCCTGGCGGGCGCCCGGCCCGGCGGCGACGATTTCACCCTCCATCGGTTTTTCCTGGGCCGTATCGGGAATGATGATACCGCCCGATGATTTTTCATCTTGCTCGACACGCCGGACCAGCACACGATCGTGCAGCGGCCTGAAATTCATGACAACCCTCCGTCAACTCAGTCGAAATCCAAAGGAGACAAAGTGCTTGTTAGCACTCCCCCGTAGTGAGTGCCAACGATCTATGGCGATCGGCGGCAACTGTCAAGGGTCGGAAGAAAAATTGCGCTGAATGCGTGGTTCGCGGGGCTTTCAGACAGGTGACCGGGGACCTTCAGGCCGGTTTGTCCGGAGACGGGGTTCCCATTTCGAGCCCGGACGATGATGGCTGCGATCCCGCCAGGCTCTGGTCGATGCCCTCGTCGAAGCTCTTTCCGCGCCGATAGCGGCGGTAGAGATAGACGCCAAGAAGCGTCGATACCAGGAAGAGCACGACGGCCAGGGTGGTCCGGAGCCCGGTCTCGACATTGATGCCGCTGCCGACGAGGGTGAAGACGGCGGTTTGGGGCAGGTGGCCCAGGGCCGTTCCGGCCAGGAAAGGCAGCATGGCGACGCTCGAAACGCCGGCGACCAGATTGGTGAGCAGGTTGCTGCCCACCGGAAGAAGGCGGATCAGAAGGGTCATGGTGAAGGGATTGTCGCGCAGGAAGTCGTCCGCCTGCCGGACGCGCCGGGGAAACCGTGACAGAACCAGATCGCGTCCCAGCAGCCGGGCATAGGCAAAGGCGGCGGCGCAGCCGGCGACCGTGGCCAGGAGCGCGAGCAGCGTACCCAGGACAAGCCCGAAGGCATAGCCGCCGAGGAAGGCGATGACCTGCCGCGGCAGACCCACGGCCGTGAACACCATTCCGACCAGCAGGAACACGGCTTCGCCGACCAGGCCGCGGCCGCGGACCTCGGCATCGATCCAGCCGACATCGACGATGCTCTCGACCTCGATGGCGCGGAGCAGAAAACCGGCGGCGACCAGGGTCGCCATGAACACCAACCCCCGGATAAGGATGCGCGGGGGCACCGAGAGTCCCTTTTCGGCGACCCACCGCATCTCAGGACTCACCTTTTCCATATTCTCGCTCGACCACCGGGCGAAGCTGCCGGCGGCGCAGCCACAAAACACCCAAAAGGTCGCTGATGCCCACCCACAAGCGGTCGAAGGTGCCGTACTTGGTGGCGCCCGCTCCGCGCGGCCGGTGATTGACGGGAACGGACCTTACTTCGCCGCCAGTGCTCAGCATCAGGGCCGGGAGAAAGCGATGCATGTGATCGAAGCGCGGAAGGTTCAGGAAGGCGTCCCGGGTGAAGAGTTTCAGGCCGCAGCCGGTATCGGGGGTGCGATCCCCCAGCAGCCGGCTGCGCACGCCGTTGGCAATGCGCGAGGACAGGCGCTTGACCGCCGTGTCGCGCCGCTTGGCGCGCAGGCCGGCGAGCATGAGTCCCTCCGGTGAGCCGCTCTCGGCATGAATCCGCATGAGCTGGGGGATGTCGGCCGGGTCGTTCTGGCCGTCGCCGTCCAGGGTCGCGATCACGGGCGCGCGCGCCGCCTGGACCCCGGTGAGGATCGCGGCGCTCTGCCCGAAGCAGCCCCGGTGCGCGATGACGCGCAGCGGCGGCGTTTCGGCCATGGCTTCGCGGAGACGCTGCGGCGTCGCGTCGGTGCTGCCATCGTCGACATAGACGATTTCATAGGCCGTGCTCGATCCCATCGCGGCCGAGATTTCGTCGATCAGCGGGCGGACGTTTTCGGCTTCATTGTGAACGGGCACGACGATCGACAGCTGTGGAGATGAAGGACTCTGTTTCCGGCGGCTCGAATCGGGGCGCCCTCGGCGTGGTTGCGTGGACATCGTGACCATACGAAAGGACGGCAAGCGCGCCGCGCCCGCGGCGCTTCGGGACCCGCTTATGACATACGGGACTTGCCTCAGCAACCGCGCACTTGCGGATTTCACCGCCAGCCACGGCCGCGGACCAAGCGTCGCAAGAGACACCATTAGCTCTAAGGCGTCTTCTCAACCCTTTGACGACTAGGGCCAAAACCCCGTAATCAGACGAACTAGGTGCCGTCGGGGGCATTTTCGCCATGGCCAGACGTCAGATCAGTTTCAGTCGCGGGCTTATGCGGCTCAGGCGGATTGTTCGCAACGACCAGTTGATCCTGGGGATGCTGGCCGTTCTGGTCGGGCTCGGAGCAGGCGGCTGCATCATCGTTTTTCGTGAGAGCATCAGCCTCATCCAGACGGTGTTTTACGGCTCCGGCACCGAACGCCTGTCCCAGCATATAGAGACCCTGCCCTTGTGGTGGGTGGTGGCGGCACCCGCCGTTGGCGGCTTGGTCGTTGGGTTTCTTCGCAAGTTTGTCGTGCACCGGCCGCGCTCCTCGGGCGTGGCCGACGTGATTGCCGCGACCGCGCTCAGGGGTGGACGCATGTCGCTCACCCGCGGCGCCAGGACCGCGCTGGTCGACGCCGTTTCCATCGGTGTCGGGGCTTCCGTCGGGCGCGAGGGGCCGGCCGTGCATATCGGCGCCTCCCTTGGCGGATGGGTCGCCAAATCGCTGCATCTCACGCGCTCGCTCTCTCGATCCCTGCTCGGTTGCGGGGTGGCGGCCGCGGTCGCCGCGTCGTTCAACGCGCCCATCGCCGGCGCGTTGTTCGCCAACGAGGTCGTCATCGGCCACTATGCCTTGAGCGCCTTCGCGCCGATCGTCATCGCCAGCGTCGTCGGGACCATGACATCCCACGCTTATTTCGGGCCCCATCCGGCCTTCATTATTCCCGAGCACGTGATCCGCAGCTTCTGGGAGATTCCATCCTTCGCCCTGCTCGGCGTTATCGCCGCATTCGTCGCCGTCCTGTTCATGAGGGCGACGGGGGCTGCCGCCGCCGCTGGCCGCCGCGCGCCCGGGCCGCCCTGGCTGCGTCCGGCAATCGGTGGCGCCCTTGTCGGCGGTCTTGCGGTGCTGGTTCCCCAGGTGATCGGGCTCGGCTATGGCGCGACCGAGGCGGCGCTCATGGCCGCCTTGCCCTTGAGCGTGCTGTTGGCGGCCCTGGTCGCCAAGATCGCGGCCACCGCCATCAGCTTCGGCTTTGGTTTCGGCGGCGGCGTGTTCAGCCCGTCCCTGGTGATCGGCGCCATGCTCGGGGGCGCCTACGGAACGTTGATGACCCTGTTGTTTCCCGATCTCTCGTCGGGCGCTTCGGCCTACGCCGTGGTCGGCATGGGCGCTGTCGCCGCCGCCGTCCTTGGGGCGCCGATCTCGACCACCCTCATCGTCTTCGAGATGACGGGCGACTACGCACTGACAATGGCGGTCATGGTCGCGGTCGTGGTGTGCACCGTCGTCGCCAAGCAGTTGTTCGGCCACTCCTACTTTTCTTGGCAACTCGCCGAACGCGGGCTTGATCTGACCAGCGGCCTTGAGGCGCGCCTTCTACGGGCCATCCCGGTGCGCCGGGTCATGACGCCGGAGTGTGAACGCCTGGATCTCGACGTGCGGTTGCCCGGGATCCGCGCAAAACTGCAGGCCTCCGAGGTCGGGGAACTGTTCGTGCTTCGCGGGGATGGAACCCTCTACGGCACGATCACGCTCGCCGATTTGAGCGAGCTCGCCTTCGATCCGGCGGTGGACGATCTGATCACGGCAAGCGATGTGGCCCGGCTCCATCCGCCGGTGCTCGCCGTCACAGACGGTCTGGACGCCGCGCTTCAGAAGATGCGCGATACGGGCGAGAGCCATATTGCCGTGGTCGAGAATCTCAAGACTCTCAAATTCCTCGGCTGTATCCACGAGCGCGACGTGATGGCCGCCTACAACCGGGCGCTGATCGAGAGCCGCCGTGAGGAGCGAGAGTAACGATCGGTGAAAGCTTGAAAGGCGTGGCCTACCGATCAGAGGCCGCGGTCCATCCTCAGCCAGTCGAGCCGGTCGCCGGAGCGCACGACGATCCGGTTCATTGCCGTCTCGTCGGTCTTTGAGGCCGCAATATCGATGGGGACCTCGGTTCCGGCATCGCCCAGGGACCAGACCTTGCGGTAGAAATCGACCATGTCGGAGACCTTATCGCCGCCAACCCGCATGATGATGTCGCCGGTTTTGACTCCGGCCTGGTCCGCCGGTCCCCCCGGCACGACCTGCGCCACATAGACGCGTCCCGCGGCTTCGCCCGTGTACATGCCCAGCCAGGGCCGCGGCGGGCCAGTGCGTTTTCCGTTTTCGACCAAATCCTCGAAGATCGGCTTGAGATCGTTGATCGGCACGAACATGTTCCCGGGCTGGGCCGGAGGTCCCCGGTCGGCATCGTTGACGATCAAGGACCCGATCCCCAACAACTCGCCCGCCATGGAAATCAGCGCCGCGCCGCCAAAGCTCGGATGGGGCGGGCTCGTGAAGATCGCGTTTTCGAGAAGATACTCCCAATAGCCGGCGAAAGGCCGCCGGTCCGCGATGCGTGCCGCGACCACGTTTCCGGGCCCCGCCTGGCTCACCGCGAGCGCGGGGTCGCCGATCTCGACCTTGGAGGAGTCGCCGATCGGCAGGGGCTTGCCCGTTAGCGGCACGAGGGCACGCACGAGACCGAAGCCGGTCTCGTGGTCATAGGCGACCAGCGCGGCCGGGATCTCGCGCCCGTCGCTGTCGATCACCATGGCCGAGGACGCCTCGAGAATCAGATAGCCGATTGTCAGCACCAGACCGTTGTCGTCGATGATGATGCCATTGCCCTCGCGATAGCCGCCGAGAGTTCGGGCGGTCCGTGCGTCGGAGGGAACGCGCGCGGTCACCCCCACCACCGCGTTGAATACGGCTTCCGTATCGGACGCCGCGTTCGCGTTGCCGGAGCCAGAGATGACGGGAGTTGAAAGAACCAGCGCGACGACGGCGATTGCAGCTCCCAACAGCCGAAGCGCCGGATCGCACAAGCTTGCGAGTTTCATCGACAGATTCTCCATACAACCCTTGTGAGTCATGTGGGGTTGCGGCCGGCACCGCAAAAGGGGGGCCATTGGCTGGTCTGCGGGCAGGGAAGGGAAAAAGAGACCGCGCGTCCGCACGGTTGCGGCTTACCGGGGCCCCCTCTCAACTTTGTCACCCGGGGCAGCGGCCGCGATCAATCAGAATGGCTCCATATGGGCGAGAAGTGCTTTATATATCCCCTATGACCCAACCTGCCGATTACGCCGATCACCCCGACGCGGCCGTTCCGAGCCCGTTGCCCGAGCCCGCCTATCTCGATGCCCTCAACGCAGCGCAGCGGGAGGCGGTCGAGACCACCGAGGGCCCTGTGCTCGTTCTGGCCGGTGCGGGAACCGGGAAGACCCGGGTTCTGACCACGCGACTCGCCCACATTCTGCTCCAAGGCAAGGCCCGGCCTTGGGAGGTGCTTGCCGTCACCTTTACCAACAAGGCCGCGCGGGAAATGCGCGAGCGCGTCGCCGGCCTCCTCGGCCATGACGTCGAGGGCTGGTGGCTGGGTACCTTTCACGCCCTCGGAGCCCGCATTCTCAGGCGGCATGCCGAGGTCGTCGGGCTCAAGCCCAACTTCACGATCCTCGACCAGGACGATCAGCTGCGCCTGATCCGGCAGCTACTCGAGGCGCGGAACATCGACGAGAAGAAGACGCCCGGCCGGGTCGTGCTCGCCGTGATTCAGCGCTGGAAGGACCGGGGGCTGACGCCGGAGAAGGTCAGCCCCGCCGAGGGCGGCGGATCCGCCGACGGGGTCGCCCTCGACCTATACGGCGACTATCAGCAACGGCTTCTTACCCTCAATGCCTGCGATTTCGGGGATCTGCTGCTCCATTGCCTGACTCTTTTCCAAGGCGACGCGGAAATCCTCGCCCGCTACCGGCACCGCTTCCGCTATCTCCTCGTCGACGAGTACCAGGACACCAATGTGGCGCAATATCTCTGGCTTCGGCTGCTCGCCGGTCCGGAAGGAAATGTCTGCTGCGTCGGCGATGACGACCAGTCCATCTATTCCTGGCGCGGCGCGGAGATCGGCAACATCCTCCGCTTCGAAAAGGATTTTCCCGGCGCCCGCGTGGTCCGGCTCGAGCGCAACTACCGCTCCACCCCGAACATCCTCGGCGCGGCCTCGGAACTGATCGCCCATAACGACGGCCGCCTCGGCAAGACCCTGTGGACCGAGGGCGACGCCGGCGACAAGGTCGCGATCCACGGGATCTGGGACGGGGACGAGGAAGCACGGCTGGTCTGCGGCGAAATCGAGGCTTGGCAGTCCAAGGGCCATTCCTTGAACGAAATCGCGGTGCTGGTGCGCGCCGGCTTTCAGACCCGGGAGTTCGAGGAGCGCTTGATCACCCTCGGCGTTCCCTATCGGGTGATCGGCGGGCCGCGGTTCTATGAGCGTCAGGAAATCCGAGACGCGGTTGCCTATCTGCGTGTGGTCGCGCAGCCCGATGACGATCTCGCGTTCGAGCGTATCGTCAACCTGCCCAAGCGTGGAATCGGCCAGGCCACCCTGCAACCGATCCATCAGATCGCGCGGATGGACGGTGTTTCGCTCACCGCGGCGGCCGGACGTGTCGTCGGCACCGACGAGATCAAGCCCCGGGCGCGCAAGACGCTGTCTGATCTGCTCGCCGATTTCGACCGCTGGCGCGGCCTGATCGAAGTCATGCCGGCAAGCGAGTTGGCCGCGCTGATCCTGGACGAGTCGGGCTACACCACCATGTGGCAGCAGAGCCGGGCGCCGGAAGCGCCCGGACGCCTCGAGAATCTCAAGGAACTCGTGGCCGCCATCAGCGAGTTCGGGACGTTGGCCGGCTTTCTCGAACATGTCAGCCTGGTCATGGAGAACGATCAGTCGGAGACCGACGACAAGGTCAATCTCATGACCCTTCATGGGGCCAAGGGGCTGGAGTTCCAGACGGTGTTCCTGCCCGGTTGGGAGGAGGGGCTGTTCCCCCATCAACGGGCACTCGATGAGTCCGGCGCCGCGGGGCTGGAGGAGGAGCGGCGGCTCGCCTATGTCGGCCTGACTCGGGCGCGGGCGCGGGCGATCGTTAGCTTCGCCGCCAACCGGCGCGTTTACGGCAATTGGCAAAGCACCATCCCCTCGCGTTTCATCGGCGAGCTGCCGGATCAGCATGTCGAGCGGTCGGTCGCGCCCGGGCTTTACGGAGGCCGCGGAACCGGGTTTGGCGGGTCCGGAAACCCGTTTGCGGAACCGGAGCCCTCCGCCTGGCGGCCGCTTCGCCGCCGGCGCATGGTTCCTTTGATCGAGGACGTCGCGTGGCGGGCCGAGTCGGGAGCATCCCCGCGTGCCGCATTCGAACCCGGCCAACGCGTCTTTCACCAGAAGTTCGGGTATGGATGCATCCTTGCGGTTGAAGGCGATAAGCTGGAAATCGCCTTTGAGAAGGCCGGCACCAAACGGGTCATCGACCGCTTCGTCGAAGCTGTCTGAGCGGCTCGATAGACATGCTCTAGCGCCCCTAGACGGGGCGGCATGACACTCTCCGCGCGACTCGGCGCGTCAAACGTCCGTTTTGATCCCCAACCCGCGGGATCACGAGCGGAGTTTCAGCCTCTATCCGAAAGGAGGGGGATGGGACCGGGAAAGCCGACCGGTCCGGTAGAGTTCCTACACATTTCGCGACCGAGAAGCGTTATCTTCTAACACAAATCGGCTTCAAGCCCGAATGTCGACGGCATCATCAACAGCCCGGAAAACGGTCTAGATCCCGCACTCGGCTGCAGATCTTTAAGTATCAGAGGGAATATTACAAAAAGAGCCGGACGAATACTGTTTTGATTTACTCTGTCGCGCCCGAATCCGGCCGGCTTGAGACGACGATTCATGCGTCCGGGGCTTGTTATCACCTTCTGGTTGATCCCTCGGTTTTTTAAGCGTTCTATCGAGCGATTGCCAGCGACTCCGACCGCTGCTCTCGGCTATACGCAATTTCCGGTTGAGACCGGAAAGCGGGTTGGCTCGCTAAAATAACTAGGAGAAAATAGGTAATTGACAACACTGTCAAACGCGTGTAACGGACTAAACTGTGGGGTTGAATACTTGTGTGACTCTTGAAATCAAACTGCGGGTAAGCGTGAGGACGCAGGGAGAAGAAACGGGGGACCCGAAATGACCCAGGATAACACACGCTATTCCGTGGTATACGATGACCTCGTGGCGAAGTGGGCGGTCGTCGACAATCGAGGCGCGGGGCTGGTCATCGGATTCCACGAACGTGAGGACGCGGCGTTGAACGCGGCCCGAGACGAAGAAACCAGCTGGCCCGATTTATACAAGCAACCGGCGTAAGTTCGGCGCCGGGTCGTCATTGACCGAGCCGTCGGTTGATGAACGGGTTTCTACGCGGGTTGGCGCGCTAAGGCGGGCCGCCCATTGGCTGTCACAGGAAAGTCAGGCTCGCCTGCGTCTTGAACGCCCGAGAGGGGACTAAGATGTTCGGGAATGCGGGCGTTTGGCGTGTGCGGCTGTTCGTGGCGGGGCATGCCCTGGACGCGTTCGCGGAGGCTTTGGAATCTCTGGGCGGTGCGGTCTCCTGGACTCATCCCGAGGCGGAACACGGTGAGGTTTGCCTGGATGGCTTCTTCGCCGAGGAACCCGAGGCCGAAGCCCTTCGCGCATGCCTTGCCGGCATGTCCGTGGCGCAGAGATGTGTGCGGCCGAAGCCGGGTATCACTTGGCTGCCGCCCCGTGACTGGCTCGCCGAGAATCGTCGGCAGTTCGCGCCCTTCACCGTCGGGCGCTTCTTCGTCCATGGATCAGAGGCCACCGTCGGCGTTCCACCCGGCTGCCTGGGGCTTGGGATCGACGCCGGCATCGCCTTCGGGTCCGGGCGCCACGAAAGCACGGCCGGTTGCCTGCTGGCGCTCGGAGATCTCAAGGGAAGGGCGCCGCGGCGGGCGCTCGACATGGGCTGCGGCTCGGGCATTCTCAGCCTCGCGATCGCTCGGATCTGGCGCGTTCCCGTGCTTGCCGTCGACATCGATCCGGCTGCCGTGGCGACGACCGCGGCCAACGCCCGCCGCAACGCGCTCGCGCATCTGGTTCGCGCGCGCCGGCGAAACGGGTTTCACAGCCCGGAGGTCGCCGCCGCCGGCCCCTACGACTTGGTCGTGGCGAATATCCGGGCGCGCCCGCTCCGCCGCATGGCCCTCCCGCTTACCCATCAATTGCGCGAGGGCGGGCACGCCATCCTATCCGGCATCCTGAACGAGGAGGCGTCGGCGGTCGCCGCGGCGTATCGACAGGCCGGGCTCGGGCTCCGTCGCCGCCTCGACTTGGCCGCATGGTCGACCCTGGTGCTGAAACGTTAGCTGGATCTGCCGGACGGGCCCAACTCTGCCCGCGCACCCAGATAGATTCCGGCGAGAATCATCGGGCCTCCGGCCCAGGTCGCGGGTGGCACCGCCTCGCCGAAGTAAAGGTAACCCAGCGCCGAGGCGAGCACCGGCTCGCCCAGCAGGCAGACAGCGACAAATCCTGGGTTGAACGACTTCAGGGCCCAGTTATAGCCGCTATGGCCGATGATTTGGGAGAACAGGGCCATGGCGATCACCGCCTGATAGGTGACGGTCGAAAGGCCCGTGACCTGGAGCCCGAGGGCCAGCACCATGAGCCATAGCAGCCCCCCGGCCGTCCCGTAGCAGATCGCGACATAGCTCAGCAGCGAAACGCCACCCCCTCTCACGGCCCGCCCGAGCAACAGATACCCGGCGGCGCAGATCCCGCCGAGCAGCGCCAGCCCGTCGCCGTAGAGAGTCGAGGGCCCGGCACCCGCGCTGCCCCAACCGATGACGGCAGCGCCGCCGACAGCGAGTCCGACGCTGGCGAGGACCAACCCGCCCGGGCGTCGTCCCGTCATGGCGGTCGTCGCGATCGCGATCCAGACCGGGTTCAGGGTAACCAGCACGACGCTGTTGGCGATCGAGGTGTGGTCGAGTGACGTGATCCAGGCCGCGAAATGAAGGGCAAGGAAGACACCGGCACCCAGGCTGAAGGCAAGCTGCCGCCGGTCGAGCCCCTTGAGTTCGTCCCACCTCAGCGCGAGGGCCGCCGGCAGCACCACCAGCGCCGCGAGCCCGGCGCGGAAGGCGGATACGACCAGCGGGTCGGCGTCGGCCAACCGCACGAAGATCGAGCCGTGCGAGACACCCAGCCAGGCGACGACCAGAACCGCGATGGCGGTGAGGTTGGACGGGCGTGTCTCGGCGGAGGTCATTTTCATCGGTGGACCGACAGGCGATTGGGGGCTCCATCATTCGCCTGGGCGCGGCGCCGGTCAACAATGCCGTGCGACCGACCGGCAGTCGGTATTTGACCGTTGGCCCCCCGCTTGCTATTGAGCGGCCCGACTTTTCGGACATTCATCGCCAAGCCCGCGAGAGAGTCATGCAACCACTGCGACTCGGCATTCCCAAGGGCAGCCTGGAGGCCGCCACCGTCGAGCTGTTCGCGCAGGCCGGCTGGACGGTTTCCGGCCGCGCCCGCAACTATTTCCCCGCCATCGACGACAAGGAGTTGTCCTGCGCGCTCGTACGGTCGCAGGAGATGGGGCCTTATGTCGCCAGCGGGGCCTTGGACTGCGGCCTCACCGGGCTCGACTGGGTCATGGAGACCGAGGCCGACGTCACGAAGATCTGCGACCTGGTCTATTCCCGGGCGTCGGATCAGCCGTCGCGTTGGGTGCTCGTCGTGGATCGCGAGTCCCCGATCCAGAAGGTCGAGGATCTCGACGGGGGCAAGGTGGTGACCGAACTGACCGGATTCACCCGCCGCTATCTCGAAGAGCGAGGGATCAACGCATCGGTCGAGTTCTCCTGGGGCGCGACCGAGGCCAAGGTCGTTCAGGGGCTGGCCGACGCGGCGGTGGAGATTACGGAAACCGGCAGCACGATCCGCGCCCACGGGCTGCGCATCGTCTGCGATCTTTTGCATACGCACACCATCTTCATCGCCAACAAGCAGTCGCTGGCCGATCCCCGGAAGAAGGCTAAGATCGAACAGCTCGCCCTGCTGCTGACCAGCGCCCTGGCCGCCCGTCACAAGGTGCTGCTGAAGATGAACGTGCCCGCCGACGCGCTCGACGACGTGGTCGCGGCCCTGCCCAGCCTCAACGCACCCACCGTCAACCACCTCTCCGACCGCAACTGGCTGGCGGTCGAGACCGTGGTCGACCGGGCCGACGTTCGGGAGCTGATTCCCCGGCTCAGGGCCAACGGCGCCGAAGGCATCCTCGAACTGGATATCCAGAAGATCTGCTGATTTGAGCTAACCGGCGAAATGGACAGCGAGCCAGATGGTGGGTTCGTCCCGGCTCGTCCATTCGACGCGATGGCGAACTCCGCCCGGAATCAGGCAGTGATCGCCCGGCGCCATCTCCCGGACTCCATCCTCCCCTTCGAAGCGCAGCCCGGCGCCGCCACGCAGCACCGCCACCCACTCGGCGCGGTCCTGGGACAGCCATTCGCCTGGTGGGGTCGCCTGGCCGGTGGAAACGATCCGCTCGATCAGAAGGCCGTCGCGTTCGACGATCGCCTCGAACCTTTCTTCGGGCAGCGTGGAGGACGGCGCGTCGAGAAGGTTGGTCATGGGCGATCTTCCATCGAAAAAGCCGCATCGGCGACCGCGATCTCGCCAGCCAGCCGCGCATTGGCCGCGATCAGGGCGGCGTTGACGTCGAGGCTGCGACCGTCCGTCAACTCGACGAGGCGGGCCAGCAGATAGGGGGTCACGGCCGGCCCGCCGATACCCGCCTCGGCCGCCATGGCCAGGGCCTTGTCCACGGCCGCCGCCAACTCCCCGGAATCGAGCGCGAGGTCCGCCGGCGGCGGATTGGCGATGAGCATGCCGCCGCCGAGACCGAGATCCCGCTGCGCGCGCAGCAGGCGTGCCGCGGCCTCCGGCGTGTCGACCCGCCGGGGAACTCCGAAGCAGCTCGAACGGGAGTAGAAGGCCGGGAACGCGTCGCTGCCATAGCCGATGACTGGCACGCCCCGTGTCTCCAGAACCTCCAGCGTCTTGCCGATATCGAGGATGGCCTTGGCGCCTGAGCACACGACGGCAACCGGCGTCCGCGCCAGCTCGTCGAGATCGGCGGAAACGTCGAAGCTCCGCTCGGCCCCCCGATGGACACCGCCGATCCCTCCGGTGGCAAAGATACGGATGCCGGCCAGATGCGCGCAGATCATGGTCGCCGCCACCGTCGTCGCCCCGTCCCCGCCGGCCGCGACCAGCCCGGCAATGTCGCGGCGGCTCGTCTTGTCGATGCCGCCCGCGGTCGCAAGGTGCTCGATTTCTTCGACGGTCAATCCAACGCGGATACGGCCTGCAAGGATCGCGATCGTGGCCGGAACCGCGCCGGTCTCACGCACCGCCTCCTCCGCGGCCAGCGCGGTCAGCAGATTGAGCGGACGCGGCAAGCCGTGCGAGATCAACGTCGATTCGAGCGCGACCACGGCGGCGCCCTCGTTAAGCGCGGCCCGTACCTCGGGGTGGATGTCGAGAAGGAGGGGCACCTCGCCGTCGTCCCTAGTGCCCGGTTTGGCGGACGATCGCGGTCTCGATGTCGCGGGCCGCGCAGTAGGCGCCGAGCGACTCGGCGGCGAAATCGACATGGCGGGGCAAATCGGGGTCGTCGCCGAAGGCGATGATGGCCATCAGCAGGTTCTCGGTGTCGAGGGTAATCATGCTCCGCTCGCTGTCGCTGGTCGGACTGCCGAAGGCGCCCTCGCAGTCGCTGAACACCGGCAGGTTCTCCAAGTTCATGGGGCCACGGCCGATGGCCTCATAGGTCTCGCCCGCCATGGCCTTCCGGAAAAGAATCGGCGGGCTCAGCGCGTCCACGCGAAAGGCGCCGATCGAATGTCCGCAGCGTAGCGAAACCAGGTTGTTCGTATCGACGACGGTGTTGATGCGATAGATGCCCTGGCCGCGGATCAGGCGGCGCATCAGCGCCTCCGAGGACACGCGATAACGGGCCGGGTCCTTACCCAGCGCGCGATAGGCCCGCCGGGCGGCGGCGATCTCTGGGACTTCCGAGGCGGGCCGACCGCCCAGGCTTTCCAAGCGGCGCGCCTCTTCCGCGTCGAGCGCCGTGCGCAGCGCCTCTTGCGTCTTCTCGACCGTCACCCGGCAGGAGATGCACCCGAGCGCCACGGTCACGCCCGCGGCCGAGAAGTCGTTGGAAATGGCAATCTCGATCATGCCCGAACGAATCCGTAAATCGGAAACAATCCGGGCAATTCAGCATGGACGCTGACTTTTCGCAAGCACGGCCATGCGCCGCGCTCTTGGCGATATGCGATGACGCGGAGGGAGAGCCTCGGAGCGGGGCTCTCCCTCCCTCGATATGCGAGGATTACATCGCGGCGGCTTTCAGGAACTCACCGACCTCGAGCAGGATCATCTCGTTGTTGTCTCGCTTGCCGAGCGCGCGGCCGACCGAGAAGGGGAAGTTGTTGTCGTTGGCGACGATGATATGGGTGTCGTCGACCCGGTCGACATCCTCGATGGTGACGAAGGGGAAGGTGAAGCGTCCGTCCTCGCGCTTGCCGAGGCGCGCCACGCCGTTCGGGTCCTGGATGTCCAGAAGGTCGATATAGGCGACTTTTTTGACCGGCTGGCCGGGTTCGACGCCGGCGAAGTCGATCATGTAGACGCGCTTGAACTGCGCCGGTTTCTTGAAGCAGTTGTCGGTCTGGTTGCTCTTGCAGGCCAGTTCGGCATCGCCTTGGCCGCTATCGCGTTCGATGACCAGCCCGCGCGTCTCGTCGATCATGTTGAAATCGCCGATGGCATGGCTGTCGTCTTCGGCCGGGTAGAACCAGCTGCGGCCGGTCCATTCGCGCGTTCTTGCCTTCATCTCCAGGATGCGCAGCGCGGCGCGGCCGTCGGGCACGCGCTCCCAGTCACCCTTGTCGGCATGCCACAGCGGGCCTTCGAGCAGGGGGTAAAGCGTCTCACCGTCCATCGAGGAGGCGAAGCCCTCATAGCCGCGCGAGCGCTTGGCCGTATATTCGGGCAGCTTGCCGTCGGGGTTGGGCAGGCGCAGGGTGTAGTGGTCGGGCGATTTCACGACCTCGCCGTCGACGATCGTCTGGTGGAACTCCTTGACGACGCCGGTGTTGACGTCGGCGACGATCACGTAGGGGCCGAACTCGTCGCCGATAACGATCTCCTCGCCCACGACCTGGAAGCCCTCGATGTCGAAATCCGCGCCGGTCAAATAGCGCGTCTCGGATCCCTCCATGGTGATCAGGAAGGGAACGACCCCGTTCGGGTCGCTCAGGAAGACGGTCTTCTCGATGGTGATCGTCCCAGCCTCGAAATCGGGTGCGACGATATGGAAGAACAGCATGGCGTCGGGCGAGTTGGCCATCGAGCCGAAGCCATTGTCCGTAAGCACGTAGTAGCGCTTGTCGTCGATTCGCTTGATGCCGGAGAAACCCTGGACGGGCTGTCCCTTGAAGGGCAGCTCGGCGCCGTCGGTCGGCGCGGCATCGATGCGCGCGGGATTACCGCGTTCGGTGAACTTGCCGGAAACCTGCAGCGCCGGGGGCGCGTCGTCCGGCGCGGGGATCAGCGTTTCGGCCGGCAGAACGGCGTGGCCTGCCAGAACCGCGTCAAAACGCTTGGCTTCGTCGGCGTGGGCAAGGGTGGGGATGGCGGCGGCCAACGCCGCGGCGAGAAGGGTGTTACGCATGGTGGCCTCCTGACCGGTTGTCGCAATTCGTTCGCATTTACGATGCTTCTAGGAGGCCGCCGTGACTCTCACATGTCCGCTATGTGACAGTTGCGTGATCGGCGGGAGGAGGAGCCCTACTCGTTCTCGAAGAGCTTGAGCTTTCCCTCTCTTTCGTTCCAGTAGATCAGCTTGAACCTCCCGACCAGATTTTCCCTCGGGATGAAACCGCCCCTCTGGTAGCGGCTGTCCATGGGATCATCCCGGTCGCTGCCGCGCTGTCATATCAGCTCGGGGAGCGTTTTCTGCTCGGACGGGGAAGAAAAGCTGCCGTCAGGCCCGCACGACCTGTGCGAGGTTCAGGCCGGTCTCGTCGACCACCTTGTTGCGCCCGGTGCTTTTCGCGCGGTAGAGGGCTTGGTCGGCGCGGTGGACGAAGGTCTCACGGCCCTCGCCAAAGGCATACTGGGCCACGCCGATCGAGATCGTGACGCCGCCGAAGTCCTCTCCCGTCCGGCGATTCTTGAGCTTGCGCGAGGCCAGGCCCTTGCGGATCTGCTCGGCCAGAATCACCGCGTCGCGCAAGCCCGTCTGCGGCAGGATGACAGCGAACTCCTCGCCGCCATAGCGCGCCGGCGTGTCGCGCCCCTTCACGCACTCGGCCAGGGATCGCGCGACGATCTTCAGCACCTCGTCGCCAATGGTGTGGCCGAAGGTATCGTTGAAGGCCTTGAAGCGGTCGATATCGGCCAGCAGGATCGACAGCCTCTCGCCCTCCTTTTTGGCGTGGTGTATGGCGTCCCGAAGCCTGAGATCGAAGTACTTGCGGTTGCCGATTCCGGTCAGGGCATCGGTCATGGTTTCTCGCTGGGCCTCCGCGAGGCTGCGTTTGAGTTCACCGATCTCCGTCGATGACTGATCCAGCCGGCCTTCCAGCGACCGCGTCTTTCCCGCGACTTCCAGCGTCTCTTCCAGAATGCTCTGCACCAGTGTGGCGATCTCGTCGGTCGCGTCCTGGTCCTGGATCTGGCTGGAATAGCGCTCCAGGCTTTGCCCGTACTCGCCCTGGGTCTTACGCGCATCGCTCACGCATTCGAGGACGCGGGCGAGCGTTCGCTCGATGCGGTGGGTCGTTCGGGTAATCTCGGCGATGGTCGTCCGATCCTGGTCCTTCGGGAAGAATTGGAGACGAATCTCTTCGGTTCGCTCCGGCGTGAAGGCGACGCCGTTGTCGAGCATTCGGTCCAGCACATCCGTCAGACGGCGATTTGTCCCCGCGAAATAGGTATACCAGATCTCATAGTTGGAAGGAGTCGCCGGGATGCCGAGACGCGCCATCATGTCATTGGCGGAACGAGCTTGAGCGTCGACCTGATCCTCACGGTCCTGGTGGGTCATAAACGCGTCCCAAATCAACTAAGCCTCAGTCATCCGGGTCTCGCGGCGTCCGTGCGGCGTTGCTTGACGCGCTTGCACCCGGATGTCAGATGCAATCTTATTCCAAATTGGTTAGCAGATTATTATCTTTTGAAACTCAGGCGCCACCCGCTGCGGGCTCCCCGGCGACGAGCGCGAGGACGAAGCCGTCATAGCCCTTGCCGCCGACGGTTTGAATTGCGGTCGCGTTCAACCTCGGCTTGGCGGCGAGCAGCTCGTTGAAGCGGCGGACGCCCGTGAAAGAAGGGCATATGAAAAAGCGCAAGCCTGAAAACATCCCGCAGGAAGCGTGGGATGCCGTCGACAGCCCGGCGCTGAGCGAGGAGATGCTCGCGCGGCTTGCGCCTGCCCGTCGTTGCCGCGGTCCACAGCGGAAGCCGACCAAGGAGGCCGTCTCCATCCGTTTGGACCGCGACGTCGTTGAACATTTCCGGCGTGACGGACCCGGCTGGCAATCGCGCCTCAACGAGACCTTGCGCAAGACTGTGTTCGGCCGAACCCGATAGCACGAAACGCCAGGATTTTAGCGGGGTTGAATGGTGGGCGCGGCTGGGATTGAACCAGCGACTTCTCGCGTCCGGCCTTGGCTTAGAGGCGTATGACAGTGTTTTCTTGAGGGTTGCCGACTCAGCTTACGGACGGTTTCGGCTTTAGATTGAGGGCCTCGAGCGCTTCATCGATCGGAATGAATAAATTAAGTCCCTCGGCGTACCGACCAACCACCTTCTGCACACTGATACCAATCACATTTCCGTTTTCGTCAAGTAAAGGTCCACCACTGTTGCCCGGTGATATTGCTGCGTCGGATTGAATGAAAGACAGATTGGTTCTCGGGTCAACCCGTATCGCACTGACGACACCCGTGGTTACCGTGGATTGAAGGTTTTCCCTAACGGGAGTGCCGATCACATAAACTCTTTCAGGTGGCGAGGGTCGGGTCGTCCTAACCGGAAGATACAGGGGCGTTCGAAGGGGGATTTTGATCAAGGAAACATCTCGGGCCTCACTGATAGCCAAAACCGCACCTTCGACTTCAACGCCGTTATTCAATATGATGCTCACCCTGTTTGACTGACCGACAACATGTTGATTGGTTAAGACCAATCCGTCCTCGCTAATCACGAACCCCGATCCGTGTCCAAGGCCGATTCTCACTGTGACGACAGAAGGGAGGATGCGATCGACACGGTTTTCAAGGCGCCTTGAGCTCAATTCCTTTGCCGAAAAGTACCTTACCGGGTTGGATTGCTCCGCGACCTCTACTTGGACCTTTCCCCTCGCAATATCGACAAACTCCATCGATGTGAGCAGGTTTTCAGATGCGATCGCGAATGCTTCGTGAAATGCCAAGATAATACCTTGTCGTTTAGGCTTAACCTGCAAGTAGTAACCTCTCGTGCTTGTCGTGAGTATCTCACGCTGCTGAATTGTAGAAAATATTGTCCATTCGACGTCAATAAAAACCTCTCCCGAGTATTCATTGAGAGGCCGGCCATCCCACCAATGATGAGCCTCACAGAAGTTGCTTTTTATCTCGGTAATTCTCGCCCCAATGAGGTATTCCGCGGAGGCTACGGCCTCACCACGGCCAAACAAGTCCTTTGGGCTTCCGGAAATATTCAAGCCTTTCGAACTCAAGGCCTGATGGAAGATCTCACCAAGCTCCGTGCTCCAGTTGCCAAGTACCGACGTGCCCGTTCCCCACTCAATGGTGGATTTGCTTTGGTGCCTGTAATTGCAAAGATGACCTTCCGCGCCCTCCACTCCCTCTGCGGGGTAGTGGCCTATCGTTGTTCCGCGCTTGATGTTTGCAATCACCTTGCTGAGCGCGAAGGATGCCTGTCTTTCGGTTGCTTCCTCTATTTCGATGAGATCGTTCTGCTCGACCACTGGGATGTCCAACCTGGAAGTTGTGTTACAGGCACCCGCCAAGGCGAGAATCGCTACGGCCACGAATACACGTTTCATGTTAAATCCCCCAACGGCATTCTTTGTACGAGCAAAACATTGCAGCGCATTGAGTCCTCATGCGAGGCGCAGCACCCTGATAGTTTACAATAAAGATTGCAGTGCAATCCAGCCGGCTTGGGCTAGTGGCTTCCACATCTTCAAGCGCGATTCATTGAGCTTCGTTTGTTCTGAAAGGTCCTGCCCAGCCCCGGCGGTTCCCCGCACACGTGACTTGAAGGAGAATTGTATCGAACAAGCTCTGCTGAGGATGGCCGGGAGAATGGTGGGCGCGGCTGGGATTGAACCAGCGACTTCTCGCGTGTGAGGCGAGCGCTCTCCCGCTGAGCTACGCGCCCGAACCGGGCGCCATTAAAGGCCCGGCCCCCGACGCTGTCAAGCGAACCGGGCGAGTGCCGCCGGCAGATCGGTGAAATGGTCGATCACCGCGTCGGCCCCGAGTTCCTCCAGCGGGACGCGCGCGTAGCCGTGCCGGCAGAGGATGACGGGCAGGCCGGCGGCGCGGGCGGCGCGCACGTCGTTGCCGAGGTCACCCACCATCACCGCGGCCTCTGGCGCGGCTTTAAGGGCCTCCAGGGTGGCCACAAGATGCCGCGGATCGGGTTTGCGCACCCCATCGAGCGCGTCGCCCCCGAGCACCGCGCCAAAGAAGCCGTATAGTCCAAGCTTCTCCAGGACCTCGATGCTGGCTGCCTGCGGCTTGTTGGTGCAGACGCCGAGAAGCCAGCCCTCGTCGCGCAGCCGCTTCAAGGTCTCGGGAACCCCGGGGTAGACCCGTGTGAGATCGGCCCCATGCCCGCCATAGGAGTCAAGAAACTGGGAGACCCAGGCGGACAGTTCCTTCAATTCGTCACCGCCGGACGCGCCGCCCGTCGCGTCGAGGGCGCGTGCGACGAGCTTTTCGACGCCGTCGCCGATCATCCCCGTTACCTCCTCCACGGACAGGCTGCGGCGGCCCGTGTTGGCGAAAACGCGGTTGAGTGCCGCCTGCAAATCGGGCGCGCTGTCGATCAGGGTGCCGTCCAGGTCGAAGACGATCGCTGCCAGCGGTTGTCGTCGGGCATTCGGCATCGCAAGAATCCGAAACAATGTTTGACTTGGCGGAGGTCGGGCCTTGTGGCAAGGTCGACCTTGAGAGACCAGATTCCCTGTTCATAAACAACCTCTTAGAGATGACCAAGCAAAAAATCGCCGTCCTCGTCCTGGCCGCCGGCCTGGGCACGCGCATGAAATCGGCGCGACCGAAGGTCCTTCATCCGCTCGCCGGACGGCCAATCATCGGCCATGTCATGGATACCTTGGCGGGGATCGACCCCGACCGGACCGTCGTTGTCATCGGTGCGGAGATGGAGGCCGTGGCAAAGGCTGTGGCGCCTCACACATGCGTCGTCCAGGAGCCGCGGTTGGGGACCGGCCACGCCGTGCTGGCGGCGAGGGAGGCGCTCGGCGAATTCGACGGTGATGTGCTGATCGCGTTCGGCGACACGCCGCTGGTATCGGCGGAGACGCTGTCGGCCTTGATTTCGGCGCGCCGTGCCGGGGAGGGGGCGGCAGAGGGAGCGGCAGTGGCCGTGCTCGGCTTCCGCCCCGCCGATCCCGGCGCCTATGGCCGCTTGATCCTGGCGCCCGACGGCTCCCTCAAGGCGATCGTCGAGGCCCGCGATGCCAGCCCCGAGGAGCGCGCCGTCGATCTCTGCAATTCCGGGGTCATGGCCGTGGACGGGCGGCGTCTGTTCGGCCTGTTGGACCGCGTCGGCAACGACAACGCCAAAGGCGAATACTACCTTACCGATCTCGTGCATCTGGCGCGCGGGGACGGTCTGCGCTGCGTCCAAATGGAGGCCCCGGCCGAGGAGCTTCTCGGCATCAACTCGCGGGCCGATCTCGCGGTCGCCGAGGCCGTGGTCCAGACACGGCTCAGGGCGCGGGCGATGGCCGAAGGCGTCACCCTCATCGACCCGACGACAGTCCACTTCAGCCACGATACGCGGCTCGGCCGCGACGTGACGGTCGCGCCTTTCGTCGTCTTCGGCCCCGGGGTGACGGTTGGCGACGGCGTCGAGATCCACGCCTTCTCCCATATCGAGAAGGCGGCGATCGAGGCGGGCGCGCGGGTGGGGCCCTTCGCCCGGCTCAGGCCCGGCGCGGCGATCGGCAGGAACGCCCATATCGGCAATTTCGTCGAGATCAAGAACGCGGCCGTCGAGGCCGGCGCCAAGGTCAACCACCTGACCTATATCGGCGATGCGCGCGTCGGGGCCGGCGCCAATATCGGGGCGGGGACCATTACCTGCAATTATGACGGCTTCTTCAAGGACCATACCGATATCGGCGCGGGCGCGTTCATCGGCTCGAACACGGCCCTGGTCGCCCCGGTCACGGTCGGCGATGGGGCGATCATCGGTGCTGGCAGCGTCATCACCAAGGAGGTGGCCGCCGATGCGCTCGCGGTGACGCGATCGGAGCAAAGGCAGCTCTCGGGCTGGGCGCGGAGCTTTCGCAAGCGCAAGCAAGCCCTGAAAGACGCGTTGGCGTCAAAGGCCAAGCGGAAGGCGTAAGCATCATGTGCGGAATCATCGGAGTTATCGGCCGGCAGGACGTGGCCGACCTTCTCATCGCCGGGCTGAAGCGGCTCGAGTACCGGGGCTACGACTCGGCGGGCGTGGCGACCCTCGCCGACGACCGGATCGAGCGCAGGCGGGCCGAGGGCAAGCTCCTCAATCTGGAGAAGTTGCTCCGGGAGGAGCCGCTCGACGGGCATACCGGCATCGGCCACACGCGCTGGGCCACGCACGGCGTGCCCAACGAGCGCAACGCCCATCCCCACGCCACCGACCGGGTCGCCGTGGTGCATAACGGAATCATCGAGAATTTCCGAGCCCTCAGGGAGGAGTTGGAGGAACTCGGTCACACTCTGGTCTCCGAGACCGACTCCGAGGTTATCGTCCACCTCATCTCCCGCTATCTCGACGACGGCAAGAGTCCGGCGGATGCGACCAAGGCGGCGCTCGATCGCCTCGAAGGAGCCTTTGCCCTGGGCATCGTTTTCGCCGGCGAGCACGATCTGATGATCGGGGCCCGCCGCGGCAGCCCGCTCGCCATCGGCTATGGCGAAGGCGAGATGTTCCTCGGCTCGGACGCCCTCGCGCTGGCGCCGCTCACCTCCCGCATTACCTATCTCGAGGAGGGCGACTGGGCCGTGCTTACCTCCCAGGGCGCGACCGTGTTCGATGCCGAGGGCAACGAGACCGAGCGCGAGATCCGCTCGACCGCGCTTTCCGGCGCGATCATCGGCAAGGATGGCCACCGCCATTTCATGCTCAAGGAGATCCACGAGCAGCCCCAGGTGATCGGTGACACGCTCCGATCCTACATCAACCCGGCGACCCGGTCGGTCGTGCTGCCGCCCATGTCCTTCAAGCCCGGCGCCGCGCCGCGTCTGACCATGGTCGCCTGCGGCACCGCCTTCTACGCTTGTCTGGTCGGCAAATACTGGCTGGAGACCGTGGCCCGCATCCCGGTCGAGGTCGACATCGCCTCGGAGTTCCGCTACCGCGCAGCCGACATGCCGCCGGGCGGCGCCGCCGTGCTCGTTTCGCAGTCGGGCGAGACCGCGGATGCGCTCGCCGCCCTTCGATATGCCCGGGAGCAAAAGCAGCATGTGCTCTCCATCGTCAATGTCCCGGAAAGCTCGATCGCCCGGGAGTCGGACGCGGTGCTCGAGACCTATGCCGGACCGGAGATCGGTGTCGCCTCGACCAAGGCGTTCAGCACCCAGCTCACGGTCCTGGCCTGCCTGGCCCTTGCCGTGGCCCGAAGCCGTGGGATTCTCGAACCGGCCGAGGAGGGGCGGTTGGTCGAGGCGTTGGCCGAGGTGCCGGCGCGCGCCGCCGAGGTCCTGAACCATTCCGAGCGTTTGCGCGAGATCGCCGCCGACGTGGCGGAGGCGCGGGACGTGCTCTATCTCGGGCGGGGCACGAGCTATCCGATAGCGCTCGAGGGCGCGCTCAAGCTCAAGGAGATCTCCTACATCCACGCCGAGGGCTATGCCGCCGGCGAGATGAAGCACGGCCCCATCGCGCTCATCGACGAGACGGTGCCGGTGATCGTCATCGCCCCGTCCGACGACCTTTTCGACAAGACGCTGTCCAATATGCAGGAGGTGATCGCCCGTGGCGGCCGGGTCATCTTCTTCAGCGACGAGGCCGGCATCGAGCGGGTCGGCGACATGGCGTCGGAGGCCATCGCCCTTCCCAAGGTCGATCCCCTGGTGGCGCCGATCCTCTATGCGATTCCGGTGCAGCTGCTCGCCTACTACGTGGCGGTGACCAAGGGAACAGACGTCGACCAGCCGCGCAATCTCGCCAAGAGCGTCACCGTGGAGTAAGCTAAGTGGGTATGGCTTTACGTCCCGTCCTGACCCTGACCCCACTGTCGGCGGCCATTGCGATGGCCTTGGCCTGTGGGGGACCCGCGTTCGGCCAGTCCGAGGGCGAATGGGCGCTCCAGGACTGTGTCGATGCCCACACCGCCTGTGTCGCCGAATGCCGGGAGGCCGAGGATCGCTCGGAGTCCGGCGCCGGTTGTCTGATCGCCTGCGCGACGGAGGAGGTCAGATGCGCGGCCGGGCATGCCGCCAGCGGGCTGACCCCCTGGGTCGAACGCAAGTCGGACGAGCTCAAGAGGTTTCTTGACGATTTTCTACGCGACCTCCCTAAGGGCGAGCCGCCACCCCGTCCCCCTTACGATCCCGATTATGACAGCACGTGACCTGCGGCCACGGGAAGGAAATCATCGTCGAAACCGCGACGGATCCCGTTGCGGACGGCCCCACCGACTCGGATAATCGGCGCGGGTTCTCTCACGCGTTGGAGGTCGGCATGATCGATCACATGGGCTTCGCGGTATCGGATCTGGATCGCGCCAGGGCGTTCTATACGGCGGCGCTGCAGCCGCTCTCCATCACCGTGATGATGGAAGTCACGGCGGAACAGACCGGGGCGGAAGCCCATATCGGGTTCGGCAGGGAGGGAAAGCCCTTCTTCTGGATCTCCACCGGTCAACGTCCCTCGGAGGGCTTGCACATCGCGTTCAACGCGCAATCGCGGGAGGAGGTCGATGCCTTCCATCGCGCGGCGCTGGAGGCCGGGGCCGAGGACAATGGCGCGCCCGGCCTGCGGCCCCACTACCATCCCTACTATTACGGCGCGTTCGTGCTCGATCTCGACGGCAACAACATCGAGGCGGTCTGCCACACACCCCAATAGCGGTCCGGACCGGTCGAGTTCTTCCGCTGACGGTCGGCCGTTCTTGACGGCGACCACGCAAAGGTTCCCGGCGGCCGGCGTGGCTTCGGCGGCAGCGACCCGGATTCCGAATCCGAACAGCCACGCTCAGCAGGACCTGAGACACCGGAAACAGCCGCATTCCTTGCCCGCCAGTGATGATACGAAGATGCGTTTCAGACTTGTTCCTTTTCCGCCTCCTTGATCGTGATGTCGAACTGCGCGGCCGCCGCGCTTGCGGCGGATTCCAGGTTTTCCTCCGAAAAGAACTTTTCCCATACAAGTGGCCAACCTGCTCCCAAGGCCAATGATTGGACAACGACATTGCTCGTGAGAGGAACATCCCCGGTAATACTCAAGGGAGCGCCCGGCAGCCCAAGTTGCCCGAGAAACCCGAATATCCCGGCCGTCACGCCTCCTATGAATACCGAGCTGAGGATGAGTCTCCACCCACTGAGCGCCTTCTCCCTTTCAACATCAGCTAGTCTTGTTCGCGCCTCAATAATAGCGATCTCCGATTTATTTATAGCTTCAGTAAAAGAAGCTATACGTTTTCTCTCCTCTTCAATTGCCTGTTTGAGAGCCTGTAAATCAAATTGACCTTGTTGATGTTTGATGTTCATATTGACGTAGTCGTCAAGAATCTTCTGGCGGTTCTTTAGATTTTCCCTCCTAACCGCGTTTCTCTCCACCAGGTTATCTACGTTCCGGCTAAGCGTTTTGGCCTTGGCGCCGGCCTCGAGCCCTTTCACAGCTACTGCTCGTTGTGAGATGTAGGCGGCTAACGCACCGAAAACAAACGACAGAAGCAGCACCAACCAGAGTGATAGTTGCATCATCCCTGTCCCCCTTATTTCTTTGCACCGTAGTCGCTTCGAAGCCCCGGAGTCATTATCAATAGTGGCATTTTATCGAATAATAATCTCTAAAAAATAGCAAAAACGAGAAACGGAAACCCTTATGTTGTTTTAGTATCGTCCTTTTATACAATCGCGGGCCTGCCTTTCGCGGCACGGCGCCGCTTCCTGGCCCTGACCGACCTTGGCCGGAAGGTTAGGTTGAGAGGCGACGTCGTTTTGTCGCCAGCCTTCACAAATATCGCTGGTTGCGGTTATGCCGCGTCGGATCGTTGCGACTGGACCTTGGCGAGCGGGCTCAGATTGAGCCAGGCGGCGAGCCGCCGCCGCACCGTTGCCGAGCCGATCGCTTCCAGCCTTTCGCTTTCCAGAGCCCGGGCCAGCGGCAGATCGCCACGGACGACGTGGATCATGTCCGGCAACGTACAGGCCAGATAGAGGTCCACCTCGAAACCGGGGTCCTCTACGCACAGCTCGCAGGCGCCGTCCTGGTTGACGAACCACCAGAATTTCTTCCCCGCCGGCAAATCGGTGAACTCAAGCCGGACAACCGCGCGCTTCTCCCCGAACGCATCCGGTTTGACGCCGCGCTCGAGCGACCAGATCAACAGGCCGAGATCCACCTCGTTCTCGGCCAGCTCCCGCCGCGACCAGCGCTGCCCCCAAACGCCGAGCGCCTCGACCAAGGGCACGAAATCCCGGCCTGCCTCCGTCAGATGGTAGGTCCAGTTCCTGGTGGTGCTCGACCGCTTCCGTTCGAGAATACCTTCTGCCTCGAGCTGCTTCAGGCGGCGGGAAAGCAACGTCGGCGACATCAGCGGCACGCCGCGATGAAGCTCGGAAAACCGTGTCGACCCGGCCGCAAGGTCGCGCAGGATAAGCGCGTTCCAGCGCTCGCAGAACAGCTCGGCCGCCTTTGCCACGGGACAGAACTGGCCGTAGCTCCTCATGGCTTCTCCCTCCTGAACCTTAGGATAGCGATACCTCATGCGCCGATGAAACTACAAATTGTGGACTATTCTTGACGTCACCATGCTCCCAGACTTCGGCCGGGATTGAGAAGCAGTTGCAGAAGGAAGCAAGGTGAGATGCTGAACAGCCTGGAGCATGCAGTTGCCGCGCATTACGGCCGGGCGGGGCTGGCCGATGCCATTGTCAAGGGCCTGATGGCGGTCGGTGCCGATCTCGACGCGCTGGCGCCGGAGGACGTCGCGCCCGTCGACGAATTCCACACGGCCGGCCGTCTGACGACGCTTAAGGCCCTGGCGATGATGCCAATCAAGGCGGACATGCACGTTCTCGACGCCGGCTGCGGCATCGGCGGCGCGGTGCGCTGTCTCGCCAAGGAGCACCGATGCCGGGTGACGGGCCTTGACCTGACGCCGGAATTCATCGAGGTGGCGCGGATGCTGACCGACAAGATGGGGCTGTCGGAGACCTGCGCGTTCCAGCTCGGCAGCGCGATCGACATGCCTTTTCCCGAGGCGTGTTTCGACGCCGGTGTCAGCTTTCACGCCGCCATGAACATCCAGAACCGCGCGAGGTTCTATAACGAGCTGGCGCGCGTGCTGCGGCCCGGCGCGCCGCTCTGCGTCTTCGATGTCATGAAAGGCCCCACGCCGGGCATGATCTACCCGGTTCCCTGGGCTGAAACCGAGGCCACGAGTTTCCTGATGTCCCGCGACGACACCTGCGGCTTCCTTGTCGACGCCGGATTCGAACTCTCGGCGGAGGAGAGCTTGCGGGACTTTGCGATGGGTTATTTCCGGGAGGTATTCGCGAAGGCGGCCGAGGCCGGCGGCCCGCCGCCCCTAGGGCTTCATCTGCTGACCGGGCACAAGACGTCCGAAAAATTCGGAAACTATGCGCGGGCATTGGAGGCGCATCAGGTCGATCCCATCATCGTCGTGGCGACTCGGATCTAAACCTTCGGCCCCCTGAATTTGGGAGGCAGGTTTTCCCAGGACTCGCCGGCCGCGAGCAGGCAGCTCATGCCGTTCGGCATGGTCATCACGATGCTCCAGGTCTCGCCCTCCTTGGAGGAGAAAATCTGCACCAGCCCGCCGTTGGAAGCCAGGCCAATGGAGACCGGGGCCTCCGAATAGTTGGCGGAAAGGTGCTTCGCAATATCCGTGTATTTGGCGCATAAGGACTGCGCGTTCGCTTGGTTTACGGAGGCGAGAAGGGCCGCGGCGGCAAGGATCGAGCCGCTCAACCATGTGAACAGCCGGCTTCGGGGCGGGTCGCGAAGAACGAAGTAACGGTTCATCTGTCATCTCCTTTCAACGTCAGCCAATGGTGGTCCGCGGCTTGGCTCGTATCCGATATCGACGAAAGCCGGCGGCGATTGGCTTTGCTCGTTAGTTGCTTTAGTTCCTTTCCACATACTCGGATCACTTCGATGCCCATAGATATGGCAGGATGACGCCCTCTTCCCGGTGACCTGCTTCACACTTCACGGCCGCGTGAGTGGTTGTGTTTGGGCGGTTGGCTTCAGTCTCCACGGGTTTCGCTGGCCACTACATCATATTAGAATTCACTAATGTATTGACTTGACGGGAGCGGTCGGCGCATCCACCTATGTCGTGCCACGCAAACGAATGAACCTTCTAAGGACGCGGCCTCTCACACGTCCCGGCGCGGCCGGACGGCGAGGCGTCATGCGTCGACAACAGTGTGCCGTGCAAGAGAGGAACGCGATGAAGCTCAGCAATACCGCGCTGTTTCGCCAGCAATGTTACATTGACGGGTCATGGTCGGACGCCGACTCTGGCGAGACCCTGGAGGTCACCAACCCCGCCGACGGATCGGCCCTCGGCACGGTTCCCAAGATGGGTGCTGCCGAGACTCGGCGGGCCATCGAGGCCGCCAACCGCGCCTGGCCGGAGTGGCGGGCGCGAACCGCAAAGGAAAGGTCAGACCTGCTGCGCCGTTGGCATGACCTGATCCTCGAAAACCAGGAGGATCTCGCGCGCCTGATGACGGCGGAGCAGGGCAAGCCGCTGGCCGAGGCCCGGGGCGAGGTCGCGTTTGGCGCATCCTTCGTCGAATGGTTCGCCGAGGAGGGCAAGCGGCTCTACGGGGACACCATTCCACAGCATCAGACGGACAAGCGGATTGTCGTGATCAAGGAACCGATCGGCGTCGTCGCCGCGATCACGCCTTGGAATTTCCCGAACGCCATGATCACGCGGAAATGCGCGCCGGCCCTGGCGGTCGGCTGCACGGTGGTGATCAAGCCGGCCAGCGCGACCCCCTATTCGGCCCTGGCGCTTGTCGCCCTGGCCGAGGAAGCCGGATTCCCGGCCGGCACCATCAACATCGTGACGGGCTCGGCCGGGGTGATCGGCGGCGAGCTCTCCTCCAACCCCATCGTGCGCAAGCTTACCTTCACCGGCTCGACGGAGATCGGCAAGATCTTGATGGCCCAATGCGCGGGCACCATCAAGAAGGTCTCGCTCGAGCTCGGCGGGAACGCGCCGTTCGTCGTTTTCGATGATGCGGATCTCGACGCCGCGGTCGAGGGCGCGATCATCTCCAAGTACCGCAACACCGGTCAGACCTGCATCTGCGCCAACCGCATCCTGGTTCAGGACGGGGTCTATGAGGATTTCGCCGAGAAACTGGCGGCCAAGGTCGCGGAGCTGAAGGTCGCGGACGGGTTCGAGGAGGGCGCCCAGCAGGGTCCGCTGATCGACATGGCCGCCGTGGAAAAGGTGGAGTCCCATATCGCCGACGCGACCGGTAAGGGAGCCCGCGTGGTCGTGGGCGGCAAGCGTCACGCGCGCGGCGGAACGTTCTTCGAGCCGACCGTCGTTGCCGACGTCACCACCGAGATGGCGGTCGCCCGCGAGGAAACCTTCGGCCCCCTGGCACCACTCTTCCGCTTCCGTACCGAGGACGAAGCCATCCGCATGGCCAACGCGACGGAGTTCGGCTTGGCGGCTTACTTCTACAGCCGCGATATCGGCCGGGTTTGGCGGGTATCGGAGGGCTTGGAATACGGGCTTGTCGGCGTCAATACCGGACTCATGTCGACTGAGGTCGCGCCCTTTGGCGGGGTCAAGGAATCGGGGATCGGCCGCGAAGGGTCGAAATACGGGCTCGACGAGTTCGTGGAGATCAAATACCTCTGCATGGGCGGCATCGAGTAGCCCCTGACAGAGGATCCGGAAAGGATGGCAGGGTCATGGCCGACTACGACTACGACCTGATCACCATCGGCGCAGGCTCGGGCGGAGTCCGGGCCTCGCGCCTTGCCGGCGGGTACGGCGCGCGCGTAGCCGTCGTCGAGAAAAGCCGTGTCGGCGGCACCTGCGTGATGCGCGGCTGCGTGCCGAAGAAGTTCCTCGTCTATGGCGCCCATTTCGCCGAGGATTTCGAGGACGCCCGCGCCTATGGCTGGACGCCGGGCCCGGCCGAGTTCGACTGGGCGTCCCTGATCGCCAACAAGAACCGGGAGCTCGACCGCCTCGAAGGCGTATACGAGCGGATCCTGAGGGACAACCATGTCGAGCTCATTCGCGGCGAGGCGCGGCTCGCCGACCCGCACACGGTCGAGATCGACGGACGGGCCCTGACCGCGGACAAGATCCTGATCTCCACCGGCAGCTGGCCGTCAATGCCCAACATCACCGGGATCGAGCACGTCATCACCTCGAACGAGGCGCTGGACCTTCCGAGCCTGCCGAAGCGCGTGGTCATCGTCGGCGGCGGCTACATCGCGG
This sequence comes from Rhodospirillales bacterium, assembly GCA_028281785.1. Classification (GTDB taxonomy): domain Bacteria; phylum Pseudomonadota; class Alphaproteobacteria; order Rhodospirillales; family Shumkoniaceae; genus JANQJG01. The sequence goes on from JANQJG010000004.1 coordinate 59,005, forward strand.
TCGAGTTCGCGGGCATCTTCAACGCGCTCGGTGTGGAAGTGACGGTGGTGATCCGGGGCGACACCATCCTCCGGGGCTTCGATCAGGACGTGCGCGAGACTCTGGCCACCGAGATGGAGAACAAGGGCATCGTGATTCGCCGCGAATGCCTGGTGCGGTCGATCGAGAAGGCGAACGGGTCCTATTCCGTTCTGTGTTCGGACGATTGTCTGATCGAGACCGATCTGGTCATGTACGCGACCGGCCGTCTGCCGAACACGCGGGATATTGGTCTGGAAGGGGCGGGGGTCAAACTGGATAACATAGGCGCCGTCGTGGTCGACGAATGGAGCCAGAGTTCGGTCGAGAATATCTACGCCGTCGGTGACGTCACCAACCGGTCGATGCTGACGCCGGTCGCCATCGCCGAGGGGCGCGCCTTCGCCGAAACCGTCTTCAACGCATCCGCGATCCCGGTCCGGCATCGGAACATCCCGTCGGCGGTTTTCAGCCAGCCGCCCATCGGCGCGGTGGGGCTGACCGAGCAGCAGGCCCGCGAGAACGGGCCGGTGGACGTCTACGTCTCCCGATTCCGGCCGATGAAGCACACGCTCACCGGCCGCGAGGAATCGATCATGATGAAGCTGGTCGTCAACCAGGATTCGGACCGCGTTCTGGGCTGCCACATGGTCGGCCAGGACGCGCCGGAGATCATCCAGGGACTGGCCGTCGCGCTTACCTGCGGGGTTACCAAGGCGCAGTTCGACGCGACCATCGGCATCCACCCGACCGCCGCCGAGGAGTTCGTGACCATGCGCGAGAAGCGGCCGGCGGCTGCCGCGTAACGATCAACCCCTCGGGGGCGCCGCGCGGCTGTCACGGGTTTTTCTGGAAAAACCGGCGTTTCCGGCGTATAGGCTCATCCTTCGGTCGAGGCGAAACGCGCGAGAACGCAGATGCCGGAGAAATGGACACCAGCCAACTGGCGGGGAAAGCCCATCCGCCAAGTTCCGGACTATCCGGATTCCCAAGCCTTGCGGGAGGTGGAGACCCTGCTCGGCCGATATCCGCCGTTGGTCTTCGCCGGCGAGGCGCGCCGCCTCAAGGCGGCGTTGGCCGATGTCGCCCAGGGCAAGGGATTCCTGCTCCAGGGCGGCGACTGCGCCGAGAGCTTCGCCGAGTTCCACCCCGACAACATCCGTGACACCTTCCGCGTGCTCCTGCAGATGGCCGTGGTCCTCACCTATGGGGCCGCCTGCCCGGTGGTCAAGGTGGGACGGCTCGCGGGGCAGTTCGCCAAACCGCGCTCCTCGGACACCGAATCGCAGGACGGCGTGACCCTGCCCGCCTATCGCGGTGATATGATCAACGCCATGGAGTTCTCGCCCGAGGCGCGGGCCGCGGATCCCCAACGTCTGGTGCAGGCGCACAACCAGGCGGCGGCGACCCTCAACCTCCTGCGCGCCTTCGCCCAGGGCGGCTATGCCGACCTGCACAAGGTGCACCAGTGGAATCTCAGCTTCGTCGCCGACAGCCCGGCCGGCGCGCGCTATCAGGATATTGCCAACCGCCTGGACGAGACACTGGCCTTCATGGCGGCTTGCGGCGTGACCAGCGAGACGACGCCGCAGATCCGCGAGACGGATTTCTTCACCTCCCATGAGGCGCTTTTGCTCAACTACGAGCAGGCCATGACACGGGTCGATTCCACGACCGGCGAGTGGTACGACACCTCGGCCCATCTCCTTTGGATCGGCGACCGGACTCGCGATCCCCACGGCGCCCATGTCGAGTTCCTGCGCGGCATCGGCAACCCGGTGGGGCTGAAGGTCGGGCCGACGGCGGATGCGGATGGGCTGATGCGCCTGATCGACATCCTCGATCCGGCTAACGACCCCGGGCGCCTGACCCTGATCGTGCGCATGGGCGCGGACAGGATCGAGGGGCTTCTGCCGCCGCTGGTGCGTCGGCTTCGGCGGGAGGGACGGCAGGTCGTCTGGGCCTGCGATCCGATGCACGGCAACACGGTGAAAAGCGCCAGCGGCTTCAAGACACGGCATTTCGACCGCATTCTCGCCGAGGTGCAGGCCTTCTTCGCCATTCATCGGGCAGAGGGCAGCCATGCCGGCGGCGTGCATTTCGAGATGACGGGGCAGGACGTGACCGAATGCGTCGGCGGCGCCCAGGCCATCACCGAGGCACATCTCGGGGCCCGGTATCACACCCATTGCGACCCGCGGCTGAACGCCAAGCAGGCGCTTGAGTTGGCCTTCCTGCTGGCCGAGATGTTGAAGGAAGCGCGAACCCAGCGGCGCGATCGCGCCGCCGCCGGGTCGTGACGGCTGGAGGCTCTCTGTTCCATGGATGAACACGTCCCGCGAACGGCCGCCGGACCGGCGGGGGAGGAAGTCTCCCGCTGGACCGATCGTTACTTCCTCAAGACCAAGGAGGCGATCGCGCGCTTCGGCGACAAGACCGTCACCTATGCCGTGTTCATGCGGCGTCCCGTCATCTCGACGCCACGCCTTACGATTGACTGGCTCACACGCATGGCCGCGGAGCGGGACACGAGCTTCGACATTCAGGTCAATTTCGAGGAGGGAAGCTGGGTTGGCGCCGGCGAGCCCTTGATGTACGTCACCGGGTCGTTCTACCACCTCGTCGATCTCGAAACGCTGTATTTGCAGAAGCTGGGCGCCGCCTGCGTCGCCGCCTACAACGCCTACACCATGTGCACCGACCTGCCGAAGGTCGCCTTCATCGCCATGGATGCGCGCCATTGCGCCGGCACCGAGATGCAGGAGCTCATGGCCTACGCCGCCACCGTCGGCTCGGCGGCGGCGAAGCGGGAGTGCAACGCCGCCGGATTCATCGGCACCGCCAACGACGCGACGTCGCGGTATTTCGGGCTCGAGCGCGGGCTCGGCACCATGCCCCACGCGCTCATCGGCTACGCCGGCTCGACGCTGCGCGCGGCCGAGATGTTCGTCGAGACCTTCCCCGACGAGAACCTCGTGATCCTGCCCGATTTTTTCGGCCGCGAGATCTCCGATACCCTGGAGGTCTGCCGCCGCTTCCCGGACATGGCGGCGGAGGGGCGTGTCGCGGTCCGCCTCGACACCCATGGCGGGCGTTTCGTCGAGGGATTGGGGCCGCAGCGATCCTATGCGGCGCTGGACAAACACGCGCCGATGGCCTTCCGCCGCTACCGCAACGAGACCGAGCTCCGCCACCTCATCGGCACCGGGGTTTCGGCCGCCGCCGTCTATCACCTTCGAGACGCGCTCGACCAAGCCGGCTTCGGCAAGGTCACGATCGTCTGCTCCTCCGGCTTCAACGTCGAAAAATGCAAGGTGATGGCCTTCGCCGAGGTGCCGATCGATGTCATCGGCACCGGCTCCTACTTGCCGGAAAGATGGTCCGAGACCTATGCCACCGCCGATATCGTCGGCTATGACGGCAAGCCGCTGGTCAAGGTCGGCCGCGAGTTCCTGCTGCGCAAGCGCAACGGGAGTGCCCCCCTGTAGAGCATGATATCACGGGCATGGGCGTCTGCGCCGGCCTGTCCCGCTCTCCCGTCATTCCTTGAACAGCATCTCGCGGTCGCGGGCGAGATTGGCCAGCGGCTCGCGCGGCCGGCCCGGTGCCGCAGGCACATTTTCATTGATCCAAGATAAGAATGATTTCGCCGTTCAGCGAGTTGCTGACGGTACAGACGGTTTTCGCCCGTTTGACAATGCCTTCGGCAAGCGTGGGGTCGTCAACGAGCCCCGCGCTGACCCGAACCTCGTAGCGCCCGAACCGGCTCGGAAGGTCATCGGCCTTCGTCGCTCGGACCTCGACGTCAAACGGGTTTACCTCCGTCTTCTTTTGCCGGGCGACAATCCCGATGGACAGCACCATGCAGGCTCCGATCGAGGCCAATAGGGTCTCGGCCGGGGTTTTCGACGTTGGAACCGGGTTGTCGATGGCTGCCCTGTCGTATCCGTACAGCAGAGTGCCTTCTTCATTGGCGCGAACGAAGATCGGCCCGTAGGTCTTGATCTTAGGTTTGATTTTCATGGTCGGTCTCCGTTGGCGTCACGATAGGGGGCTCAGAAGGCGAGATCCGGAAGGAACAGGGCGATGTCGGGAAAAAGGGTCAGAATCACCACCGCCAGCAGCAACAGCAACCAGTAGGGAATGGTCGCGATCGCCACCCTCCCGAGATTGATTTCATTCTCGGTGAGGGCGGCCAGGACCGACAGGTTGAGCCCGACGGGCGGCGTCACCTGTCCGATCTCGATCATGATGGTGATGATCACGCCGATCCAAATCGGATCGAACCCCAGGCCGGTCAGCAGGGGAAAGACGATGGGCAGGGTCATGATCATCAGGGACAGGCCATCGAACACGCAGCCCAGCAGCACGTAGATGGCGACAACGATGAAAAACACCGCGTATTTGCCCAGTCCGCTGTCCCGCGTCGCTTCCAGGATGGCCTGGGGCACGCCGAGAATGCTTACCGATTGGGCGAGAATGGTCGCGCCCAGCACCACGAACCCGATGGCAGTGAACAGCAGTGCCGAGCGATAGACGCTCGACATCAGCGATGACAGGGTCAGGTTGCCCCAAAGCCAGGAGATGAGGATGGCGACGCCGACGCCGACACCGGCGGCCTCGGTGGGGGTGGCCAATCCGAAGACGATGCTCCCGATGACCGCCACCAGCAGCAGCAGAATGGGCCACACCTGCAACAGCCCCACCAGGGTGCGGACGACGCCGTGGCGGACGTCCGACCGCGGCGAGATGTTGGGCCGTCGGAGGCACAGGAAGAAGATGAAGGTCATGAAAAGCAGGCTCACCATGAGCCCCGGAACGACCCCGGCCAGGAACAGGCGGCCGATGGAGGTTTCCGTCAGGGCGCCGAATATCAGCAAGGACAGGCTCGGCGGGATCAGCAGCCCCAGGGTGCCGCCGCCGGCCAGGCTGCCGACCACCGCATCCTTGTCGTAGCCGCGCTTCGCCATCTCGGGATAGGCGACGGACCCGACGGCCGCGGCGGTGGACATGCTCGATCCGCTGACCGCGCCGAACAGGGTGCAGACGGCGATGTTGGTGTGCAGCAGCCCGCCCGGAACCCGCGCGAACACCGGTGTGAAGGCGGAATAGGCCCGCTCGCTGACGCCGCTTCTGAGCAGGATCTCGCCCAGCAGGATGAACATGGGCACGGCGCTGAGCGTGAAGGACTTGAAGACGTTCCATATGGCGTCGATGGCCAGAGACGTGGCGCCGTCGGCAAAGAATTGCAGGATCACCAGCCCGGTCAGCCCGAGCGCGGCCCCCAGGGCGACTCCCGTGCCCGCGGTCGCGACCAGCAACCCGATCAGTGTCGTCCAGAACATGTCCTAGTATCCGGTGCCGCCGGGTTGGCGGCCAAACAGCCGCTTCAGTCGCTCGGTCAGGTTCGACACGAAAATGAAACCGGTCAGTGCGACAGACACCGGCAAGGCCGCCATCCAGGGATAAAGCAGCACGCGCGAGGTTTCGGTCTTGAGGTTCAGATCGATGGCGAATTGGAGCCAAGGGACGGCTTCGATGGTCAGCCAGGCGCAGCAGGCGACGCCGACCATGGCGGCAAGGCAGGAGAGTATTGCGTGAAGCGTTTGATTTCGCTTCTCCAGATAGCCGGCGATAACGGACACCCGCACATGGCTGTTCCGCAGTGTGACCATCGGCAGCGCCAGAAACAGACAGGAACTCATCAACAGGCCGACGATCTCCTCGGAGAAATAGAGCGGCGCGTTGAGCAGCTTGCGCATCGCCACGCTGGCGATGATCAACCCGACGATCGCGGCTAGGCCGAACGCCGACAGGCCGGCAAGGGCGAGAGCCAGAACTTCCAGCCCTCGCCCGACGACGTTTCGCCCGGCACTATTGGACCCGGCACTATCGGAATTGTCCGCCATGGGCCTTCCGGGATCAGCGCCCCAGGGCCGTGAGGATCCGCTGACGGTATTCCGGGGCGGAGCCCCCCGCCTCCTCGGCCATCATCCTCCAGGTTTCGGAGACCGCCTCAAGGAAGAGTTGCCGGTCCTCGGCCGGGAAATCGTCCAGCCAAGTGACACCGGCTTCCTCCGCCTTCTTGCGGGCGTCGAGTTCCCGCTGATGGTCGTCGTCATACTGGTTGGTGCGGTCCCATATGGCGTTACCGGCGTCGGTGATGGCCTTCCTGTGGGCCTCGGGAAGCCCTTTCCATTTCTTTTCGGAAACGCCCAAAACATAGGGGCCGGTGGCCATGGGATAGAGGAACGCGCCGTATTTGGCGACTTCCTGCAACGATACGGTGTGGGCGTAGAGTGCCGGATAGACCGCGCAGTCGACGACGCCGGTCTTCAGCGCCACGTACATTTCTTCCTGCGGGATGATCTGCGCGGAAACGCCGAGGCGCGTAAAGGTATCGACCTGGTCCTTGGCCCATACGCGCAGCTTCTTGCCCTTGAGCGCGTCAAGGGTGCGGATCGGCTCCTTGGCGCACCAGATGGAGGCCTCCAGCATGGGCAGCGCGACATAACCCGTCGCGACCACGCCCCATTTGGCGAATTCCTCCTCGTAGATCTCGCGCACCACCGGCAGGGCCGCTTCCAGCTCCTGAACGGTGGCGATGGACCCTTGAACGAAGACGGCGCCCAGGGCCGGCGCGTCGCGTCCCAGATAGTTGGCCCATAGCAGGCCCATGTCGACCGCGCCCTTGGGCAGGTAGCGCAGGCCGTCGGGATTCTTCAGGCCGAGCGACCCGCCGCTGTAGACCTTGACGGTCAGCTCGCCGCCGGTGGCCTTGCCGATATCCTCGGCCCATTTCATCAGTTCCGCGGTTTCCGGCCGCTTCTCGGGCAGCGGATTGTTGAACCGCCATTCCTTGGCCTGGGCCGAGAAGGCGACGGCGCCGGCGCCGGCGAGGCCTATCAAAAGGTTGAAAAATCTGCGCTTCATTTCAGCCTCTCTTGATTGTGTTAACGTGGTTTCTGTTATTATGTTTGCTCTGCCGATGCCTTCGCAAAGGTGATCCCGTTCGTGTCCGAATCGAGGTGAAAGGCACCGGCAAGGGTCTCCCAGGTTCGAGCCCGTTCGCCGACGGACGCGATAATCCGCCGGACCGTGTCATCATCCATGGCATAGTTCAAGCTCGCATATATCCGGCTGGGCCTGCGAATCCCGTTGCCGCTCGGAATGACGAGCCGCAAGGCACATGATTCGCGATGTGAAAGGCGGGTTTGCCTGGCGCTTGAGTCTCACCCGGACGACAGGAAATCGCGGACAACGGCGTTGAACCGTTCGGGCTCCTCGAAGAACGGCATATGCCCGCTGTCCTCGAAAATCTCGAGGCGCGCATCCGGAATCTGCTCGGCCACATAGGCGCAGCCCTCCCAGGGGAAGAGCTGATTGCGGCGGCCGACGACGACCATGGTCGGCAGGGCGATATTCGGCAGGAAGCTTCGCCAGTCCAGGTTCGTATGATCGGTCATCATCTCGGCACGGACCCAGCTCGGGCATTTGAGGATCTCGTTCAGAAGCTCGTCCTCGTCCTCTTCCGGCAACCGCTCGGCCACGAACTCGCCCAGCAGTTCCCGCGCGACGCCGATGGGGTCGTATTTGAGGCGTGTCGACAGGACCGCGAGGGATTCGGCGTCGAAGCAGCCGACCTGGCCCCATTTCCATTCCTTGGTGTAGTACTGCCTGGGAGATTGATTGACGAACACCGCCTTCGCCAGGCGCTCCGTGCCGAATAGCTCCATATAGGACCAGAGGATGGATGCGCCCATTGCCCAGCCAAGGACCGCGGTGTCGCGCAGATCCAGCGCCGCGATCAAATCCCAGACGTCCTTTGCCATGCGGGCGATGCGATAGCCCGATTTCGGTGTGTCCGATTGGCCATGGCCGCGAAGATCCATGACGATGACCCGGAAGTCCTCGGCCAAGCCCTCGACATTGTGGCGGAAGAACGTGCCGTTGCTCGACCAGCCATGGATCAGCAACAGCGGCGGCCCGCTGCCCCGCTCCTCATAGTTGATCTCCACCCCGTCATTCGTGGTGATGAAGGGCATGCCCCAAGCCTCTCCCGCGCTGCGTTCCGAACGGCCGGATGCTATCGGCCAACGAACTCCTGCACAACGCCGTTGAACTTCTCGGGCTCCTCGTAGAAGGGCATGTGGCTGCTGTCTTCGAAGAACACGGTCTTGGCGCCGGGGATACGCTCTCCCACATAGGCGCATCCCTGCCAGGGAAAGATCTTGTCCTTGCGCCCGACGATGACCAGGGACGGAATGGAAATGGAGGGGAGGAAGCTGCGCCAATCGAGATTGGTGTGGTCGCTCATGATCTCGGCGCGGACCCAGCCCGGGCTTTTCATGATTTCCTCGATCAGGTCCGTCTCTTCCTCCTCCGGGATCGGCTCCGCGAGGCACCCGTCGATCAACGATTTGGCCATGCCGCGCGGGTCGCAGTCCAGACGCGCGGTCAGGAAGGCCAGGGCCTCGGCGTCATAGCAGGCCGTCTGTCCCCATTTCCAATCGTTGGTGTAGTACTGGCGCGGGGACTGGACGACGAAGATGGCCCGCTCCAGGTGCTCCGGGCCGAAGAGCTCCAGATAGCTCCAGATGATCGAGGAGCCCATCGACCACCCGGCGACGGCCACGTCTTCGAGCTCCAGGGCCTCGATCACATCCTTCACGTCGCGGGCCATGCGGGCGATGCGGTAGCCGGATGCCGGCTTGTCGGATTCGCCATGGCCGCGCAGATCCATGGTGACGACCCGGAAGCGCTCCGACAGCGGCCCCACATTGCGGCGCCAGAACGTGCCGTTGCTCGCCCAGCCGTGGATCAGCAGCAGCGGTTTTCCCGCTCCCTTTTCCTGGACGTGGATGCGAACCTTGTCGTTGGTGGTCACGAACGGCATTTTCTTCTTCCTCTTAGTTGAACACGACCCGCGGCAGCCACAGCGCCATCTCCGGCAAGGCCAGAACGAGGGCAACGCCCAGCAGTTGCAGAAGGACGAAGGGGACGATCCCGCGATAGACGTCCTGGATCGTGACCTCCGGCGGCGCCGATCCCTTGAGGATGAACAGGGCGAAGCCGAGCGGCGGTGTCAGGAATGACGCCTGAAGATTGACCGAGACCAGGATGCCGAACCAAACCATGATGTCGGCCTGGGCGATATGGGTCCCGAAATCCAGTAGCTCGATGACGGGCGCGAACACCGGCACGATGATCAGCGTGATCTGAATCCAATCGAGGAAGAACCCGAGCACGAACATGATCGCCATGATCATGATCAGGATTCCCCACGCGCCGAGGCCAAGGGAATCGATCAGGTCCACCACCAGTTCGTCGCCGCCCAGCGAACGGAACACATAGGAGAGCGCGGTCGCGCCGATGAAGATGAAGAACACCATGGCGCTGGTCAGCATGGCGTCCTTCAGGACCTCCCGGGTCAATGACACCGAGAGCCGGCCATGGGCGGCGGCGAGCAAGAAGGCTCCGAACGCGCCGACGCCCGAGGCCTCGGTCGGCGTCGCCCATCCGGCGAAGATCGACCCCAGCACCAGCACGATCAGCGTGGTGGGCGGAACGAAGCTCTTGACCAGGAGAAGCATCACGGAGCCGAAATCGGACGGCCCCTCGGCCGAGTCGAGTGGCGGTGCCAGGGAGGGCTGCAAGGCACATCGGATCGCGATATAGGCGAGGTAGAGCCCGGACAGCGCCAAGCCCGGGATCACCGCCGCCATGAACAGATCACCGACGGACACGGCCAGCAGGTTGGCCACCAGCACGAGCATGATCGATGGCGGGATCAGAATGCCGAGCGTGCCCGAGGCGGCGATGGTGCCGGTCGCCAGGGCGCGGTCGTAGCGCTGCTTGAGCATCACCGGCAGGGCGAGGATGGTCAGCATCACAACGGATGCGCCGATGACGCCCGTGGAGGCGGCCATGACCGTGCCGACGATGGTGACCGCCAGCGCCAGGCCGCCGGGAACACGCCGTAGGACGATCTGCATTGTGCGCAGAAGGTCCTCGGCGATGCCGCTTTTCTCCAGCATCACCCCCATCAGGATGAACATGGTGATGGCCACCAGCACCGGGTTGGAGATGGTCTCGCCATAGATGCGGGTGACGATGCTGAAGAACTCGACCGGGCTGAAAACGTCCAGGGCAAAACCGATGAAGCCGAAGGCGATGCCGACGCCGCCAACCACCCAGGCCACCGGCAGGCCGGTGAACATCAGAAGCAGGACGGCCAGGAACATGAAGGCCGGCAGGTAGTCCTCGATGTAGAACCCCTCGAACATGGCCTAGCCCTCCGGCTCCGCGGCCCGTTTCGCGGCCGCATCCCCGAGATAGCGCCGCGCGGCGGCCGGATCGCCCGCCGGGTCGATAAGGAACAGAACGCATTTGAGCATCAGCGAGAAGGTCGCCAGGAGCGCCAGGGCGAAGCCGGCGGGTATGATCGCCTTGATCATCCAGCGCTGGCCCAGGCCGGTCATCGCCGCGGACTGCTCTTGCTGGAGGAAGGAACGCTCGGCGAAGTCGTAGCCGAAATAGATCATCAGCAGACAGAACGGGACCATCAGGACGAGGATGCCCACCACCTCGATCCAGGCCCGTGCCTGCGTCGACAGCCGGTCGCGGATGAGCTCGATGCGAACATGGGTGTCGGCCAGGTAGCCATAGGACATCAGCACCATGATGATGATGCCGTTGAGGTGCCATTCCAGGTCCTGCAGCTTGCTGGAGATCATGCCCATGGACTGGGCGAAGAACTTGCGGGTGACGACGTCGAAGACGATGACCAGCATCAGGGGAATGGCCAGCCACATGGCTCCCTTGCCGGTCACGGTGATCGCCCTTTCGAGCCCATGACTTATGCGATGGAGAGTATGCATCGCCGCCTCACCCCGTTCCGGTGGTCAACCTGAAAGCGTTGAAAGAAGGGGAACGGCCAAGCCGGAACCGGACCGGCCGTTCCCTGGAAGGCCGTCAGTTCGCGTAGTCGTGCTTGAGATACGCCTTGTCGCCCCAGCGGTTGTATTCCTCGACGAACGATGTGACGGAGCCATAGACCTTCTTGAAGGTCTCGTCTTCGGCCGACACCTCGGCGACCACCTCGTCCCAGGCCTTGCGGATGGTTCTCAGGGTCTCATCCGGCCATTCGTGAACCGTCACGCCGTGCTCTTCCTGGAGCTTCTTCATGGCGGCGCCCTGCTTGGCCTCGGCCTCGGCCAGGCTTTCGAGCGTGATGGCCGTGCAGGCCGTCTCGACCTGGGCCTTCTGCATGTCGCTCAGGGCATTCCATTTGTCCATGTTGACCATCAGCTCATAGGTCGTCTGCTGCTGGTGCCAGCCCGGCAGGTAATAGTGTTTGGCCACCTGATAGAAGCCGGCGGTCATGTCGATGGCCGGGTCGGCGAACTCGGTCGCGTCGATGGTTCCCAGTTCCAGCGCCGGGTAGATGTCGCCGGGGGCGATCATCTGCGGCGACATGCCGAGCTTCTCGATCACCTTCCCGCCGATGCCGTAGAAGCGCATCTTCTGGCCCTTGAGGTCGTCGAGGACCGTGATCTCCTCGCGGAACCAGCCCGAGGCCTCGGGCGACAGCATGCCGCACATGACGGGATGGATGTTGTACTTGTGATAGATTTCCTCGAACATCGGCTTGCCGCCGCCATGCTTGAACCAGGCGATGAAGGTCAGCGGCCGCGGGCCGAACGGGACCGATCCGAACAGCGACAAGGCCGGCTCGCGACCCGCCCACAGGCCGGGCGAGGCCAGGGCGGCGTCGATGGCGCCCGAGGACACGGCGTCGAACATCTCAAGGGTCGGGACCAGCGCGCCCGGTTCGTAGTGGCGGAGTTTGATGTTGCCGCCGCTGACCGCCTCCAACCGCGCGACAACGTTCTTGCTTCGGGTGCCGATGATGGGGACGCGGCTGGCATAGGTGGTGGCCAGTTTCCACGTGACCCGCTTGTCCGCCGCCTCGGTCGACGGCGCGATCGTCATCGTCGCGCCGACCGCCGCGGTGACGACCGCGACGGTCAGAAATCTCGTGAGCCTCATCGGGTTTCCTCCTGCGCTTTGGCAACGCTTGAGCACTGCAAAGGCTAAATTGAAGTGGATGTGGAGGATAAATTCTGTGACTTTGTCACAAAATTTATCTTTTCCCGAGAGTCTTTAGGCTTCCAGGATCTAGAAGATCGATACGGCGGCGGGCCAAACGAACCCATCCCAACCCTTCGAAGCGCTTGAGGGCGCGGCTCACGACCTCGCGCGCGGTCCCCAGTTCCGCGGCCAGATCCTCGTGGGACGCCTCGACCCGGGAGGAGGTCCTGGCGCGCGACAGAAGCGCCGAGGCCAGGCGCTTGTCGATGCGCTCGAACGCGACGCTTTCCAGAAGCGCGAGAAGCTGTGCGATTCGCGACCCGAAACCGAAGAAGATGAAATCGCGGAACATCGCGGACATGCCGAGCAGTTCGCGAAAACGGACGGCGGGCAGGCTCATGACGGTCAACGGGCCCTCGGCTACGCCCTCCGCCAGGTAGTTTTCACGCGCCATCAGGCTGCAGATCGTCAGGATACAGGGCTCTCCGGACTCGACCCGGTGAAGGATCACCTCGCCGCCGGTTTCGCTGACCAGTCGGACCTTGAGGCTTCCGTCGACGACCAGGAGGCAGCGATTGCAGCGGTCCCCGCGGCGGTAGAGGACATGCCCCGTCGGCAGCCGGACGAGCCGCGCCGTGCTGCGTAACAGGGTCAAGGCCGGCGCTTCGAGAAACTGAAGGGCCGGGAACCGATCGATCCAATGCTCGGGCATCGGGATGTGCGACGGGGGCATGGACACGGCCGGGAACCGTTCACAGTAGGCGCGCGGCCCCGGGGATTCGTCTCAGGGCCATTACGAGCGGAAAGTTGAGCAGCAGCGTCAACGCCGTGACCAGAAGGAATTTGACGAAGGGCGGCAGCGGCACGCCGAGAAACGCCATGTTGAGGCCAACCACAATAAACACATGCAGAAGGTAGACGCCATGGCTCGCGCCCGCCAGTCCGTTCAGCCATCGGCCGGGGCGGTTCCAGTGCGCGCGGGCATGGACGACCAGCCCGACGCACAGGCCTTAGGTGGCGAGTTCCCGAACCCGCGCTATATTTTACACATGAAAAATGTGTTTGTGGTCGGGCTGGAGCCGTTCAATCTGGCTTTGCTGCACGGCTTGGCGGACGCCGAGAGCTACAGCTTTCACGAGTTGCTCTCTTACGGCGAGGCCGTGCGGCCCCGCTCCCGACACATCGGCCTTCACAAGCTGCTGGCCTTGGCGGAGCGCCGACTGGCCGAGTTCTCCGGCCCGGTCGATGCCGTCATCAGCTATTGGGACTTCCCGAGCTCCGTGATCGTGCCGGTCCTCTGCCGCCGGCGCGGACTGCCGGGGCCCAGCCTGAAGGCGGTGGCGGCGTGCGAGCACAAATTCTGGTGCCGTACGGAGCAGAAGCGGGCGACGCCCGAGCTTGTCCCGCGGTTCTGCGCCGTCGATCCCTTCCTCGACGATCCGCTGTCCCAGATCGACCTGCCGTTCCCGTTCTGGATCAAGCCCGTCAAGGCCCATTCGTCATATCTGGGTTTCAAGATACGCAACGCGGACGATTTTCGCGCCTGCCTGCCCGTGATCCGCGCCCATATCGATCATTTTGGCGAACCGTTCGACGCCTTCCTCGAGATGGTGGAGCTGCCCGATCGGATCGCCGGCATCGGCGGCCGTCATTGCATCGCAGAGGAGATCATTTCCGCCGGCCATCAATGCACCCTGGAAGGCTACGCCTATCAAGGCGAGATCGTCGTCTATGGCGTGGTCGATTCCATTCGCTCGGGCAGGCACCGATCTTGCTTCGCGCGCTATCAGTACCCGTCGCGGCTGCCGAGGAGCGCACAGGATCGCATGATCGAGGCGACACGGCGCTTCCTGCGCCATCTCGGCTATGACGAAGCGCCGTTCAATGTCGAATTCTATTGGAATCCGTATACCGACGCGATCCGCATATTGGAAATCAACACCCGTCTCTCCAAGTCGCATAGCCCGCTTTTCAAGATGGTCGACGGCGACTCGCATCAGAGGGTGGCCATCGATCTCGCGCTCGGCCGTCGGCCAAGCCTTTCCCGCCACCGGGGGCAGTATCCCGTCGCCGCGAAGTTCATGCTGCGGACGTTTGAGGACGGGATCGTCGAACGCGTGCCGAGCGCGGCCGATATCGAACGGCTTCGGCGGCGCTTTCCAGAGGTTCTGATCTGGCTCATGGTGGAGGAGGGCGCGCGACTCTCGCACCTAGCCTATCAGGACAGCTACAGCTTCGAGCTCGCGGAGATCTTCCTCGGCGCCGGCAGTCCGTCTGAGCTTCTGGCGAAGTATTGCGCCGCGCTCGAGCTGTTGCCGTTTCGCCTCGGTCCGGCGGACATCGCCTCCTTTGGCCGATGTCCGCTCCATAGCTCCGAACCCGGCGAAGCGCTGCACTGACCCGTCGGAAGGTTGGGGTCTCCGGCGCCAATCGAGGTTTCAATCGACGAAGTTTGCTCATGACGTCTAACCGCCGAAATGGACGCCGTTTGTTCGACCTAAACAGCTTTCCTATATGATCGTATCTGCGTCACCCTATGCCTATGTCGTGGGACGAGCCGAAGGACAGCGATGTCTCGACGGGAGAAAACGTGGACAACAAAATGGCGGCTATTTGCAGCTGAAGCTACATTTCAGGCCAGTGAGGCTTCCATCAACCGAAATGTCGTAGCCACTGGGGCATTCCTTAATGTAAGGGGAGACGTAAGTTACAGCGCAATAGCTGACTTGCGCTGCCAGCAAAACAATAACTGGAAGCCAGGGGCCCGGATCATCCGTTAGCGAAGCATACGCGGGGCGTCCATCTTGGGTTTTCCCTAGTAATACGATGCGCGTTAATTTTACCCCATCGCGCTCAACCGTATAATCGAAGCGGCGAAACTCAGACGCAGAAGCACCCTCTCCTTGCACAACGAAGGAACTCTCAACCACGTTGTCATCCGAAGGTTGCGGGGTTTTGATCGTAATTGGGACACCCTCTTCTGTAGCGGCACCAAAGGCTCTTCCGTCGATGATAATCTGTTTGTCTGCGTCGATCTCCAGTTCTTTAACTACTTCGAAAGCGATTGATACAGGTAATCCCCATCGATCCTCTCCCGACGCTGTAACCGTTGTGAATTGGTTTTCAGCTAGGGCCGAGTCGGGTAGCATGACAGCCAACGTGACAATTGCAATTCGAATGATACGCATCTGCCACCCCCTTATATGCGGGTAATAATATATAATAATACATCATATAAGAGAATTTATATGCATACAATATTTAATATCGAGTTTTTTTGGAGGTTTTATCAACCTTATGCTCCATTTTGGGTTTGGAAGCACATTAGCCAGTCGTTTGAACAGCACAAAATCTAGCGCCCGCTCTAGGGCCTGTTGACATTCACCGCATCGATCTGGTTCGAGACCAAAATCGCCGCGGACAAGGAGAGAAGCGCAAGGAAGTGCGGGCCACTTTCGAGCATTCTCGACACGGTCCGCGGCGATTTTGGCCGAACCCCGGAGGGGCTGGGCGAAAACCCGCCATTTC
>JANQJG010000011.1 GCA_028281785.1 Rhodospirillales bacterium
CGGGCCGACGCCGTGAATCCGCGTGAGCGGAAAACGCCCTAGCCGGCCCCCCACGGCAGTATCCTATTGGATGGCCGGGAGGGGGAGCGGGCCGGCGCCGTCCGATCGGAAAACGCTCTCGGCCGTAGGGCGCTCAGAGCAGCGCCGCGACGATCGCCCGCCATTCCTCGGTCGTGTCGCCGCCGGCGACCGGCTGCGCCGCCCGCTGGTACCAGTAGGCCGCGTTGGAGTAGTCGCCTTCGACACGGTGCAGATGGGCGTGGACCCAGGCCGCCTCGGCGCTGCTGTCGTCCTGGGCCAGGCGGTGGGCCTCATGCCAGTCGCCCTTGGCCTGCCACCAGAGCGCCTGCAGCGCCGGGCCGAGCGCCGCCGGCGGCTGGTCCTGCTCGAGGCTGGCTTCGAAGGCGTCGAGGTTCACGGCGGGGCTCCCCAGGGCGAACGCGTCGCTATCATACACCAAGCGGCGACAAGGGAAGCTGATCGCCGCTTGGCAAGCGCGACGGCGCGCCCGTAGCGAGGCGAAGAAAGCCCCCGGAAAGCCTGCGTGGCGATTGAGCGCAAAGGAGCTGTGATGAGGCTACGTCATCGTAGCTCGATATCGGGGAGCGGTCGTCCGGGCGCGAAGGGGGAAACGCCGCCCGGCGCTATCGCGCCGGTGTCCGGCCGAGAGGCGAAGGAGCGCTCGGGCCGCCGCGCGGTGCGGCCCGGCCGGCGACGGTCAGAGGGCGGCGCCGGCGGCCCGCCGCGGCAGCTCGAGAACCGGCGTGGCGTTGCCGTTCGGCGTCGCCATGCCGCGCAGCTCCTCGAGGCACTGCTCCAGGTTGGCGTGCTCGCGGGCGTCGTCGCGGTCCGAAACCTGCAGACAGGCGAGCTTGATCTCGACCAGGTCGATCAGCGTCTCGACGGCAATTTCAGACAGGGCCAAGGGAACCTCCACTGTGGGCATAGCCTGAAGGGCAGCATCCGGTGTCAAGGTTAACCAAGGGTGAAGCGCCAAGCCGCGCGGCGAGGAAATGCGGCCGCGCCGGAAGGGGGGCCGCCGCTTCGCATTAAGCGCTTGTTAGAGGCCGCGCCCCTAAGCTTCAGGTTGCAGTCGGCCGCGCGGGCGCCGTCGTCGCGCCGCGCCTTCCGGGAGTGAGAGCAGCCATGGATTCCGCCGTCGCTTTGTCGCGCGCCACCTCGGTGCGGCTGCACTCGCCGACCCGCGACCGCCGCCTGACCGATCAGGTGCTCAGCGCCTTCAACCATGCCTATGGGATGGGGGCGACCGAGGTCGCCGAGCTCTTGCGCCAGGCCCTGGCCAAGGCCGAGGACATCGGCCAGGCCGCCGGCCGCCACGATCGCCGCGACCGCTCGGTCATGGCGCTGGCCGATCTCTGGGTGGCCTTCGTCGACGCCCGCGACCACTACAACCGGATCTGCGCCGACGGCACCGTCGACAAGGCCCGCGCCGAAGCGGCCCTGGCCGAGATGAAAGCCGCCTACATGACCTGGAGCGACGCCTTGACCCACGCGGGCTAGGCAGCGCGGGCAGGGGGCCCCCCGGGGCCGGCGGGCCGGGACGAGACAGGGCCTCCCGGGGCCCAAGGGCCCTCGACCCGGGCTCGGCGGGCCGCTCGGCGTTGACAGCCCTCCAGCGCTTGGGCTAGATCGCCCGGCCGCAAACGTCGTGGAACGAAGCCTCTCTTGCGGAGGGGTGGCCGAGTGGCTGAAGGCGACGGTTTGCTAAACCGTTATACGGTGTTGAGCCGTATCGTGGGTTCGAATCCCATCCCCTCCGCCATTAGCCGCAGTTGCGACCCCGGACTTGATCCGGGGGAGCCTACGAGGCTTATGTCCGCCGAAGCCTCGGCGTAGGCGGACTGGTCCGAATCTCCTTCCGCTCGACCTGATAACCGTGGTCTGTCCCCATTTACGTACTGTCCCAGTTACGTGGTTACGAATGAGAACGGCGATGCTGAGAATCTCCTCCTCAATGGCGATGGCCTGTTTATTCGGAACCTTTTTCACTACGGTCACCACGGCTCAAGATGAGCTGGAGCAGATCCCTATCGCGACCCCAATCGACCTTGAAGGTGGTGGCCGGGTTACCTATGGCAAGGGCTGCGTGTCTGGAACTCCTCGATTTACACGAGCCTATAGCGTGAGACAGGCCAATGTGCGGCGAGGAGCAAGAAGCAGTTTCGATTTTCGCGAATCAACCTATCCAGCGAACACATCAGTTCGGCCGATGGTGGACTACGAGCATCCCTACGAAGGCGCACTTACATTTCAGCGACTGACTCGTTACAGGAACGACAGTACGGGTTTTCGGAGTAAACTGGCTAAGTTTAAAGTCTGGGAACTGGCCGCCGGAAAATTGAAGAATAACATGGGAACCGAAATCGTGTTCCGGCGCCCTGGATTGTATACGAACATCTATGTCATGACCTATCCTGCACCGGATGGAGACACTTGTGATGTTGAGATAGTCTTCTCTGAGATCAAGATCACCCGATGACCAAATTCCATGAGGCATCTAGTCGAAGCCAAAGAGTAGTTTGAAGCTCGTGAGCACTGTAGGAGAGTCGACTCTCCAGCGCCCACTTGCGAGCCATGATCAGAAAATGCCGGCCCGATTGGTGGTCTCGCACCCCAAGCCACTGCACATTCTGGCCGTTGCGACAACCTTCAATTACGCTGCCCAATTGGCCCTTACGGCCCAGTGCCCAGATCTGTCCCACTCGGCCCGCCATGAGCCGCGCGACCTTCACGCTCAGCCGGCGAAGCCGACGAGCGCCGACAACCGGAAGGCTTTCCAGGCATAGCTCGAATTTGAGATAAATGCCGCTAAATAATTGAAATTCTTACATTTTTTTCACAGGTTTCGCGTAGTCTGTGATCTGCAGGGCTCGGCTCGCGTGCGCGTCTCCGCGCGAGGCGGCTGCGCCGCCTGTCGCTTCGCGACTTGCCGACGTCAGGATTGATCATCAGGGGCTGCCCATGTTCCTCGAACCTACCCATCGCACGGATGCCGCTCTCGGCCTGGAAGACCAGCCGGCCGACCACTCGGGTGCCGGCGCCGATTTCGTCGTCGAGGCCGCGGGCGCCGAGCGGGTCGTGCTGCCGGGGGACGATGCGCTGCTCAAGGGGGAGTTCCTGCGCGACGGTGAGGATCTGCTGATCGAGGCGACGGATGGCGGCGTCACGCGGATCGAAGGCTTCTTCGCCGACGGTTCGCCGCCGGACCTGGTGATCGGCGGCGCCGTGGTGCCGGGCCGCTTCGTCGCGCGCCTGGCGC
>JANQJG010000140.1 GCA_028281785.1 Rhodospirillales bacterium
GTCTGGTCGAACCTGTGGATCGATGCTTTCCTCAGCCTGGTTCGAAGGGTGTCGATCGGGCGCCTGTCCGTGATCCTGCCCGACGGATCGATTCAAACATTCACCGGCACCCGGGATTCGGCACCGGCAGCCTTGCTGCACATTCACCGCGCGCGGGCGGTGAAACGCTTGCTGACGGGCGGAGGGGTCGGGTTTGCCGAGGCCTATATCGACGGCGATTGGAGCAGCCCGGACCTTCCCGCCCTTCTCAAACTCGCCGCCCTCAACGAAGCGCAGCTCGGTCGCCGCATCCACGGCCACTGGATCGCGCGTTTCTTGAACCGTATTCATCATCTGAATCGTCCCAACAGCCGTCGGGGCAGCCGCCGCAACATCGCCGACCACTACGACCTAGGAAACAGGTTCTACGCCGCTTGGCTCGACCCCGGCATGACCTATTCCTCGGCTTGGTTCGAGCATCCCCGCCAGTCCTTGGAAGACGCGCAAACCTCGAAGTATCGTCGGCTGGCGGACTGCCTGAACCTGAAGCCCGAGCACCATGTTCTCGAGATCGGCTGCGGCTGGGGCGGCTTCGCGGAGTACGCGGCCCGCCGGTTCGGATGCCGGGTGACCGGAATCACGCTGTCGCGGGAACAAATGACCTATGCGCGGAAAAGGATCGCCGATTGCGGGCTCGGCGATCGTGTCAGCATCCGCCTCGAAGACTATCGAGACGTCGGCGGGCGGTATGACCGCATCGCCTCCATAGAAATGTTCGAGGCCGTGGGCGAGGCCCACTGGCCATACTTCTTCGCGGTTTTGCGTGACCGGCTCGTCACCGGCGGCAAGGCGGGCCTGCAGATCATCACCATCGATGAAGAACGGTTCGAGAGATACCGCCGAGGCGCGGATTTCATCCAAAGGTACATCTTCCCGGGAGGAATGCTGCCCTCACCCCAAGCCCTCCGCCGCGAGATCGAGCGCGCTGGCCTGAACCTGAAACAGCAAACGGCCTTCGGCGACTCCTATGCGCGCACCCTGGCCCGATGGCGCCAGCGTTTCCTCGAAGCCTGGCCGCGAATCGCCCAGCTCTCATTCGATGAACGCTTCAAGCGCATGTGGGAGTATTATCTCGGCTATTGCGAAGCCGGGTTCCGCGCCGGGTCGATCAATGTCGGTCAGCTCGTGATCGAACGCGAGTAGCGGGTCCGACTGGCCGTGTTAAATGCCGGATACGTCTCCTGGCGAACGCTCTTCTTCTACGCGTTTCCGGCGCTCGCCCTGTCGATGCCGACCATCCCCGTCTATGTCTACCTGCCCACCTTCTACGCCGAGAGTGTCGGTCTCGGGCTCACGGCAACCGGCGCGATTCTGCTCGCCGCGCGGATCACGGACGTTGTCAGCGACCCTCTCGTCGGGATCGCCAGCGACCGTGAATGGCTTCCCGGGGGGCGGCGCAAGCCCTGGATCCTGCTGGGTGGCGTGATCGCCGCGGTTTCCCTGATCAAGCTGTTTCAACCGCCGTCGGACGCCGGCACCGGATATCTCCTTGTCTGGACGCTGCTGCTTTATCTCGGTTGGACGTTCGTTTCGGTTCCCTATACCGCGTGGGGTGCCGAGATCTCCCCCGACTACCACCAGCGATCGCGCATAACCGGCGCGCGCGAGGTCTTCCAGCTTGCCGGTGTCGTCATGGCGGCCGCCATTCCCGCCCTCGCCGTCAAGATGGGCGCGATCGAGGCGGAAGGGATCGCCACCGTCGCCTGGATCGCCGTGGCGGCCGGCGTTCCGGCGGTCGCGTTGCTGCTATGGCGGGTACGCGAAGCGCCGGCATCCGGCACACCCGTCAAGCTTTCACGGCGGGCCTTCACCGTCGTGCTCAGGAACCGCCCGTTTGTCAGGCTTCTCGGCGCCTGGTTCGTCAATGGTTTCGCCAACGGCATCCCGGCGGTGCTGTTTCCCCTTTATTTGGAGCACGCGCTTCAAGCCGAGACCCAAATCCGCAATGCCCTGATCTTCGCCTATTTCCTTTGCGGTATTCTGGCCATTCCGATATGGGTGCGGCTCAGCCGCCGATTCGGCAAGCACCGCGTCTGGTGCGGCGCCATGGCCCTGGCCTGCTGCGCCTTCGTCTGGGTGCCCATGATCCCGGCGCAGGGCTATCTGCTTTTCCTTGTGGTCTGTGTCCTCACCGGCATGGCGTTGGGCGCGGATCTCTCGCTGCCCCCGGCAATGCAAGCCGACGTCGTTGATCTCGATTCGCTCCGGGCCGGCGGACAGCGAGCCGGCCTGTTCTTTGCCTTATGGGGGATGAGCACGAAGCTCGCGCTCGCGCTCGCCGTGGGCGTCACCTTCCCCTTGCTCGATCTGCTGGGCTTCGATCCCTCGCTCGAAAACGACGGGGGAACAATCCTGGCCCTTGCCGTGATCTACGCCGTGGTTCCGACCGTATTGAAAATAATAGCGATAATCATGGTTTGGGGGCATCCCCTGACGGAGCGCCGACAACGGGCCATTCGGCAACGCCTCGGGATGCGAGAAGCGAGATCGGCCGAGGACATCTGAACCCGGAGAATTTGGACGATGAGGGCGACCCTGACCGTGCTGACCGCCCTGTGGATCTTGACAGGTTGCAGCAACATGAATCCAGAGGACTTCGCCGACATCGAACCCAAGTTGGCGCTCGAGGAGTACTTCGACGGCGAGACCCGGGCCTGGGGAATCTTCGAGGACCGTTTCGGAAACCTGCGCCGGCAATTTACGGTGGACATCACCGGCACCTGGGATGGCGAAGAGCTTGTTCTCGATGAGCGGTTTCACTACCGCGATGGGGAGAAGGACCGCCGGGTGTGGCGCATTGTCCGGCTCGACGAAAATACGTATGAAGGTCGCGCCGACGACGTGATCGGCGTGGCCGAAGGAACGGCCTTCGGTAATGCCGTGAATTGGCGGTATGACGTCGATCTCAAAGTCGGAGACGGTAGTTGGAGGGTTCGGTTCGACGACTGGATGTTCCTGCAACCCGACGGCGTATTGATCAATCGCGCCCGCGTCAAGCGGTGGGGCTTCGAGATCGGCGCGGTGACGCTGATGTTCATGAAGCCGAACGCCTCCACCAATCGCGCAAATACATCGGAAACGGTCAGCGTTTCTGCGCCCGCCGGCGGATAAACCGGAAGATCGGGCCGACCAAGGGCAGTTTGGCGTAGAATTGACCGGCGGCGTCCCAGTGATCGAGGTGGGCGCTCACCCGACCATCCTCTTCAAAGTGTATTTCCGAAACACCGTCCACGGTCCACGGCTCCTTCCCCATGGCCGCGACGACACCGGTGAAGCGCCAACGCAGAAAGCAGACGCGTCCGTCAAAGGCGCGGTACGTGACATAGAAACGAGGTCCGGCGACGGCTTCGAACATGTGGGCGAAAATCCGCCGCATCGCCTCCGGGCCTCGAACGTCGTTGAAGGGGTCCCGGAAAATCACGTCCGGCGTGACCAGGCCATCCAGACCGGAGAGGCTGTCCGGCGACATCGTCTCGTAAAACCGGATGTAAGCGTCGAGAGCCTGTTCTGTCATTGCCTGCTTATCCGCCCCGTGAGCCGGAAGTATAGGGCATAGGGCAGACAGCGGGCCAGCTTGAGCAAGAAGGTGAAACGGCGGGGGAAGGTGATCTCGAAGGCTCCGCGTTCCAACCCCCGAACGATGCGGTCGGCCGCCTTCTCCGCCGAAATCAGAAAGGGCATGGGAAAGTCGTTGCGGTCCGTCAGCGGCGTCTCGACGAAGCCGGGATTGATCAAGGTCAGCCGAACGCCCGAGCGATCGAGTTCCGGCTTCAGCGCCTCGCACATATTGATGAGCGCCGCCTTGGTCGCGCCGTAAGCCGCCGCCGTGGGAAGTCCGCGATAGCCGGAGACCGAGGCGACGACGGCAATCCGCCCATGGCCGCGTTCAATCATGCGCGGCAGAACGGCCGCCAATCCGTGCACAACGCCGAAGAAGTTGACCTCCATGAGCTTTCGGAACGGCTTGGCCGAGAATTGGGCAGCGGCGACGGGGATGTGGGTCCCGGCATTTAAGACCACCAGATCGAGGGGGCCCGACCCGTCCTCGATCGCGTCCAACACGCGCGCCACGGCGGCCTCGTCGGCAACGTCCAGGGGGTGCGGGGCCACGGCGCCGTGGAGGCGCTCGGCTTCGGCCGCCAAGGAGAGGAGATCGGCCTCGGTCCGCGCGCTGACGGCGACCCGCCAGCCGTCCGCCGCCAAGCGCAAGGCCAGGGATCGACCAATGCCCTTACCGGCGCCGGTGATCCAGGCCGCGCGCGTCATCCTTCCTTATCCTCCTCCCGATCCGGACTCGCAGGTTTCACAGACGTAGTCGATCGTCGACCCGTCACGCCCCTTGAACCGCATGCGCACCCAGCGCCCGTCCGCGTCGTACCAGACCTCGTTCTCGAGCTCGCCCGTGTATTGGTATCGCCGCGCGGGGACCGGACCGTTCGCCGTGTTCACGGCTTCGGCGCCCTGATCGAGAATTTTAACGCGATTGACGCCGCCGGTAATCGTGTTGAGAACGCGGTCGGCCGGCAGCACGGCGGCATTCCAGTGGTCGGTCGGGATGATCCCGGGGTCCGCGAAAATGGTCCCCCCGGGCCCGTCGATGCGGATCCGATCCTCCTCCAGGACAGCGCGAACCCTCGATTCTTCGCCATCGTCATTGGTATAGGCCGAAAGCGAGAGAAGCCGCCCATCACGCCAAACCGCCGTGGATTCATACTCGTAGCGATACGCGGTGAACACGAGGAACCGGATCTGGATATCGAAGCGTGCCCGAACTTCGACGTCTTCCCCCCGGCGCGTAAAGGTGACGGTGTGCTCTCCTACGGGAGAGTCGTTCCGAACGACCGTAAAGCGGTGCTCGGGCCCGTAGAGGGTCAGAGGATCGATGTCTTTCGCCCCGGCATTCGCGGACGTCAAGACGATGGCCGCGATAAAAGGAATAAGCCGCGAGGTACGATAAGAAAGCCCCACACCTGTCTCTCCTTTTAGGTCCAAAAGGCTGGACGGTCGTCAAAGGGTCGATGTCCAAGCTATCCACCCCAATCGGCAATACGAGTTGCGGCGCGAACCGGATCAGGCCGCTACCCGATGCGGGTACCCAGGGTAGCGGGCAAACTCGACAACGGTGGACGGGCGCACAACCAGCCGCCACAAAAGCTTTTTTTCAGATTCGCCATATTGGGGCGGTTCTTCGCGGAGTCGATGACGACTCATGTCAATCTGACATACGAAAAAGGCAAACGGTCATTAAGCCGATACCATGCCTGTTGTCTAATACAGCCTCGGAATTTTAAGGCGAGCAAAGCCAAACGCCATCGATTGATTCAGCAAACGAAGAATATGCCGGCAACCGTTCCAGGTCGCTTACAAGACGACACGGGGCAACGGTTGTGGCTGGAGGTCTCGGTCCATGAAACTCCTCGATAATATCCCCATTCCGGTAAAGATCTGGACGCCGGTTGTCCTCGCGGTGACCGCCATCGCCATTGTCGCAGCCATCGGCCTCGTCGAAATACGAGGTACAATGCTCGACGACCGCCGGGAGAAAATCCGCGCTGTGGTCGACTCCGCCTATGCCATCACGGCCCACTATCACAACCAGGCTCAAACGGGCGTGCTTTCCGAAGAAGAAGCGAAAACGCGGGCCAAGGATGCCGTGCGCGAGATCAGCTACGACGGCGGCAACTACGTCTTTATCAATGACATGCAGGGCGTCTCGCTGGTCATACGTCCGAAACCCGCGCAGGAAGGGAAGGACGTATCCGATTTCGAGGACCCCAACGGCGTCTTCTTCATCCGTGAACTGACGGAAACCGTGCGGGCGGATGGCAGTGGATACGTCGCCTATGCCTGGTCCAAGCCCGGGAGCGACACGCCCGTCGGCAAGCTCACCTATGCCAGCGGTTTCAAGCCCTGGGGCTGGCTGATCGGAACCGGTATCTATGTTGACGACGTATCCTCGTCCTTCTGGCGTCACGTGGCGACCCTGAGCGCCATCGCTTTCGGCGTCGCCCTGATGCTCTCGGGCGTCGCCGCCGCCGTGATCCGGACGATGTCGCGTCCCCTCTCGCGGCTCACCAAGACCATGACGCGCCTCGCCTCCGGCGATCACGCCATCGATATTGGGGATACCGGCCGGGCGGACGAGATCGGGGCCATGGCAACGGCCGTTGAGGTCTTCCGTCAAAATGCCGAGACCCTCGAAACCGCAGATCGGGAAAGGCGTCAAAGCGAAGCTCAAAGCGAATATCGGCGCAAGCAGGATATGATGGAGACGCTTCACGGCATGGTCGACGCAGGCGTCTGCTGCAACAAGTCGGTGACCAGGCTCGCACGCATGCGTCAGGAGATCGGAGAGGCTAAAGGCCAGGCTGAATCAATGGCGGCGGCGGTCGAGGAACTGGTGACCTCGATCCAGCAAATCTCGGAAAATAGCGAGAACGCGACCAAAGACGCCAAGAACGCCGAAAACGCCGCGACTCAAGGTGTCGAGGCATCCTCTCGAGCGGTCACCTCCATGGAGCAGATCGTCGCGGCCGTCGAGGAAGCGGCAAGCGAAGTGAATACCCTCGCCGGCGAATCGGAGCGGATTGGCGAAATCGTCGGTCAGATCGAGGACATCGCCGACCAGACCAATCTGCTGGCGCTCAACGCCACCATCGAGGCGGCGCGGGCCGGCGACGCCGGCAAGGGCTTCGCCGTCGTCGCCTCCGAGGTCAAGAACCTAGCCAACCAGACCGGCAAATCCACGGAGGACATCCGCAGCCGCATCGAAAGCCTTCGCCTGAAAATGGAGGGCATCGTCACCTCGATGAATCGGGGATCGCGGGCCGTCGGCGAAGGGCGCGACGTGATCACCTCCCTCGGCGGTCAGCTTGAAGACATCTCGGCCCGGATCAACAGCGTGACGATGAAAACGGCCGAGATCTCCGGCATTCTCAGTCAGCAGACCGCGGCCGCCAATGACGTCTCACAGGGGACAGGCCGCATCGCCCAGGTCTCCGCAGCCAACGACACCGAGATAGAGACGCTGCTCGGCAGCATGGACAACGTCAACCAGTCCCTCAGCGCGAACATCGGAGGGTTCGCCGAACTCGGCATGGATCGGGCCATCGTCGAGATCGGCAAGAATGATCACGTCATGTTCGTCAAGCGGGTCGTCGATACGATCGTCGGCCGCGCCCGGCTGACGGCTGCGGATCTCCCCGATCACCATAACTGCCGTCTGGGCAAATGGTACTACGCGGTCGAGAATCCCGTAATCCTGAACGCGCCGGCCTTCAAGAGGCTCGAGCCGCCCCATATCCGGGTCCATGACCTGGGCAAAACGGCCCTCGACGCCTTTCATGGCGGGGACCTGGACGCCGCGCTCAGCCATGTTGAGGCTTTGAGTCAAGTGTCAGACGAGGTTCTGGGGCTGCTCGACGATCTGGCGCAAGAGTTACGCGGGTACGAAGACGAGGGCGCGCAGGGGGAGAGCGAAAATCAGGAAGAGGAGAAGCCCATCCCCATCGCCGCCGAGTAGGGGTTTTCGGGTCTGAAGGGAAAGGGCGCCCCGGCGGACGCACCATCGGGACGCCCTTCCCGCTCCTACCTCATGACATAATGCTTTAGCGTGCCAAATCCGAGGAGCCTGACCCTGTACGTACACTCTCTTGCACGCTCAGCTCGAACACCTGAACCGGCTGGGATTTCCCCCGCACGGACAGGCGGCCGACGGGACGCAGCGGATATGTACCCTTCAGGCGCCGTGTGGTGTTGCTGGAGAGCAGAACACGGGTGCCGTGTTCCTTGTTGAGCTGCTCCAGCCGCGCGGCAACGTTCACCACATCGCCGTGCACGGTGTAGATGAGACGATCACCCGAGCCGACGCTGCCGGCGACCAACTCACCTGAATTGATGCCGATGCGCGAACGGATCGTCACGCCAGCAAACCGTCTGGATCTGAGAACCTCCTGTATAGCCAGCGCCGCACGCACGGCGCGGTCGGCATGGTCCTCCGCCGGCTGCGGAACGTTGAAAGTGACCAGAAGCGCGTCCCCCTGGAACTGTGTCACCACGCCGCCCTCCCGACTGATCGGTGCGATGACGCTGGTGAAGTATTCGTTGAGAATCTGGAGGACGCGCCCCGGCGGCAAATCCTCCACAAGGCTCGTGAATCCCTCGATATCGGCATAGAGGACCGTGGCCGTCGCCAGCGTCGGCTCCTGCGCGCTCCGCCCGGAAATGATGTCCGCCGCAACCCTCTCCGGCACGTACTTGCCGAAGGCCTCGCGAATCGCGGCACGCTCACGAAGGCCGCCGACCATGTCGTTGAAGCTTTCAGTGAGAACCCCGATCTCGTCATCCGCCGTGACCGGGGAGTAGACATCCAGATTGCCGTGCTTCAGCTCGCCGACCGCCGCCATCAACCGGCGAACCGGCCGCAGCAGGCTGCGCGCGACGAAATAGAACGACACCCCGATCGCAAATAGAGAGGCGAGAAGATCGAGCAGAATCGTTTGCGTGATTCCCAGTCCTTGCGCCGCCCTCAGGTCGCGAAATGCCGTCAGATCCAAAATGATCAGAAGGTTGGGAACCACCGCCAGGACGAAAAACACGATCAGCAGTTTATGCGCGATCCGACCGCCGCTTGGTGGGACGATCAGCTGCCGAGTCTCGAACGCGTACCGCTTTAGCGAGGCCGCGTAGTCGCTGACTAGGAAATAAATGTAAAAAGAGTAATAGACCGCGTAGACGAAACCGAACCATAGCATGGCCAGGAGAACGAGTTCTCGGGGCAAGCTCTCGGGCAAGGAGTTCTGAGGCATGAAGACGCCAAGGGAGAAAGCGACGGCGCAGTAGATCAGGGTGACCGCCGCCGCCCAAACCGACGACAGAACGGGTAGCCGACGAAT
The DNA here is from genome assembly GCA_028281785.1 of Rhodospirillales bacterium. GTDB lineage: Bacteria > Pseudomonadota > Alphaproteobacteria > Rhodospirillales > Shumkoniaceae > JANQJG01. Next base: position 8,934 of record JANQJG010000140.1, read on the forward strand.
ACGGCGTCGGGCTGCTCCCGAATCCCCCTTTTCCGTGAGGAAACCATGAACCGGCCGGAACAGCCAGAAGGCGACCGCCAAGTTCAGCACACCGAGAATGCAGAGATTTGCAACCAAGTCCGCGAGAACGACTTCAATGCGTCCGGAAACGGCGATAAAGATCCCCGTTATCCCAAAGTCGACCAGACACAGGCTGGTCATCGAGAGGAGATATCGCCTCTGCATTTCTAAAGCATTATCGCGACGCCACACACAACGCCGTTTGCCTCGTTATGTTCCCGGATGACAAGGCGGGGACACATCGAACCCCGATGTCCGACATCTACGGGTTGTACCGGCAAACGGTTCACTCCCGAAAGGCGGTTGGCCTTCTAAGAGCCTGTTTGAGGAGCCCCATGGAGCTTCTCAAACAGGCTCTAACATCCATCACCGAGAGGCGCGCCTGCACTAGGGCCTGTTGACATTCACCGCATCGATCTGGTTCGAGACCAAAATCGCCGCGGACAAGGAGAGAAGCGCAAGGAAGTGTGGACCACTTTCGAGCATTCTCGACCCCGCCCGCGGCGATTTTGACCGAACCCCGGAGGGGCTGGGCGAAAACCCACCATTTCCGCGTCGCTCGTCCTCGAATATGCCCGGCATGTCCTTCGTCCTCGCTCCTGGAACTGACGG
>JANQJG010000141.1 GCA_028281785.1 Rhodospirillales bacterium
CCGTCAGTTCCAGGAGCGAGGACGAAGGACATGCCGGGCATATTCGAGGACGAGCGACGCGGAAATGGTGGGTTTTCGCCCAGCCCCTCCGGGGTTCGGCCAAAATCGCCGCGGACGGTGTCGAGAATGCTCGAAAGTGGTCCACACTTCCTTGCGCTTCTCTCCTTGTCCGCGGCGATTTTGGTCTCGAACCAGATCGATGTGCTGAACATCAACAGGCCCTAGAGCATTATGTTATGACGGATGCCGGAGCCGCCTGGCGTAAACCCGTTCCCGACATCCCGTGAAAGGAGACCCGGCCGTGTTCGTGCTCAAGGATATGCCGCCCCAGATCGACGCCCACATCCTCAACAAGCTCCGCAGAACCGAAACCGCGACCATCGGGCATCTGCGCCAGCAGGGTTTCATGGACCGGGGCATCCAGGCGGTGCTGCCGGAGAAGCGGGTGGCGGGCACCGCCGTCACGGTGGCCATTCCGGGACAGGATTCGGCCCTGCTCCACCATGTCCTGGGGCTGCTCCGCCCCGGCGACGTCCTGGTCGTCGACCGGCTGGGCGACGACCGCCATGCCTGCTGGGGCGGGGGCGTGACCTGCGCGGCCCAGGCCTCGGGGGCGGCGGCGGGCATCATCGACGGCCCCTGCACCGACGCCTCGGCGGTGCGCGAGATGGACTTCCCGCTCTGGTGTCGGGGCCCCTCGCCCATCACCACCCGGCTCTACGGCATTGGCGGCGCCTTCAACACGCCGGTGTCCTGCGGCGGGGTGACGGTCCGGCCCGGCGACGCCGTGCTCGCCGACGAGAGCGGGGTCGTGGTTCTGGCCCCCGAAATCACCGAGGCGGTCGCCGACGCCGCCCTGGCCAAGCAGGACCGGGAGCCGGAAACCTTCGCCCGCATCCGCGCCGGCGAGAAGCTGGGCGAGATCTCGGGCGCCTCGAAGATGGTGCTGGCCAAGCTCGGCAAGGAGGATTCGGTTTAGCGAGGCGGCCGCTCCGCTCCCCAGCGCGCTCTCGAGCGCGGCGGGCCCGGCGGGGGTAACGCCGCGCGAGACGGCCGCAACATCCCGATTCGCGGAGCCAGGGATCGACTCAAATTTATGATTTTAAAATCAAATAACTAAACGGTATAGCTCACGTTATGCATGAATATGCACCGTGCATTTATAGACCTTTACTTGGCACTTGGCTTACGGCAGGGCATAGACGGCCCGGCGGCCACAACACTAGGCTTCAGCGCACTGATACTAAACGGTTTATTTTGAGTGGGACCCTCAGGCCCCGGCCGGCGCCGGCTTCCGGGCGTCCTTCTTGAGCAGCCAGAGAAGCTGGGCCACCGCCTTGCGATCCTCGGCGCCGAAGCAATCGGATAGGGCGGCCTCGACCTCGGCGTTGGGATTCTCCATCTCGCGATAGAGGGCCTGCATCAGCCGGACATACCCGCCCGAGCCGAAGGCGGGAAGCGCGTCGCCCCCCTCGGCCTGCGCCATGGCAAAGTTCATCGCGTTGATAAAGGCGTCGCGGCGATCCTCGTAATGGGCATTGAAATAATGGGCCATGATCGCGAGGATCTTCCAGCGCACTTGGCGAATCCCGAGGGCTTCCATGAAGCTCTCGTTGGAGAAGTTGGTTCCGTCCTGCTCGAAAAGCTGGTCGCGAAGGTTCAGGCATTCGTCGTTGAAGCCGTCGACGACCTCCGGGCCGAGGATGCTCTCCACCGAGCTCAAAAAGGCGCCGATCAGCGGACCGATGCGGCTGCGGGCCTCGTCGGGGTCCGCCGCCGCTCCGGCGTCTCCGGCAAAATCGTCCAGGAACTGCTCGACCAGGATGCGCCCGACGAGGTTCGTGCGCAGGCGCTGGCGGCGCTCCACCTCGATGGCATTCATGCAGAATGCAAAATGCTCGCTCACCAGCGATGCGAGCACGCTTTCGTCAAGGAGGTCGGTATTGCCGAATGCCATGATCTGGTCGCGCGTGAGGCTGCCGCCCTGCTGCTCGGCCTCCTCGGCGAGCGCCTCGACACAGCCGTGGATAACGCTCCTGGCGAGCGATGCGCAGACTCGAGACACCTGACTCCTGCTCAACTTTCCATACTCCGCCGTCATGATCCGGGCCGTGATCTCCGAGCAGCTTACAAGGTTTTAACTAACAAGAGATGAATGGGGAGATTTCTCGGGATGCGGGTACCGGAGTTGTGGCCATGGCTCTCATGCTTTGCAGGCTGCCGAAAAGGCCGTCGATG
>JANQJG010000164.1 GCA_028281785.1 Rhodospirillales bacterium
CGACATCTCCATGCTCGACTGCCAGATCTCGCTGCTCAACTACATGGCCACCATGCACTTCCTGTCGGGCAAGAACCCGGGGCCGGAAGGCAACGGGCATTTCGTCCATGTCCCCTACAACACCTTCAGAACCAAGACCCGACACATCATCATCGCCGTCATCTTCGACAGCTTCTGGCCGAAGCTCCTCGAGGTCCTGGACAACCCGTCCCTCGAGCGCGAGGACTTCCTGGAACAGCCCGGACGGCTGGCCGAACGCGCCTTCATCGAGGCGGAGGTCGAAAAGGTCCTGCTGACCCGCGACGCGGAGCACTGGCTGGAGGCCTTGTCCGAAAAGCGGATCCCCTGCGCGCCGGTCAACGACTTCGAACATGCCTTGTCGGACCCGCAGGTTCTCGCCCGCAACATGGTCGTCGACGTGCCCATGCCGGGCGGCGAGCCGGTCGCCATGCCGGGCAACCCGATCAAGCTCGGCAACGGCGCGGACGACGCCTTCACCGCGCCACCGCGGCGTGGCGAGCACAGCGAGGAAGTCTTCACCACGATTCTCGGCATGGAACGGGACCGTATGGCCTCGCTGCGCGAGCGCGGCGTGATCGAATGATGGGTGCTACGGGGAGCATCACCTCTGCCGCACCGCCGCTCGCCGCGGATCCGCCGTTCGATCTCACATCGGCCCTGGCCCGCGATGTCCTGGAACTGACCTACGAGCGACTGTCCGAGGCCGACCTGGCGCAGTTGAAGCGGCTCGTCTTCGACCACCTCGCAGTGAGCCGACGTGGCGCCGAGGCTGCCTGGAGCCGGGCGGTGCAGGACTATGTCCGCGCGCTGGCGTCGGCTGGTGCGGCGCCTGTGTTCGGCGCCGGCTTCGCGACATCGCCGGCCTTGGCCGCCCTGGCGAACGCCACGGCGGCGCACGGCCTCGAACTGGACGACACCCACGACGAATCGATCACCCACCCCGGAGCGCCGGTCATCGCCGCCAGCCTGGCATTGGCGCGATCGTTGGGCCTCGGCGGCCGCGACCTACTGCCGGCGATCGCCGCTGGCTATGAGGTGGTGGGTCGGATCGGTGCCGCCACCGGGGCTGCCCAGGTGCTCGAGCGCGGCAACCACCCGACCGCTTTGTTCTGCGGTTTCGGTGTTGCGGCTGCGGCAGCGAAGCTGCTCGGGCTGGGGCGCGGCGGCCTGATCGCAGCCTGGGGCCTGCAGCTCTCCGCGGCCGGCGGCTCCATGCAGTTCTCGATCGATGCCGCGGGCACGGCGGTCAAGCGCCTGCACGGCGGCTACGCCGCTCAGGGCGGTCTGCTCGCCGCCGAACTGGCACGCCGCGGCCTGGCCGGTCCCGGACAGGCCTTCGACGGCGACTACGGCCTCTGCCGGCTCTATGGCAGCGCGCCGCGGCTCAAGCGCCTGGCCAAGGATGTTGGTGCCGCTCTGGAGATCCATGCCATCAGTTTCAAGCCCTATCCCTGCTGCCGGCTGTTCCATTCGACTCTGGACGCCTTGGCAAAGGTGACCGACGGCTTCGCACTTCCCGCCGACAGCATACGGCAAGTGCGGGTCGGCGGCCCGGCGATCCTGGCGACTCAGCACATGCTGCGGCGGCCGCGCTCGGAAATGGCGGCCCAATACAGCCTGCCCTTCACCCTGGGCGCGGCGATGGCCTTCGGGCCCGAAGCCATCGAAGGCTTTGCCGAGGCGGCGCTGTCGGACTCCCGGATTTTGGACTTTGCCGACCGCGTCGAGGCCGTGGCCGACGAGGCGCTCGAGGCGGCCTTTCCGCGCCACTTCGGCAGTTGGGTCGAGATCGAACGGACCGACGGCGAAAGCCGCCGCGCCGACGTCTTGGACAGTCTCGGCACGCCGGCGCGGCCCATGACCGAGGCGGTACTGATCCGCAAGTACACGACGCTCTGCGACGCACTGCCCGGTCTGCCGAGTGGCCAGACGCTATGGGATCGGGTCGAGATCGTCGCGTCCGGCGGCGGCACAGATGAATTGCTCGATGGATTTGGACTGGGGGACAGCTGATGGCTGGATCGACAACGGTCGGGGATGTGGCAATCACGCGGACCGACGCAGCGGTGCCGGCCGAGCGTCTGCAAGGGGACGTGGCGCGGGTGCTGGAGGCCGTCTATGACGGCGGGGTGGCGATCGTCCCGCTGGATGTTGCCTATGCGATCATCGGCCACCGGCCAGAGGCGATCCGCGGCATCTTCGACGCCAAGCAGCGCAGCTACGAGAAGCCGAGCGGGATGTTCGGCAATTGGCAGATGAGCCGGGACATCCATCTGCTGCCGGACGACAAGCACGACATGGTGCGCACCATCATCGAGGAGGAGCGCCTACCATTCTCGGTCGTGGCGCCGTTCCGCCAGGACCATCCGGTCTTCGCAAAGGTCGCCCCCTTCGTGCTTGACTCCTCGACCAAGGCGGGCACGCTCGACATGCTGCTCAACGCCGGGATCTTCCATGACGAAATCGCTCGCCAGAGCTACGAGCGTCTGGCGCCGATCTTCGGCTCCTCAGCCAACACTTCACTGAAAGGCAGCAAATACCGCCTCGGCGATATCGAGCAACGGGTCCGCGCGGCGGCGACCATCGAGGTCGACTACGGGCTCTCCAAGTATGCGAACGACGAAGGCCGGTCGAGCACGATCATCGACTTCCGCGATTTCTCCGTGGTGCGGGCCGGCGTCTGCTTCGATCGGCTGCAAGCGGCCTTCAAGACGCGCTTCGGTGTGACACTGGAGCAGCCGGGCTAGCGCCGGCGAATGAAGGAGAGACGCAGATGACCGACGTCTACGAAGAGGTGGGATTCACCACGGAGCGAATTGGCTTCGGCGAACGCCCCGGCATCGCGGTGGTCGATTTCCAGCGCGCCTTTACCGAGGATCGCTTTCCGCTCGGCGGCCGGCCCATGGTTCAGGCCGCGGTGCAAAAGACAGCAGAGCTGCTGAAAGCCGCCAGGGCCGCGCGCGTTCCGGTGGCCAATTGCTACACCGCCTACAGCAGTGCGCGCGATGCGCCCTATTGGAAGATCCCGACGGTGACCGAGACCTTCCATCACGGGCATCCCTGCACGGAGCTCGACCGGCGGATCTATGATCCGGACTACGACACGCTGTTCTGCAAGACGGCGGGGTCGCTGTTCTTCCAGACCCCGGCCATCTCGTTTTTTGTCAAGGAGCGGGTGGACACGATCATCGTGGCCGGCTGCAACACCAGCGGCTGCATCCGCGCCACCGTGAACGATGCCTTCTCTTATGGCTTTCGCGTCGCCATCCCACTCGAATGCGTCGGCGACGTTGACGAGGGGCCGCATAACGACAACCTCCGCGACGTCGGACGGCGCTACGCGGACGTGATCTCGCTCGAGGAGACGCTGGGCTACATCGACGAGGTCCGCAAACGGAATAGCTGATTGGGTATCCGGCCAGTGGTGCCGGTGCCGGGGGAGACGCCGGCCAAGCGACGGCGGGTGTGAACAAGAAGGGAATACGGAGCAAGATGATGAAGATCACAAAGCTATTCGGCCTCGCCGCCGTGCTTCTGGCGCTGGCCGCGCCGGGCGTCGTTCAGGCCGAGGAGACGATCATCAAGTTCCCGGTCGAATACAACGCCGACGTGACGCCGGGCTTGGCCAATCAGGAATTCGTCACGCTGATCGAGGAACGCTCGAACGGCGAGATCAAGGCCGAGTTCTTTCCGGGCGGGTCTCTCTACAAGGGGCTCGACGTTCTGCAGGCCGTGCTGCGTGGCGATGCCCATATGACCACGCTGGTTTCGGTCTACTGGAGCGCCATCTCGCCGCAACTGGCGATCTTCGACTTACCCTACGCCTTTCCGACGCACGAGGCTTTCTACAAGGCGACCGAAGATCAGGCCTTTATGAGCAAGGCCTTCGCCGAGGTCGAGGCCAAGGGCGGGAAAGTCATTGGCGTGCTGCCCTACGACTACCTGCTGCCCGGCAACACTCAGCGTGCGACGGTCATGCCCACGGACTTCGAGGGCCTGAAGCTGCGTGCGCTCGGCAAGACCAACGCCAAGACTCTGGAGGCGCTCGGCGCCCGGGCGGTGCCGATCAATATCACCGAGGTCAACGGGGCGCTTGAGCAGGGCGTGATCGACGGCCTCAACACGCCGGCCGACGCCTTTGTTTCCTACAAGTGGGACGAGACGGTCAATCACGTCACCTATGCCAAGTACTACTTCGCGTTCTACCCCTGGGCCGTGAACGCCGAGTGGTGGGATGGCCTGCCCGAGGCGCACCGGAAGCTGATCCAGGAGACCGTGACGGAAGTGACCGTGCGGCACCGCGAGCGGGCTCGCCAGGCCGCTGCGGATGCGATG
>JANQJG010000199.1 GCA_028281785.1 Rhodospirillales bacterium
TTCGACGACGGGCGGCTGAGAAGCGCCAATTTCGACACGACCCAGGGCTTCGGGCTGCGCTCGGTCTCGGGCGAGGCGACCGGGTTTTCGCACGCATCCGAACTCAGCGAGGACGCCATCCGCCGCGCTGGCGAGACGGTGCGCGCCGTGCGCAGCGGGCATGCGGGGGAGGCGGCGGTGCCGCCCTCGGGCACCAACCAATCCCTCTACACCGACGCGAATCCCCTGTCGGGCAAGGAGTTCAGCGAAAAGCTCGACCTTCTCGCCGAGATGGACCGCTACGCGCGCGCCAAGGACGGCCGCGTCCAGCAGGTGATGGCCTCGCTGGCCGGCGAATGGCAGGCGGTGCAAATCCTGCGCGCCGGGGGGCTGCGGGTCGCCGACATCCGGCCGCTGGTACGGCTCAACGTCTCCGTCGTCGCGGCCCGGGGCGACCGCATGGAGAGCGGCAGCCATGGGACCGGCGGGCGGGTCGCCTATGACCGCTTTCTCGAGGCGGAGACCTGGCAGGAGGCGGTCGACGAGGCGGTGCGCCAAGCGCTCCTCAATCTCGAATCGGTGCCGGCCCCGGCCGGCGAGATGACGGTCGTGCTGGGGCCCGGATGGCCGGGCATCCTGCTCCACGAGGCCATCGGCCATGGCCTCGAAGGGGACTTCAACCGCAAGCAGACCTCGGCCTTCGCCGGGCTGATGGGCGAACGCGTGGCGGCGCCCGGGGTGACCGTGGTCGACGACGGCACCATCGGCGACCGGCGCGGGTCGCTGACCGTGGACGACGAAGGCACGCCGTCGGCGCGCAACGTGCTGATCGAGGACGGTATCCTCACCGGGTTCATGCAGGATCGCCTGAACGCACGGCTGATGGGCGTCCGGCCCACCGGAAACGGGCGGCGGCAGAGCTATGCCCATGCGCCGATGCCGCGCATGACTAATACCTACATGCTCGACGGCGGGCACGACCCCGGGGAGATCATGCGGTCCGTGGACAAGGGGATCTACGCGGTTTCCTTCGGCGGCGGGCAGGTCGACATCACCTCCGGCAAGTTCGTGTTCAGCTGCACCGAGGCCTATCTGCTCGAAGGCGGCAAGATCGGCGCGCCGGTCAAGGGCGCGACCCTGATCGGCAACGGCCCGGACGCGCTGACCCGGGTCTCCATGGTCGGCAACGACATGGCGCTGGATCCAGGCATCGGAACCTGCGGCAAGGAAGGCCAGGGCGTGCCGGTGGGCGTCGGCCAGCCGACGCTGAGACTGGACGGGCTGACGGTCGGCGGCACCGCGATGTGACTCTCCAATCCGGGAGGGCGGTGAGTAGTCAGTAGGCGTATTCGCGGAAGACGGGATCGACCTTCCCACCCCAGCGGCGGGTGACATCATCGAGCAGCTTCTCTGCGGGCGTGCGCCCGGACTCCGCGATCTGCCGCAGGGGGTTGAGGAAGGAGGTCTCGTCCATGCCCGCGCCGTCGAGAGCCGCGCGGCGCTTCAGGCCCTCATGGGCGAGGTCGAGCACGTCGAGGGCGATGTCGCCGACGCTGCCGCCGCGAAACGGCATCCGCAGGGCGAGCCGCGGAACCTCGCGCCGCAGGGTCTCATGCTCCTCCCACGTCCAGTCCCGAACCATCTCCCAGGCCTCGTCGAGGGCCGCCGGGTCGTAGAGCAGGCCGACCCAGAAGGCGGGCAGGGCACAGAGCCGGTTCCACGGACCGCCATCGGCCCCGCGCATCTCGAGAAAACGTTTCAGACGCACCTCGGGAAAGGCGGTGGTGAGATGGTCGGACCAATCCCCGAGCGTCGGATACTCCCCGGGCAGGGCGGGCAGCCTGCCGGCCATGAAATCCCGGAAGGACTGACCGGCGGCGTTGATGTAGCGGCCCTCGCGGTAGACGAAGTACATGGGCACGTCGAGGATGTAGTCGACATAGCGCTCGAAGCCGAAGCCCTCCTCGAACACAAAAGGCAGGGTTCCGCAACGGTCTGGATCGGTATCCGTCCAGATATGGCTGCGATAGCTGAGATAGCCGTTGGGCTTGCCCTCCTTGAGCGGGGAATTGGCCCAGAGCGCGGTGGCCACCGGCTGCAGGGCGAGCCCCACGCGGAACATCTTGACCATCGTCGACTCGGAGTCGAAGTCCAGGTTGACCTGAACCGTGCAGGTGCCCTGCATCATGTCCAGGCCGAGCTTGCCCTTCTTGGGCATGTACTCGCGCATGATGGCGTAGCGCCCTTTCGGCATCCACGGCATCTCGGCGATCGGCCATTTCGGATTGTAGCCGAGGCCGACCAGGCCGATATCGAGCTCGCTGGCGACGGCCTTGACCTGGCGCAGATGCTCGTTCACCTCGCCGCAGGTCTGGTGGATGTTTTCGCGGGGCGCCCCGGACAGCTCGATCTGGCCCGCGGGCTCCAGCGTGATTGCGCAGCCGTCGGGAAGCGTCAGCGCGATGGGGTTGCCGTTCTCCAGGGCGGGCGTCCAGCCGAAACGCTGGAGACCTTCGAGGAGCGCGCGCACACCGCGCCCGCCCTCATAGGGAAGCGGCCGATAGTCCTCCAGGGTATAGGCGAACTTCTCGTGTTCGGTGCCGATCCGCCAATCCTCGCGGGGCTTGCAGCCGGCCTCGAGATATTCGATCAAGGGCCGTTTTTCGGTGATCGGCTCACCGGGCTCGGTTCTCTCGGCGCACATGGAATCCTTGGAAGGCTTGGGTTGCGGTCTAGGAGGGCCTGCACCAGTCACCGATCAACGCCTGCCAGCAGGTCAGTGCTGCCAGCGCCGCGGTTTCGGAGCGGAGGATACGTGGTCCGGCCCCCACGCGCATAACAAAGGGTAGATTTGCCAGGGCGTCAAGCTCGGAGCGCGCGAACCCGCCTTCGGGGCCGATCAGAAAGCCGTGCCGGGGCGGGGATGTCCGAGGCTTGGTCCGCAGTCCGGCCAGCGCCTCCGTAATGGGCGCGCCGTTCCCGGTTTCGTCGAGCACGATCAGCGGCCGCGCCGGCGGCCATGCGTCCAGGAAGGCGTCCAGGGCCAGGGGATCGCGAATCTCCGGGACCGTCAGCCGCTCGCATTGCTCGGCCGCTTCGATGGCCTGCGCGCGCAGGCGGTTGGTGTTGACCCGGCCGGCGACCGTTCGACGCGTAAACACCGGCCAGAGCGCGGCGGCGCCCAGCTCCGTCGCTTTCTCGATCAGGACATCCATGCGCGCCTTTTTGAGCGGGGCGAAGGCGAGCCAGACGTCGGGCTCGGGACGCTGCGGGCGGCGTTGGGCCTCGGCCTCCAGGGCGCAGCCTTGCTTGCCGGCGGCCTCGAGTCGCGCCCGCCATTCGCCGTCGCGGCCGTTGAAGACCGACAGCTCGTCTCCGGCCCGCAAGCGCATGACGCGCAGCAGGTAATGGGCCTGGTCCCGGGTCGGGACGACCGGCTTTCCGGGCGCAAGGTCCGCCTCGACAAAGAGACGGGCCCTGGATTTGTCGCGCCTGGAGGCGGAATCGGAATCTGGTCGCGCCATGGCGCCATCATAGGTCGGCGGCGCGGACGGGCAACCTGTCAGCGATCTGTCCGGCCCATTCCGTAAATTATCTATCCGGTCTGGACCCCCGTTTGCCCCTCTCCGCCCATTGGGGGGAGAGGGTGGCGAGTGCAACGAGCCGGGTGAGCAACTGTCTTTTCGGTCAGACGGTTTTGGGGTGGCAATTTGCGTTATCGCGGACCATAGCGTTGAGTGTGACGATGATTTTGCGC
>JANQJG010000216.1 GCA_028281785.1 Rhodospirillales bacterium
CATCGCGGTCGTCGCCTCGATGGCGGTCTTCAGCGCGTTCACGCCCTGATCGATGCCGTCCTTGCGGCCCGTCAGGTCGCCCGCACGGTCGCTCAGCGACTTGGCTTGGAAGAACTTAACGGCGTTATCGACCGGGCTCGACACTGAGAGACCCGTCGACAACCGACCCTGCGTCCGGTTGATCAGATCCGTCGTCCGTTGCAGGGAGAGTAGGTTGGCCCGTACGGCCGAAGATAGATTAACGTCTGCCACGACTTCAATCTCCTCTTCTAGAAGTCACTCGCAATGCGCGTTTCTCACGCATGATCGGCATACTACCATACCGATACCACTTTTGGCTAGTCCTCGCCGCGCAAAACCAAGAAAAATCACGCCCGGCGAAGGAGCATTCGGGGCCATGAAAGACCCGTGCAAACCATATGCCATCCGAAAACTTGTTGTTTTCCGCGGTGGTGTGCTCAGCCAGGCCCGGGCACATCGTCCAAGCCGGCAAAAATTGCCGAGCGGAGCCGGGCAAAATCTTCCTCCCGCAAGTCGCAGGAGGAGGGCAAGCAGACCGCCTTTTGATGCAATTCAGACGCAACCTCGCCGCCGAGAAAGCCACAACCCCTATGGGCCGGGCTCAGATGAAGGGGCTGCCAGAGCGGCCGTGTCTCGATTCCCTGGTCGGCCAGGCAGGCCATCACCGTGTGGCGATTTCGGCCATCATGCTCTGTGTTCACGAGCACCGTCGACATCCAACAGGCGCTCTCGGCCCAGGACGCCTCGGGCATGAAAACCAGCTCCGGCCGTTCGGCGCAGAGTTCGCGATAAAAGGAGGCGATTCGCCGTTTCGCGGCCAGACGCTCGTCGATGGTCTCAAGCTGCGCGCAGCCGACCGCAGCCTGAATGTTCGTCAGCCGATAGTTGAACCCCACTTCGTCATGGATGAGTTCAACACCGGGTAGCTTCGCCTGTGTGGACAGGTGCCGCGCCAGCCGCGCCCAATCCGCCCGATTCGTGACGAGCATACCGCCGCCGCCGCAAGTGATCAGTTTGTTGCCATTGAAGCTGAGGCAGGCCGCGTCCCCCAAGGCCCCCGCCGGCTGCCCCTTGTAGCGACCGCCGAGGGACTCGGTCGCATCCTCGATGACGGGAACTCCCAGCTCGCGCGCCGCCTCAAGGATCGGGTCCAGGTCGGCAGGGTGTCCCAGGATGTGGACCGGCAACACGGCGCCGATCCGGCGACCGGATCCGGAATCGATCCAGTCGTTCCCGTGGCGCTCACATCGATCGACAAGGAACTCGGCGGTCCGCGCGGCGTCGATCTGCCAGGTCTCGAGGTCTGCGTCGACGAAGATCGGCCAGGCGCCCGCATGGCGAATGGCGTTCGCCGTGGCGACGAAGGTCAGGGTCGAGGTGACGACGGCATCGCCCGGCCTCACGCCGGCGACGATCAACGCCAGATGCAGGGCCGCGGTGCCGTTGACGAGGGCGACGGCATGGTCGACGCCCAGATACGCCGCGATATCCCGCTCGAACCGCTCAACGAAGGGACCGGCCGAAGACACCCAGTTGTCTCGCACGCACTGCTCAAGATAGGCGGACTCGTTTCCGCCCATGCTCGGGCGGCACAGCGGTATGCGCAACTTGGGCGGCTCAAAGTTCATAGGTGCCCTGCCGGAAGCCGTCGAGATGATCCCGGATCCATTCAATCGTTCGGCCCAGCCCCTCTTCCAGGCTGATCCGCGGGCGCCAACCCAGAACCTCCGCCGCGAGCCTATTGTCGGACAAGAGACGCTCGACCTCGCTGCCTTCTGGCCGCAGGCGCGTCTTTTCGACCTCAGTTTCGACGGGCACGCCAAGAATCTCGCCCACCATCTCCACCAACCCGCCGATGCTGATCTCGCGGCCCGTGCCGAGATTGATCGCGCGGCCCTCGGCCCCTTCGGCCTCCCCCGCCCGCAGGAAACCCTCGACGGTATCCTCCACATAGGTCAGGTCCCGCGTCGGATGCAGATTGCCCAACCGGACCCGCTGGCCGCGCAGCGCCTGCGAGATGATCGTCGGGATGACGGCCCGGGCCGACTGCCTGGGCCCGAAGGTGTTGAAGGGCCGCAGGGTCACCACGGGGAGGCCGTAGGACAGATGGAAGGCCTCGGCCAGCTTGTCGGCGGCGATCTTGCTCGCCGCGTAAGGGGATTGTCCCTGCAGGGGATGGGACTCGTCGATCGGAACGGCTCGCGCGGTTCCGTATACCTCGCTGGTGGAGGTGTGAACCATGCGCGACACGCCCAGGCTTCGCGCCGCCTGGAGCAGGTTCAACGTGCCTTCCGCATTGGTCCGCAGATAAGAGCGCGGCGCGTGGTAGGAATAGGGAATGGCGATCAGGGCGGCGAGATGGAAAACCACCTCCCGTCCGCGCATGGCGTCCGCGACGAACTCGGTATCGGTGATGTCGCCGGCCACCACCTCGACGTCCCTCGCCACCGCCGAGTCGTCGAGCCATCCCCACTGCCCGAAAGCGTTGTAGTAGACAAGGGCGCGAACCTGGGCTCCCTCGGCAACCAGGCGTTCGACGAGATGGCTGCCGATGAAGCCGTCCGCCCCGGTAACCAGAACCGGTCGGCCCTGCCAGGTCACGCCTTGAGCTCCTTCGCCGCCGCGTCCATTTGAGCGCGCATCAGGTCCTTGTGCTGGCCGACATCGATCCAATACTCGTGGATGGGGAAGCTGGTGACGACCCCGTCGCCGTCGAGGACGCGCTGAATCAGATCGGTCATGTCGAGGCGGGTATCGCGTGGTATGCGTTCGAGCATCTTCGGCTCGAGCAGGTAGACCCCGGCGTTGATGAACAACGACATCGTGGGCTTTTCCTCGAGCTTCTTCACCCTCGTGCCCTCGACGTCGAACACGCCGAACGGAACCTGCATCTGATACTTGCGCACGCCCACGGTAATGTCGGATCTGGCTTCCTGATGGAAATCCAGCATCGCCCGGACGTCGAGCGCCGTCAGGATGTCGCCGTTCATCACCAGGAGGGGTTCGGTCGTGTCCCGCAGCATGCCGAGGGCGCCCGCGGTCCCGAGCGGTTTGCTCTCGCGCGCGTAGCGGACGTCCAGCCCGAGGCCGCGTCCGTCACCGATATGCTCCTCGATCATGTCCGCGCGATAGTGGGTGGTGATACTGACGCGGCGCACGCCCCGGTCCTTGAGCTGCCCGAGAATATGCTCGATGACCGGCTTGCCGCCAACCGGCTGCAGCGGTTTCGGCAGGTCCTGGCTGAGACCGGGAAGACGGGTTCCGAATCCACCAGCCATCACGACCGCGTGGAGGGGCAGTTCCGGGTCCCGCGCCAGCTGGCTGAGCAGCGCAAGTCCCGTCACCCGCCCGATGTCGTCGACAAGGGGAAGGTGCCGGACAAGCCGCAGATGCATCATCCGTAACAGTTCGACTTCCGGCGTATCCCTGTGGGCCGTGAACGGCGCCGTCCAGCCGAGACTGACCTTTTGCTCCAGGAATTGGCGGACGGGCTGGTCGAAATTGGTATCCTCGAGGATCGCGCGCCTGATATCCCCATCGGTCACGATCCCAAGAAGGTGCCGAGCACCGTCGAGAACGAGCGCCACCCCCTCGCCGTTGCGATCGATCAGTTCCAGAACTCCGCGCATCGGCGAGTCCGGATCCACCACAAACTCTTCGAGCCCGTCATCGGCTTGCCGCAGCGCCAAATCGGTGCCTTCGGCCGACGACGGGGTTCGTTCCCCTGTTTCCGTTTCCGACATGGCTTCGCACGCCTAGATGAAGTTCACATGAGACGGCGGGTTCTCGAGCTTCCACAGGAAGTCATTGATGTGATGGGTGCGGCAGTTGGAGTAGCACTCTTTGTGCACATCCACCGAGCAGGACTGCTTGCGAACGACCTCCCAATAGCGCTCGCTCTCGAAGATCTCCTTGAAGGACTGCTCCGTCAGGTCGCCCAAGCGGAACTCGTCCTCGCGGGTGTCGAACCACATCCCGCAGTTGTAGAGCTTTCCGTCGCCGCTGGAATAGAGCAGGAAGGGGGCGCCCAGGCAATTGTCGTAGTCGCGGTGCCCCTCGTTGAGAATCTTGTCCCACTTGACGATGACCTTGTAGTCGCCGCTGGCGTAGGTCTCGGCTTGGCGCAGGATGTTCGAGAAATCCTTGTACTGATCCAGAACCTCGTAGATGCCGATATCGTTGTCGACCGTGTCGCTGCACTGCTTGATGACCAGGTAGTCGACACCCAGCTCTC
Organism: Rhodospirillales bacterium; assembly: GCA_028281785.1. Lineage (GTDB taxonomy): Bacteria > Pseudomonadota > Alphaproteobacteria > Rhodospirillales > Shumkoniaceae > JANQJG01. Next base: position 4,256 of record JANQJG010000216.1, read on the forward strand.
CGCCTAGCTTGGCCAACGGGATGCACTGATCGACGTTTTTTGGCGTCAGAACCATCTGCAGGCCGACGGTGGTATCCAGGTTATTGCGGCGTTTGGTCTCGACGCAGAAGCGAATCTTCTCGATCGCCGTCGCGAATTCCTTGCTGGCGTGAACGCGCCGATACGAATAGTCGGAGGCGGCGCTGATGTTGAAGCGGATCCAGGTCAGGTGTTCGAGCGCCTCCTCGCCGTCGCGGCCCGTGTCCAACAGAATGCCGTTGGTGCCCATGGACATGTCGACCCCGGCCTTCTTGCCGGTGACGATGGCCTCGTAGACATGCGGGTTGAGAAGGGGTTCGGCCTCGCCGATAAGAGCCATCGAACGGACGCCGAGCTCGCCGGCGTCGCGCATATAGCTGAGCAGCGCCTCGCGCGGGAAGTAGCGGTCGGCACCCTTCTTGAAAAAATTGCCCTGGGTCACGCCATAGCAATAGTGGCAGCGGATGTTGCAGCCCTTGCTCAAACCCACGTCGATATGCAGCGGCGCCACCCGCTCGCCCCGCTGCCATGCGAGCACGCGCTCAAGATGCCAGAGCATCTTATGGCCGTTCATCTTGAAGCTGTCGAGCTCTCCGGGCTCGGGGTCGCCGGGATGGGAGAGATCCGGGGATGGCGTTGCCTCGCCGATCCGCCGCTCCGCCGTCAACACGACGGAGGCGCCGCCCACATCCACCAGATCGAGAACCGCCGCCTCGGCCGCCTGGCGGACCAATTCCATCTGAGCATGCCGCTCGGCCTCGATCTCGATCGCGAAGCTGACGCGATCGCCCTGGATGGCGATATCGGAAATCATGCCGTTGCTGACGATATCGATCCCGGTCGCCGGATCGGTGATCGCCTTGAGGGCCGCTCTAACCTTCTCGGGGAGCGCGTGAGACATGCTCGACTCCTTGTCCGTGACGCCAAGCCGCCGAGCGACACCAGGATACTTCCGATGGGCCTCTCGGCGAGTCCTCGCCTGTTTCGGGCGCGGGGTCCACCCTACGAAACGGTTAGTTTACATACCCCTAACGATTAGAATTGCGGGTTATTCACAGGGCTGGATGGGACTCGGCAACGGGCGGCGGTGCGCCGACTCGGCGGGCGCAATAGGCGGCGGTGGCGTCCCGCCAACTCCGCAACGGGGCCAGCTTGCCGGATCTCAGGGGCGTGAAGCTGTTTTTCTCGGCGAGTGACGGAAAATCCCGGTACGAGGCGCGGTGGACGCGCGTCCTTAAACCGAGATTTGCCATCATCTCGCGCATCAGCTCGTGGAGCGACGCCTGGCCATGATTGGCGAGATGATAGAGACCCGGCCGCGAATCTCCCTCGACCACGGAGCGCACGGTATGTGCGGCGTCGAGCGCGTAAGTCGGCGAGGTCACGATGTCGTCGGCAATGCGCAGTTCGGCCTCGCCGGCCTCCGCGCGGTCGATCATGCGTTCCACCAGCTGGCCGCGTTTCGGCCCCTCGCCGAAGAGGACCGGAAGGCGGAAAATGTAGTGCCGCTCGGTGGCGTCCCGCACGGCGAGGTCCCCCGCGAACTTGCTATAGCCGTAGATGTTCACGGGATCGGGTTCGTCCCCCTCGGCCAGCGGCTCCCTCTTGCGTCCGCTGAAGACGCATTCGGTACTGAAATGGACAAGGGTGAAACCCCGCTCGCTCGCCAACCGCCCCAACAGCCGGGGCAGCATCGCGTTGATCTTCATGGCAAGGGACGGTTCCCGCTCGCAGGCATCGATACCCAGGCGCGCCACCGTGTTGACGACGAGATCCGGTTCGGTCCGCTCCACCAAGGCCGCCACAGCCGGGAAATCGGCGGCATCCACGTCCCGAGAACCGACGCCGACCACCTCGTGGTCGTCGGCGAAGGCCTCGGCCAAGGCCGTACCCATCTTGCCCGTATGCCCGAGGAGCAGAACGCGCCGGCCCAAAGCTGATATCCTCATATCGCGCGGAAGCTCAGGATCTCGTCAGCGACGTAGTTCAAGTCGTCGCGGGAGAGATACTGGTGGACCGGCAGGGTGAGAATGCAGCCGGCCTGTGCCTCGCAGACGGGAAAATCGCCCCGACGGTAGCCCAGGCCGCTTGCCGCCGGCTGGAGGTGGATGGGAATCGGATAATGAATCGCGGTGCCGACGCCGCGGGACGCCAAATACGCCTGCAGCTCGCCGCGGCGATCGGTCTGAACGACGAATGTGTGGAAGGTATTGAACTCGATGGGCCGGCAGGGGGGCATGAAGACCGCGCCCGTGAGCCTTTCCCGGTACAGCGCCGCGTTCCCCCGCCGCCTCTCGATGATCCGGGGCAGCCGCTGGAGGCGCGTGCTCAGAATCGCCGCCTGGAGGGTGTCCATCCGCGAGACGCCGCCCCAGACCGTGACAGTATTGCGATCGGCAAGCCCAAGATTTCGCGACAGGCGGAGACGCTCGGCGATCCCGTCGTCGTCGGTGGCGACGAAGCCTGCGTCGCCCGCCGCGTTCACGTTCTTGAGCGGATGGGCGGAGAAGCAGCCGACCTGTCCGAAACTCCCGGCCATGCGGTCGTCGTAACGCGATCCGATCGCCTGGGCCGCGTCCTCGACAACGGCAAGCCCGTGTTTCTCCGCGATCTCCATAATCGGGTTCATATCGGCGACGCGCCCGGTCAGATGCACGGGCATGATCGCCCTCGTCCGCGGTCTCACGGCGGCGGCCACGGCCGCTGGGTCGATGTTGCCGTCGGCTCGGACGTCGGCGAAGACCGGTTTTGCGCCGACCGCGATGATGGAGGAAGTCGAGGCCACGAAGGAATTGGGAGGGGTGATGACCTCGTCACCCGGGCCGATACCGAGCGCCCGCATGCCGAGAATGAGGGCATCGGTTCCGGATGCGACGGCGATGACATGTCGGACGCCGATAAGCCGCGCCGCCTCTTCCTCGAACGCGTCGATCGCTTCGCCGCCGACGAAGTCCCCCCGCGAGAAGACGGCCTCGCAGCAGGCCAGCAATTCCTCGCGCTCGGACCGGTATTGGGCCGCGAAATCGACATAGGGCACGTTACGAGTGGCGCGGCCCGGCATCGGGGCATTATTTTCGCGAACGGCGGTTTCGGGGTGCATCAGCTCCCCCGATAGAAGTCGCGCACGGTCTCGATGACGATATCCTGCTGCGCCCGGGTGATGTGCTGGTCCACGGGAAAACTGATGACCTCGGCCGCGTGGCGGTCTGTCACCGGGAAGGTCCCCGGCGCATAGCCCAGCGGGCGCAGCCCCTCCTGCTGATAGAGGGGGATGGGGTAGTGGATCTTGGCTTCGACCCCCTGCTCCAGGCAGTGGGCGAACAGCGCATCGCGCTGCTCGACGAAGACCATGTAGAGGTGGAACACCCGCTTGATTCCTGGGCGGCGCGGCGGGACGCGAAGTTCCGATACTCCGGCAAAGGCCGCGTCGTAGTAAGCGGCATTGGCGATGCGTTTCCCGGTGATGTCGTGAGTTTGATCGATCAGCCAATTGCCGACCACGGCCTGAACGCTGTCGAGACGGGAGTTGCAGCCGAGGACCGCGATCTCGTCCCGGTTCTTGAGTCCGTGGTTGCGGATCAGCCGGAGCCGGTCGTTCATCCGGTCGTCATTGGTGACGATGACGCCACCGTCGCCCCACACGTTCAGATTCTTGAGCGGGTGAAGCGAGAATCCGGCGGCCGCCCCCCAGGTGCCGGAGCGGCGCCCCTGATACTCGGAGAGAATTCCCTGACAGGCATCCTCGACGACTGCCAAGCCATGGCGCTCGGCGAGATCCATGATCCGGGGCATATCCGCGACTTCGCCGGTCAGATGAACGGGCATGATAGCCTTGGTGTTGGCCGTGATCGCCGCCTCGACCTGCGCAACGTCGAGACAGAAGCTGTCGTCGCAATCGACCAGCACGGGCCGCGCCCCGGTCTCGGCGATCGCGCCGACCGTGGCGATGAAGGTGTTGGCGGCGGTGATCACCTCGTCGCCGGGTCCGATCCCCAGCGCCTTCAGGGGCAGCTTGAGGGCATCGGTGCCCGAGCCGACGCCGATCGCGTGCTTGACGCCGATCAGCTCGGCGAACCGGACCTCGAAATCGCGGACCGGTTGACCGAGCGTGAAGTCTCCAGTCGGCACCAAGCGCCGCAGGGCTTGGAAAACCGGCTCGGGATTGGCGAATTGCTCGGGGAGGTAGGAGTAGCGAACCTTCATTCTTTGGCCTTGTTGTCAGGCAAAGGCGGGCTGGGGAGCCCCCGTGGAACCTCTCGCGAGCACCCGACCAATGGTCGCCGCGATGGACTCAGGCGTCAAACCGAGCCGGGCCAGCAGCCCGTCCTGCGATCCGTATTTGTGGACGAAGCGGTCGGGCAGCGCGAGCTTGAGCACGCGGGGCATCGCGACGTGAACACGGTCGGACAGGGCCTCGAGAACCGCGGCCGCCAATCCGCCGACGCCCGAATGCTCCTCGAGCGTGACGATCAGGCGGACGCGGTCGGCGAAAAGATTGAGGGAGGCCACGTCCAGGGGCTTGATCGTGTGCATGTTGACGACGCCGCAGCCGATCCCCTCCTCCGCCAGGATATCGGCCGCTGCCAGCGCCCGGTCCACCATCACGCCGCAGGCGACGATGGCGACATCCTCGGGGTCCCGAAGCAGGATCGCTTGACCGATTTCAAACCCGTCCGTTTCGCGGGAGACGATCGGGTCCCCTCCCTTGGCAAGGCGGATATAGATCGGTCCCGGCCAGTCCAGTGTCTGTTCCATCAGGCGCCGCATCTCGTCGGCATCGGCCGGCGCGACGACCGTCATGTTGGGCAGCGCCCGCATGATGGCGATGTCCTCGATGGCCTGATGGGTGGGGCCGAGCGGCGCATAGACCAGGCCCGCCCCGTTACCGATGAGCCGGGCCCGCAGGTTGTGCATGCACAGATCGACGGCGATCTGGTCGTAGCAGCGCCGGGTCAAAAAGGTCGCGATCGTGTTGACATAGGGGACGAACCCCTCCATCGCGAGGCCCGCGGCGAGGCCGATGACATGAGCCTCGGCGATCCCCTCGATGAGGAAACGGTCCGGGATCTCCGCCTTCATGCCGTCGAGCGTGCCGGGGCTGGGGTCCGATCCCACATAGACGACGCGCGGATCACGACGGGCAAGCTCATGAATGCTGTTGAGGCAGGTTCGCCGCATCTCACTTCCCTCCGAGGGCCGCGCGGATGGCGCCCAGTTCCTCGTCGTTCAGACGCGCCCGGTGATGCCAGGCCGCGTTGTGCTCCGCCGGCGGGACGCCCTTGCCCTTGACGGTGTTGCAGATGACCGCGCTCGGCTGCTCCCGGACGAATGGCAGCCGGCGGAAGGCGGCGCGCAGGGCATCGACGTCGTGCCCGTTCACCTCTTCGACGACGAACCCGAAGCTCCGGAACTTGTCGGCGAGCGGCGCCATCGGCATGACCTCCGCCACCGGCCCGTAGGATTGCAGACGGTTGTTGTCGACGATGGCGGTCAGGGAAGACAAGCCATGCTTTGCCGCGCTCATCGCCGCTTCCCAGACCGAGCCCTCGTTGAGCTCTCCGTCGCCCAGCACCACGAAGACGCGATTGGCACGCTTGCGCAGCCGCGCGGCAAGGCCCATGCCCACCCCGATCGACAGGCCGTGCCCCAGCGCCCCGGTCGAGGCCTCGACACCGGGTACCAAGCCACGCTCGGGATGCCCACCGAGAATACCGTCATCGGCGCAAAATCGCTGCAATTCCCGCTTCGGGAAAAACCCTCTGTCCGCGAGAACGGCGTAGAGCGCGAGACAGCCGTGGCCCTTGCTCAAAATGCAACGGTCGCGGCCCGGCCAGTCGGGCTCCTTGGGCCGCAGCTTCAAAACGTCGTCGTAGAGGACACGCAGGATCTCGACCAGCGACATCGCCGGACCGACATGCCCCCGGCCGGCGGCAAGGAGGGCATCCATGATGAGACGCCTGAGCGCCTTCGAGCGCGCATCCAGGGGAATCGTCAGCGGGTCATGTATCAGGTTGGGCAAGAGACCGATATATCCAAGCCAGGAGTTGCCGGGCCTTTTCCAGCTGACGAGCCTGAACCGTTTCCCGGTCCGCCGCCGCGCCGGCGATGGCGCGCCTTTGCCACCGCTCGGGAAGAAACTCGTTCAGCAGAATCAGGCACCAAATCAAGGCACATACTGGCAGGAGAATTCTAAATCTCAGGTTAAAGGAGGGGTCCGAGATCGCGAAAGCCGGGCCAAGCTGATTGTACAGCCGGCGACGCCGGGAATCGGACAGATCCGACCCGGGATGAAGCAGAACGTCGGCGATCATCTTCGCCGGATCGTCCCAGCCGAAATACTCGAAATCGAGGAAAACGAGACGGCCGTCCGCGCGCCGGAGAGCGTTGTGAAACCCGAAATCCGAGGGGCTCAAAGCCTGTGCCGAGCGGGGTACATCGGCGGCGGGATCGAGTCCCGCCTGGGCCAATTCGACAAGTCCACGCCCCTTCACGGAAACGGCGACCGGCGACAACTCATCGGCGATGAAAGCCGACAGCTCACGATGCTCCCCGGCGGCCTCCATCAGCCGCCTGAGCCGCGAATCGAACTGCCGAACCGCGGCCGCGGGCGACAGGCAGCTCGCGGAGGCCGGCCCGATCTCGTCGGCTCCCGGACGCCAGCGCAAATCCTGGAGTTCGGTGAGAAACGCCGCCAGCGAATCGACATCGGAGTCGGTGGGATCGGCCAGCGGCGTGCCCTCGATCCACTCGTACAAGGCACAATGCCGCGCGGTGTCGCGGGCGATGGCGCCCGGGACAGCCGCGATCTTTTGCCGGCCGAGATAGTCGAGAGCCCGGAACTCGGCGCCCAGGCGGTCGCGGGGATCCTCATCCTGCGGCGGGTAGAATTTAAGGGCGAAGGAGGCGCCACCACAGTCGAGCCGATAGATGCGATTGTTGCGGCCCGAACCCGCCGGCGCGGCGCCGGTCACCGACCGCTCCGAAAGGCGTTCGCCGATGCGGCGGACGTCCTCCAGGGAGGGCGCCGAGCCAAGCCGCTTGTCCTCACCGATCACAATATCGCGATCCTGTCGCCGCGGAGCGCTGTTTCTCTGCGGCAGTCTAACCTGGGAAACCCGCAGCGCAAGGCGGGCTGCGCGATCCCGCCATGGTTTTCGGCCGCGGAAGGCGACCGAGCCTAAGGGAAAACCCTACCTGTTCGATATCGATTGGCATTCTCAAGTTTAAGTCTTCGAGGGAAGAAACAAGTCGGGGATAATCCCCATGGGTCTCTACATCGAAAAGACGATCCGGTTCGAAGCGGCCGAAAGCCTCGACGCCTTTGCGCATTGGTTTTCACGCTCGCATGGCGTCGGACGGGACTCCCTGTCGATCGCGGGACGCTCCATCACCGTGCCGTTCGACTCACAGTGCGATGCGGCCGATGCCGAGGATCGCGCCTGTCTTCTGGGTGGTGAGGTCACGGCGTCGACGTTACTCTGGGAACCGACGGCCGGAACCGGCGACGACTAGGCCGCAAGGCGGGCTCATCGTGAAGCCCTTGCGTGGGAGCCGGTGGGCGCGTTCGGCCCGAATTTAGGGAAAATTAGGAAGTGACCTTTTGAATGGCGGCGTTTGCCGGGCAATGAAAGGGCTTCTCATGCGCGATCCCTACCAGATGAACGGGCACAAGCTTCACTGGCATCTCGACCGCATCCATGCCTGGCAGAAGGGCGAACGTATCGCCCCGCTCTATATCGACATGGGCATCACCATGTCCTGCAACATCAACTGCAAGTACTGTTATTACGCGGTCCCGGAAAACCAGGGCGCGGAACGCATTCCGATCGACCCGCTGACGCGGTTCTTGAAGGACGCGGCGGAGATCGGCGTTCGCGCCGTGGGCTTCCTCGGCGACGGAGAGCCGACTCTTCACCCCGAGGTCTACGAGGCCGTGACCGCCGGCAAGCAAGCCGGCCTAGACATGGCCATCGCCACCAACGGCGTCCTCCTCAAGCCCGAACGCATGGCCGAGTTCCTGGAGGCCCTGACCTGGGTCCGCTTTACCTTGAGCGTCGCCGAGTCCGAGCGCTACCACCAGGTCATGGGGGGCCGGGAGAAGACCTTCGAGAAGGTTATCCGCAACATCCGCCATGCCGTCGAAACGAAGCGTCGGCTCGGCCTCGCGACGACCATCGGCATTCAGATGGTGCTCATCGAGGAATGCCTCGACCAGGTCGTGCCCCTGGCCCGCCTCGGGCAGGAACTCGGCGTCGACTACGTCGTCGTCAAGCAGTGCTCCGAGAAGGAGGACATCGCTCAGGACAGCCGCATCGCGGTCTATGAAGATCATGAGGAGATCTATCGCGAGGCCGAGGCCTTCGCGACGGACGGCTACAACGTCATCGTCAAGCGGCTGAAGATGGGCAAAACCGGGCGCTCATACAATTGCTGCTTCGGCACGAACTTCCTGCCGCAGATCACCGGGCGTGGCGACGTCTATTGCTGCGGGAACTTCTTCGGCAACGAGAAGTTCTATATCGGCAGCATCGTCGAACAGTCCTTCAAGGACATCGTCTATGGCGAACGCTACCGGGAGGTCATGGAGCTCGTGCAAAGCTCCGTCAACGTCCACCGCCAATGCGGCATCGGCTGCCGCCAGAACGAGATCAACGAGTTCCTTTGGGACCTCAAGAATCCGCCGGCACACGTAAACTTCGTTTAGCGGTCGAGGCGCCAAAGACTATCTCGTTGATCGCCGGCCAGCCGTCATAGGCGCGATAGCGCGAGCTTGCGGGCGCGCCTGCCGGCGCCAGCAAAAGCCTCTCCGGCCCTTCGGGAAAAGTCCGGTCCTCGAACAGATCCGGCAGATCGTCGATGAAATGGGTGAGATCAAGGGCGGCGATGCGCGCGATCTTGTCCGCCCGCGTCGTCTCGAAATAGATCTCCTCCATATGGAGGCCGAAGCCGTCCGGAGCGAAGAATCCGTTATTCATCATCCAGGCCCAGGCCGCCTGGCGCAAATTGATCCGGTCGGGATCGAAATGCCCATACTCGGTCTTATGGCTGACAATGCACAGCTCGGCGCCCTTCGACCGTGCGCGAAGCAGGAATTCGGCAGCGCCCTCGATCAACCGGGCCCGGTTCATCAAGGCGCCGTAGGCCCGCCCCTGGAGCGCCTGCCATTGACGCTCGCCATCGGCGAGGCCACGCACCAAGTCGCGGACTTCCGCCTTGCCGCCGCGAAAGCCTTCCGGGAGCAGCCCCCGCTCGCGTGCCGCCTCGGGAAAGACCTCGTCGTATCCCGCCAGCGTGTTGTCGAGATCGATACCGATGCGCAACGGCCGCATTCTAACTTAGCTGCAGATCCTGCATCCGCTTGATGTTGAAGTAGATGGGGTCGCTCATCGAATTCGCGACTTTGCCCGAGTCGAAGGCCTGCTTGAGGTCGCCGGCCGCGTCCGCGATGCTGTGCCGTGCCTGGAAACCGAGCTCGCGGCGGATCTTGTCGGATGAGACGTGATAGGATCGATGGTCGTTGGTGGGCGTGACCTCGATCGCGGTTTCGGGATCCACCGCCTCGCGGACCATCTCCGCGATTTCCTTGACGGTGAAGTTCTCCCAACCCGCGTTGAAGACCTTGCCGTCGATCTTCTCATCCGGTTGCTGAAGGAGGTCGAGGTAAAGCGCCACCATATCCTTGATGTGGATGTTGGGCCGTTTCTGATCCCCGCCGAAAACCGTGATCACACCCTTGTTGATCGCGTGATTGGTGAGGATGTTGACGGTGAGATCCAGGCGCAGACGCGGCGCATAGCCGCAAACCGTCGCCGGGCGAATGGTCACGGCCGCGAAACCCGGCGCCCGCTCCTCTTCCAGCTCCGCCTCGCAGACCGCCTTGTATTTGGAGTAGTCGGTCAAGGGCTCAAGTGGCAGATCCTCGGTCACGTCGGCTTCGTCCTTGATCCCATAGACGCTCGACGAGGAGGCGTAGACGAAGCGCTTGACGCCCGCCGCCTTGGCGGCTCGCACCAGGGGGCGAAAGGCCTGGTGGTTGATCGACCGGCCGAGATCGGGATCGAGATCGTAGGATGGATCGTTGGAGATGCAGGCCAGATGGATCACGGCCTCGACGCCGTTCAGCGCCCGCTCGACGGCTTTCGGATCGCGGATGTCTCCCTTCACCTCGGTGAGCTTGGGGTCGGCGCGGTGGGCCGCGAAAGTGTCTTCACCGTAAATGTAAAGATCGAGCACGGTGACCCGATGCCCTTCCGCCAGCAAGGCCGGCACCAGCGCCGAGCCGACATAGCCGGCGCCGCCGGTCACGAGGACGTGCCAAAGTTTCTTTTCACGCATTGCACACCGTCACTTCAGGAGGGTGGTCAGAAACTTGATCAGCGGGGCCCGCTCGACCGACGCGCGATGGCCGACAATGCCGACCTTGATCGCGCCGGCGGCATTGCCGATGAACGCGACCTGATCGATGGGGCCGCCGGCGGCGGCGAGGGGCGACGTCACCGCGAAGAAGGCGTCGCCCGCGCCGACGGTATCGATGACCGTCTTGGTGAAGGCCGGAACATGCACGACCTCCTGTCCCTTCTCATAGGCCATGCATCCGTTCTTGCCGTGGGTGACGACGAAGCGTGGGCAATCGATGCGGCTGGGCAGGGTCCGGCCCGTGATCTCCTTGACGTCCGAATACCGATCGGAGACGGCGAGCCGCGCCTCGGGCACGTCGATGCAGATGAAATCGGCGCGTCGATACCGGGTGATCAGGTTGTAGCCTTGATTGGCGCTGTTGGACTGGGCGTTGACGGCGAGGAATGGCGCGGTCTGCTCAAGGGTTCCGATCAGCGATGGCGTCACCAGCCCATGCCCGAAATCGGTCACGATGACGAGATCGAACTCCTCCGCGCGGTCGCGCAGCAGCCACTCGATCTCCGATTCCGTCTCGGGCAGGGTCGGGGTGTCGTCCATCCGGTAGACCTCGAACATCTTGCGCAAGTAAGCCCGGTCGATGAATCGGGTCTTGCTGGTCGTCGGCTTGCCGGGACGGCGATGGGCGCGCAGTTTCACGTTTGGCTTCAGGGACCGCCGGATCAACTCGTCAAACTCGCCGTCGTCGCCGATCGTCGTGACCAGCTCGACTTCCTTGCAGAAGCTGGCGACGTGGTTGGCGGCCGCGAAGACACCGCCGGCAAAGACCTCGCGACTTTCGAACTGAGTCGCGATCATGTGTTCCTTGGGCGATTTCCCGATCGCCGAGACATAGCGGTAGTCGTCGATGATGGCATCGCCGACCATGAGCACGCGATAGTTCTGAACGCGTCCGATCAGCTCGACAAGCCGGTCGAGAAGGCTCCTGTCGCGCTGCGACTCGAGGTAGTGGTCGAGCGTCGGCTCGAAAATGTTGAGGTAGCGATTGATCAGCGCCGTCGAGCTGTAGGTGATGTCGTCGGTGAAGGCGATGCGTCCGCCGCCGGCCTCCACCGCCTCGCGTTCGTCGACGATGCCGCCGGTGACGTCGTCCTCCGGGTTCTGGTAGTCGGAGCCCTTGACATAGACGTGAGGGCGAATGCGGCGAATGGCGTCGACCGCGAGGGGCGCCGCGTGAATGCCAACGAAATCGACGCAGTCGAGAGCACTCAGCATTTCCGCGCGCATGTGCTCCGAGAAGACCGGCCGTCCCGGTCCCTTGTTCACGAACTGATCGGCGGTGGCCGTGACGATTAGAAGCGTACCTTCACGCTTCGCCTGACGCAGATGGCGCAGATGGCCGACATGGAGAAGGTCGAACGTGCCATGCGCGAGGACGACGGTTTCACCCGCCGACCGCGCGATCCGCGCGATGTCGGCAAGCTCCTCGATCGTCTTCAGCTTGGACTCGGGACGCCCCTGGGCAGAGCTTAACTGCGTGTCGTCCCGTTCGATCGACAGGTTCGCGTGGTTCATGGCGCGGCCGTCCCTTTGCCGTTGTGCCGTTCTATTTGCCGAGGTAGCGGAACCAATCACGGGTCGCATCGGCGATCTTCTCGGTTGTCCAGATCGGCGCCTCACGCCAGCCGTCGATGTTCTCAAGCATGACATCCACACCGTCCTCGAAGGACACCTTGGGCCCCCAACCAAGAACGCGCCGGATGCGGGCGGTGTCGGCGAAGGTGCAGTCCGGTTCGCCCGGCCGTTTGGGGATATGAACGACCTCGCCACCGATCAACTCGACCAGCCGGTTGACGCTGTAGGTATCACCCGAGCCGACATTCATCACCTCGCCGGCGACATCCGCGACCGAGGCCTGAACGAATGCCTCAACGACATCCGTCACAAAGGTGAAGTCCCGGGTCTGGGCGCCGTCGCCGACCACGGTCAAAGGCTTGCCGGCCAGCTTCTGGGCCATGAAGACACCGAATACGGCGCCGTAGTTGCCGGCGGTGCGCACGCGCGGACCGTAGACATTGAAAAGGCGCAACGAGACCGCCGCAACGCCATAGGTCTGATGCCAGTGCCGCACATATTCCTCGCCCAGATATTTAGTCAGGGCGTAGGGATACATGGGCCGAATGGCCGACTCTTCGGGCGTCGGGTAGACATCCGGAATTCCATAGCAGGACGACGACGCGGCATAGACCAGGCGTTGAACGCGGGCTTCGCGCAACGCCTCCAGGACATTGATGGTGCCGTCGACATTGGTGCGATGATAGGGCATGGGGTTCTGGATCGACGGCACGATGTCGGCCTTGGCCGCGAGGTGGAACACCCGATCGGCGCCCTGGAAGGCAGACCGGATCGCCTCGAACTCGGCGATATCCGCGGTGTGAATCTCGAGGTTGGGATGCCCTCGGACCGCCGCGAGGTTCGCCTCCGATCCGCCCGAGAAATCGTCGATAACCCTCACCCGATCGCCATCGGCGAGAAGGCGTTCGACCAGGTGGCTGCCGATGAATCCGGCGCCCCCGGTCACGATGCTGACATGTTCGGCCCCCGTCGCGTTCATGCCCGAAATTTGCCGAGCGAGTCTGAAGAATTGTTTAAGGCGGCGGCGACCGGGGCTGCCTAACCCTCGACTTCCCGCAGAAGATGTGGGTTCCGCTCCAGGAAGGAACTCGCGACCGGGAGCAGAAAGCCCAACCCGTAGGGATCGGCCACGGTCCGGTACACCTTCTTGAGGCGCGCCACTTCCTGGGATTCGGTGTAGGTGCCGTCGAGCATGTCCATCATCTCGATCACCGCGTCTCGGATGTCCTCGGGGCTGTTGTCGAGCACCTCGACGTCGCAGGCGTCGTAGACCATGGGGTTCCACGCCGCGAGAAGCGGCGGCTCGAGCGCCTTCCGAAGGCTCAGCAGGCGACCATCGGTCTTCGATCGATGCAGTTTGTGGATGAAGACATCGCCGAGGCTGAAGGGCCAGGTTCCGGCAGCGAAGTAGTTGGTCGCGGCCACGGGCACGCAGAACGCGCGCGCGACGTTCATCGGCCCCGACGCCGTTCCCACGAAGAACCGGCATTGCGACATGCCGAACACGTCCATCCAGTCGCTACGGTGCTCGCTACGGGCGTAGTCGATGACCCGATCCATTTCGGGCAAGGGACTCATTGTCGGATCCCCTAGCCGAAGCACCCAGCCCCCGCGATCGGTGATGGCCCTGATCGCGTCGAGGTAATCGACGATCCGTCCGTTGCGGTACCGGTTGTGGTCCCAGGCCACATCCTCTTCATAGAATCCGGGCTCGCGGACATGCAGGGCCGCAAACCAAGCGTTCTTGGGCACGCCAAGGCGGCGCAACAAATCCCAGCCGCGTTCGCGGATCCCGTCAGGTGTTACCAGAGGCGGCGGCCGGTCCTGATCGGACCACATGCGCTGGAGCACGCCGTAGGCCAGCTCACGGTGCAAAGTCAGTCCGTTGGGCATCGTGAGGTAATCGAGGTGATAGCGGCGCTTCGCAAACTCGTCCATCGCCGCATCGGCGGCGTCAGGATCGGTCACCAGGGTGACGTATTTGGAATAGCATTGCATCAACGCCATGTTGGCCGTCTTGTCCTCCGGCGCGACGACGACGGCCTCGAAGTCCTCGATAAGGCCCATGGCCCGCGCCTTGACGAAAAGGTCGAGCTTATGGGCCGTCTCACCGATGTGCTCGTAGATCAACCCGTTGGGCAAGAGCAGTCGCTTGTCAGGTTCGCCCAACTCGACGGACACGGCCTTGGCGCAATAAGCCATGATATCCATGCTGGTTCGATAGCCCTCGGAGGCCTCTTTGATGCGACCAAGGGCGTAGTCCATATCGGCCAGGAAGATGGCGTAGTTGACAACCCGCGGATACCGCCGGCGCAGGTCGTGAAAGGTGGCGTAGGCGAGATCGTACCGGCCCGTCAGCTTGTAGAATTCCGCGAGATAGAAAAGAAGCTCTTTTGTCGCCTCGTCCTCGCGTTCGTATGAGAGAGCCTTGAGGAGATAGGGCTTGGACACAGCCAAGTACTTTCGCCGCATCGCGCAGTACAGTCCGAAGTCCCGGTTGCTCTCATATCCTTCCGGATCGGCCTGAAGACGCTCCCACAAAGCTTTCCGCGTCTCGAAGCCCGTGCGGTCTTCGCTATCGAGGTTCGACGCAACTGAAGCAAGCTGTCCCATTCTTTCCCCTGACGTGCCCACTGCCGATTTCGCTTCAGCCCCTGGGCAACGAGAGTGTAAGACCAAATCCACGGCCGTTGCGCGTGCTCTTGTCCGACCGTCGTTCCGAAGGCCTGGAAAAGCAACATGTCCGACACCGGCGATCCGCTGACGCTCGACCACATCCGGGAAACTTCCGAGCGCTTGCGGCTTGCCTTGCCGCTTCGAACGATTATCGCCTTTCTCGCCGCAGAAAGCCTTGCCGATTTTGTTTTACAAAACCTTATCGCCGCCTGGGTGGCGAGGCAGTTTCCCGGCGCCCGCGCCACCGCGGTGTTTCGATCGGACCAGCTCGGGCGGGACGTGGTGTTCGCGTGCAACCCCTGGATCGAGGGGAGCTTCACCGCCGATTCCGAAGGCGGTATCACGATGCCGTTGGACTGGTTCGATGTCGGGGCCGATGCGCCTGTCCCCTGTCCCGACCCGGAATGGAAGAAGCGTGACCTCGCGCGCCCGGACCTCGCCCTGCTGCCCGGCATGCTGTCGGTCGACGCCTCGCGTCTCGACGGCCTGGCGGAAAACCCGCCGCTGTTTCGGCTTCCCTATGATCAGGCACCGGGCTGGGCAAGCCGCCTCGTCGCGGAAGGCCTCGACCGGGAGACCTGGTTCGCCTGCATAGATGCGGGCCTCACGACGGGGAATGTCGCCCCCCTCATCCGCCACATTGTTGACGTGCAAGGTGGCAAGGCCGTGCTGTTGGGACAGGAGATCCCGCCCTCTCTAACGAAGCTGGATGGCGTGCTTGCGCTAGAAGCCGGCGCCGGCAATGTGGAGATGATGGCGACCGCCGTCAGTTTGGCACGCTACGTCGTCGCCGGCGACCGCCTGGTGTTATCTCTGGCCTCCGCGTTCGGCACCCCCTGCGCCGCCGTTGACATCATCGCTTTCGAAAATTGCCTTTGGAATCGAGGGGACGTTGCGATGAGCAAGGTCCTCCACTTCGCCGACGGCCGTCGGTTGGGCACGAGGGATGCTTATGAAAAGGGCATGCTTACCGGCACTCTTTCGGACAACGCCGTGGCCGAGGATCGTTCCATCGAGGAGATCAAGGCCGTGGCCGACGACGCGTTCGGCCGCACGGGCGGCTGTCAAGGCTGGCGGAAACCACGGTATCCCGACCCGGTCGTGAAGAGCTCGGGGCTGGCCTTTCCCTTTCCCCGTCGCGATGCGCCCCTGGTCACCTTCTGGGATTGAACAGGCGCTACAACCAGTCGATCTCGTATCCTTCGAGGATACGCCGACGGGGGAGCGGCAGAGTCACGGAGGTAGCGCCGCTCGCGATGTCTGGCTCCGCTGCGGGCTGCCGCCAACCGGTGCAGTCCTGGGTTTTGTCGTGCATATGGTCGGCGACTAGGCAGAGCTCCTCCGGCGTGTTGTTGTCGAAGCTGCCAGCCCTTGGAAAAGCCGGGACGTGGTCCAACGCCTCGATGAAGGCGCGGCCCTCAATGACGGGGCCACCCGCAAGACGGATGTTGCGTTTGGGTAGCACGGCGTTGCCGTCGTTCCAAATGCTGGCATGGATCGCATTGGTTGTCGCCGTCGGCACCTTGAAGGCGCAGCCGAGCGCCAGCGGGCCGCTGGCCGTTCCAACGAAATAGCGTGCCCGGCTCAGAGCATAGGCTTGAAGGGGAAAGGTCCCGTCGGCGCGGCTGAGATCGACAAGCCCGTCCTGGACCGGCAAGGACGTCATGCTGGGATCGCCGAGGCGCACCACCTGCCCGCCTTGACCGCAGATGATATGCGTGATCATCGCGATATAGTCAGCCGGATCGACGCAACGGATATTCGATACGTTTCGGCGAAAAGCGTACCCTGCCTCCCGCATGTGCACGCAGGCGAACCAGCGATCCGGGGCGACGCCGGCGGTCACCAGGGCCTGGGCGAGCGGCCTCTCGAACTTGTCCGGGATCCGGAAAGCCGGAGGCGATCCGAGGCGGCGGGAGAGGTGCAGGCCCATAATGGAAGGCGTAAGGAGCAGATCCGGCTTGTGGAACCCAGCGGCATACCAGCCTTCGTCGAATGGGCGCCCCGGCACGCCGACGCGGCCATCAAACCAATCCAGGGGGATCACCTGGTTGGGATCCTCCGGAACCTTGAGGCTCGCGGTTGCCCACGGATTGAGCGCCGTAACGAAATTCTTGTAGGGGCGGTCATCCCTGTACATCACCAGCAATCGGCCGTTCCGAACCGATTGCGCGATGGAGGCGGCAAGCAGATGGTACTCAATAAAGTCGCCGAGCACCTGCGTGCCAAGGAACGCGGCGATGGCATAAGGGCGCGCTGCGCCCTCCGAAGCCGTCATCAGAAAAGGATTCCCTTTTCGGACCGGTCAAGTGTCTTGAGGTCGCGAAGCTCCACGACCTCGTCGCGATTGGCCCAGGTCTCGGGGAAGACCATGGCCACGACCCCGTCGCCCTGATCGTCGATGGTCTCGAAGGCGCCCTTCACGATGGGGTTGCGGGTGCCGGCGGCGAAATGCAGGAAGTAGGAATTGCGGAAGGTGACGTTCACGCAGAGTCTTAGCAAACTGTCGTGATCCGGCACGGACTCGGGGTTGAACAGAAAAGGATAGTGCCGGGCGACAACCGCGGACCAGAGAACGTTGAACCGGGGGTCGATGTAATCGGCGAGCCCGGAGACCTGAAGCTCATAAGAGAGCGGCGTGTTCTCGAAATCCATGAAGTCGCGCTCGTACTTGCCGTAGACCTGGGCGAGGAAAAGCCCGTGGTCCTTTGGCGAGAAGACGAAAAGGCCGGTGTTGATCATGCGGCTCGCGCCGCCCTCCAACCCGAGAAAACGATAATAGGAGGCAAGGTCGCCATCGGTGATGATCGGCCGCTGGACACCCCTCGGCAACGTCCCGCCCAGTTGCCGTTTCATGAAATAGGAGAGGATCAGGTAACGGGTGTGAATGTTGAAAGTATCGTCGCTTTGAAGGAACCAGTCCGAACTGTCGACGACGCCGATATGTCCGTCTGCGACTTCGGAAAAAACGCAAGGCGCGAGCCGATGGTTGATCAGGATGTCGCCATCGAGCCACGCGATCTGACGATAGTCTCGTAGCTGGGGCAAGGATCCGACGAGCAGTTTCTGCCAGTGCACGGATTTCTTGGCCGGATCGAACGCCTTGTCGATCACCTCGGTCAAAAGAATCAGATCATAGCCCTGCTTCTCGCAATAGGCTTCCCAACTCGGGCGCGTGCGAGTCATGAAGTTCGCGACATAGTCGTCGCCAATCGCCAGGGTGACGAGGGCCCTCTCCCGTCTTTGCTGCATCGCGGCCGATCCCCGTTCGTGACCAGTCAAGGATCCGCATACTATCAGCCGCCCCCGGCCTTGCCCACGACATCCGAGCGAAGGATTGCTAGCAGCGTGGCACGGCCGGGTCGCCCCGGCAGGATGTGCCTCGAGATGCCCGGTCATTCCTGCCCAGTGACTGGGCCGACCCTGCCTACTTCAACCAACACGCCAAAATTTCTTTTTTTAAATCAACATATTATCGATGCCGGGAAAACTGGCGCGGCGATTGCTGCATGGGGGACGGCTAAGTCTCTTTGAGAAGGTTGAACTATGGACTTGTTCGCCACCAGACCGACGGGACAGGACCCCGCGACACACAGCTCCGGCAACGGATCTGGTTCCGGCGCGGCCCTGTCGAGTCTCCTGGAATCGTTCCGCGATGTCCTCCGCAAGTCGGGCGCCTTGATGCAGAGCGGCTCCGGAGCGCATTCGAGGGCGCTCGGCGACATCGCCGGCAAGAACACATATGAGCCGGCGCGCACGTCGCGAAGCGTGGACGACCGCTACAGAGACCGGGATTCCAGGACGGACGATCCCCCCGACCGGCCACGCGGGGACGCCACCCCGAGGGAACCGGAGCAGACCCGGAGCGCTGACCGCTCCCGCGACAAACAGCTGTTGTCCGAGGGCTTCGCGAGCGACTCCGTGACACCGAACCCGCCTCCCACGAACGGCGAGCCCCCGGCGCAAAGACCGGTCGAGGCTCAAGTCGAGGATGAACCCTTGAGTGGCGGCGAAACCCCGACAAGCGGTGTGTCGGACGCCAATTCGTCTCAGGCGAGCACGCCCGGCAGCACGGCCCCCGCAGCTGACCACCCATCGACAGCGCAGGCCGCGGCGAATGGATCGCAGGCTTTGGCGAATGGATCGCAGGCTACGGCCAAGACGACTTCCGGCAATTCGCAGGCAGCGGCCAACAACACCCAGGCTTCAACGCCGATGGACGGCGCTGAAAGTCAGCCGCACGCGAACGGCGCGCCGAAACCGGCGGCGGCGCCATCCAGCCGGCCCGCGCAAGTGACCACGCCACAAAACTCGGCACCGGGAACCACTCCCGAGACGGCAAACCAGATGAATCCCGCCAGTTCCGAGCAGGCGGCCGTTCTCGCGCGCAACATCGGCCGTGGGAATCAGCTGTCGATCCAGACCCAGGTCAGCCGCGAGAGCGAGACCGTCGTTTCGCAGCCCGCCTCGAACCTGTCCGCCTCGACCGTGATCCTGGGCAATGCCGTCAAGCCCACCGGAGCGGCCAATGCGACCATGCACGGGCAAGCAGACGCACCGCAATCCAACGGCGCTTTGGCTGGAACGCAGCCACCCGGTTTCGTCCCACCCGCCAGTCCGGCGAACACGACGCCCGTGCCAGGCAGCGGAACCATGAGCGCGAGAGGCCAAGCCGGACCAGTCGGGACCGGTGCGGGAACGGCCACGACGTCCGGGCTTTCCGGCGGAGCCGACGCCATGGCAGCGCCCGGCGGATCGACCGGCGCGTCCACCGAGGCTGGGCAACCCGCGGCCGCGACCCGAGTGAAAACGCCGCAGCGCCCGCCGGCCGCTCGCAGCCCGGTCGTCGATCAGGTTTCGGTCCAGATCACAAAGGCGCTCAAGGCCGGTGTCGACCGCATCCATATCCAGCTCAAGCCCGCCTCCATGGGGCGCGTGGACGTGCAGATGGAAATTGGCTTCGACGGGCGCGTGAATGCGGTCGTGACCGCGGACAACAAGGAAACGCTGGACCTTCTGCAACGCGATGCGCGGGATCTCCAAAAGGCCCTGCAGGACGCCGGCTTCGATACGGACTCAGGCAGCCTGAACTTCAGCCTGCGGGGTGAAAACGGCGGTGAGTCGAGCGAAAACGCACTGGCGGACGCGGGATCGAACGCCCCCGAGCCCGGCTCCGAGGAACAGGCTTCGGACGAGATACCGGCAGCCTTCATGACCGACGGACTCCGCGCCGACGGCCGGATCGACATCCGCGCCTAGAGGAGGACACACCATGCTTCTATCAGGAGTGGGCTCGGCCCTCGACCCGACCAGCCAGTCGAGTGCCAATCAGGCGGGCCTGAACGAGGACCTCAACGCGTTCCTCAACCTGCTGGTCACCCAGCTTCAGCATCAAGATCCGCTGGATCCGATGGATGCCACCGAGTTCACCTCGCAGTTGGTGCAGTTCGCCAGTGTCGAGCAGCAGATCTACGCGAACTCCAATCTCGAGGAGTTGCTGCGCCTCCAGGAAACGTCGCAGATCACCAGTATGGTCGACTATCTCGGCACCACCGTCGAGGTACTCGGTGACCGCTTCAACCTCGAGAATGGCAGCGCTGAGTTCAACTACGCGCTGGCCGCCAAGGCCAGGGAGACCACGATCACCATCAAGGACGAAGATGGCGAGGTGGTTTACACCACAAGTGGAGAGACCGAGACCGGCAAGCATAACTTCGTCTGGGATGGCAAGGACAGCGATGGCAACGACCTGGAGGATGGGATCTACACGGTGACCGTGTCGGCCACGGATCCCGACGGTGAGCTCATCGCCGTCGCCCAGTCGGTCACCGGCCGGGTGACCGGAGCCGGAGCCGACGACGGCAAGGTGATCCTGATGATGGGCGATATCGCGTTCCTCCTGGACGACGTCATCTCGGTCAAGGAAACCGAGAAGCCTCCTCCTCAGGAGGAAGAGCCAACCCAGAGCTGAGGATGACGTTGTCCACAGACGAGGCGCGTCGCGCGCAGACGGAATTGAGCCGGCCCCAGTGCCGCTGAAACGAAGGAGAAGACCATGAGCCTGTTCGGTGCAATGTTCTCAGGTGTCTCGGGGCTTACCGCCCAGAGCAGCGCCATGGGCGCGGTGTCGGACAACATCACCAATGTCAGCACCATCGGCTACAAGAGCACGGACGTCCACTTCCAGACGCTGGTGACGAAGCAGGTCTCGGCCACCTTCTACTCCGCCGGCGGCGTGCAATCGAAGCCGCGCCAGCGAACCGAGGTTCAGGGCCTTCTGCAGGCCTCGACTTCCCAGACCGACATCGCGATATCCGGTCAGGGGTTCTTCGTGGTCAACGAGGCGGCACGGCCGACCATCTCCAATCAGTACCTCTACTCGCGGGCCGGCTCGTTCATCATGGATTCGGAAGGTTTTCTGCGGAACGCTCAGGGCTACTACCTGCAGGCTTGGCCCACCGACCCGGCGGGCAACGTGATCAGCACCGATCCCGACAACATTCCCGTCTCCAACCAGAACATCATCTCCACCGATTACCTGGAGACGGTGAATCTGAGCCGCGTCGGCGGCACCGCGGCGGCGACCTCGCAGATCAGAATCGGTGCCAACCTGCCGGACGCCGACCCCTACGATCCCAATGTCGGTATGTCCCAGAGCGGGTTTCAGAAGACCGACGTGCAGTTCTTCGACTCCCTCGGCAACGCCAACACGATCAGCTTCCAATATCTGAAATCGCCGCGGGAAAACTCATGGGACGTGGTGGTCGAGCCCCCTTCCGGAGCGTCCGTGCTGACACTGCTGGACGGGACCCCCGTCAACCCCAGGGTGTATGGCAGCCAGGGCTTGCTGGAATTCACCTCGCGTCCGGCCGACGGATCGACGGTGGTGATCGATGGCATCACATACGAGTTCGACGACGACGGCAGCTTCAACGGTGGCAACACCCAGGTGGACGTGAGCGGCAATACGACCCTGGCCCAGGACGTCTCCACCCTGCTCGCCGCCATTCGCGCCGCCGATTCCGACTTCGACACGTCCAACAACCGCGTGGCGCTGAGTTCCAACAGCACGACCACCCTCGTCTTTCGCGAGGACGGCACGGACGCGATTTCGGTGAATCCAGTCGGCCTCCTCGACGCCAGCGGCACGCCCGTGACCCGGCAGACATCGGCCATAACCATCCAGAAGGTTCACGCCGACTACGCGGATACCACGCAGCTCCAATTCGCCGCCAACCCCTCGAATGGCGACACGATCGTCGTCAACGGCAACACCTACACCTTCGACACAACCGGTGCCGAGGCGGCCGGCGACGGCGACAACACCATCGACGCCTCGGGCACC
The DNA here is from genome assembly GCA_028281785.1 of Rhodospirillales bacterium. Lineage (GTDB taxonomy): Bacteria > Pseudomonadota > Alphaproteobacteria > Rhodospirillales > Shumkoniaceae > JANQJG01. Next base: position 26,286 of record JANQJG010000216.1, read on the forward strand.
CTGGCCCAAACCTTGGCCGACCTCGAGGCCGCGATCGAAGCCGTCGATCCGGAGATGTCCGGCGATCGCGTGCGGGTTCGCGAGGCCAGCAACAGCGGCGGCGTCGATACACTTGTTCTCTCCTCGCTGCCGAGCGGCTCCTACACCGTCGACGCCTCGGGCCTGACGGCGGCTCCCACGGAGCCCGATGGCACCGCCTTCGCCAGCCTTGCCGCCATAACCGTCGATACCCAGTACGCGATCAATTTCGATTCAGGCGGCATGCCCTCCTCCTTCAATGTCGCCCAGGTCGAGGTGCTGGGCTTCGCCAGCGGCGCCGCCGACATGGACGACGATGCCGCCAACAGCCCGCGAATCGACATCGACTTCGGCTCGATCGGCGAGGCCGACGGCATGACCCAGTATGGCGAGGACTTCACACCGGTGTTCATCACCCAGAACGGATCGCAGTTCGGCACCTTCGCGGGCGTGACGATCACCACCGACGGTCTTGTGACGGCGCTGTTCGACAATGGCGAGACGCGAATCATCTACAAGATCCCGGTCGCCACCTTCATCAACCCCAACGCCCTGGAATCGCGGACCGGCAATGTTTGGAACGCGACCCAGGCCTCGGGCGACTTCACCCTGCGCGTCGCCGACAACGGCCCCGCGGGACAGATAGCCCAAGGCGCTCTCGAAGCCTCGACCGTCGATATCGGCGAGGAATTCACCAAGATGATCGTCGTCCAGCGCGCCTATTCAGCGAGCACCAAGGTCATCCGTACCGCCGACGAGATGCTCGAGGAGCTGACGCGCGTCAAGTAATCCGTTTCCGCAAGCCCACCGTCCCAAGCCCAGGGCCCCGGTTGGCGACTTCCATGCCGTCGCCGGGGCCCGCCCATATTGGAGCATGCTCCCGCGGCCGCTACCGGCAAGTTCTGGTACTAAGTGTCCCGATCGCGAGATTCGATACATCGGATCTGGCGTGAATCGGCACAGCAACTTGTTGATTCTCGTATGATTCAGCTTCCGAAGTCGGCCACGCATAATGCGCCGAACCCCGGAACCATCACGCTAGGCAAGTTTTGCCCAGGGTTAACCAGTTTTTCACGATGCCAGACCTAGGGTCGTGACACTGACTTGTATGGGCCCGTCCCGCGCCGTTGCGTCGGCCGAGGGCAGCATGGCCTGGGGAGGAAAAGTGGACACGATTCTGCAGACCCTGCGGAACTTGGGCACGATGCGCCTCGTGCTGATGGGCGGCGTGCTCGTCGGCGTGATCGCTTTCTTTGTCTTCCTCATGGCGCGCGTCGCGACGCCGCAGATGGCCCTGCTCTACGGCGATCTCGATTCGGCTGACACGACGCGGATCACGGCCGAACTCGACGGCATGGGCGTCCAATACGAGATCCGGGACGAAGGAAGGTCGATCTATGTGCCCTCGGAAAGGGTCTCGCGGCTCCGGGTGGCGATGGCCGAACAGGGCCTGCCCAGCGGCGGTACGATCGGCTATGAGATTTTCGACGACTCCGGATCCATCGGAACCACCAACTTCGTCCAGAACGTCAACCTCGTCCGCGCCCTCGAAGGCGAGCTCGCGCGCACCATCGCGGCGATAGACAGCGTTCGCTCGGCCCGGGTTCATCTGGTGATGCCGCAACGGCAGCTGTTCAGCCGCGAGCGTCAGGAGCCGAGCGCCTCGGTCATTCTCAAGATGCGCGGCGCGATCCGCCTCGACCGCGAGCAGGTCTCGGCCATCCAGCACCTGGTGGCGGCCGCCGTTCCGCGCCTTTCGCCGAACCGCATCTCCATTGTCGATGGGAGAGGCAGCCTGCTCGCTCGGGGCTTCGAGGAGGAGGACGATGTCGCGGCCATGGCGGCAAAGGCCGACGAGCGCCGCCGCACCTACGAGACCCGGCTGGCCCGCACGATCGAAGAAATGATCGAGCAGGCCGTCGGCTACGGCAAGGTTCGCGCCGAGGTGCGCGCGGATATGGACTTCGACCGCATCAGCACGAGCGAGGAGCAGTTCGATCCGGATGGCCGGGTGATGCGCTCGACCCAGACGCTCGAGGAGACGTTGTCGAGCAGCGAGGCCGAGCAGCTTCCGGTCACGGTCGCGAACAACCTTCCCGATGGCCAGCCCGACGGCGGCGAAGGCGCAAGCGCGAGCACTTCCGAGAATCGCGTCGAGGAGACGGTCAACTACGAAATCTCGAAAAAGGTCATCAACCATGTGCGCGAGGCGGGGGTCGTCAGAAGGCTTTCCGTGGCCGTTCTGGTCGACGGCACCTACAACGTCGGAGAGAACGGCCAGCGCGTTTACGAACCGCGCGAGAAAGAAGAGATGGATCAAATCGCCAATCTCGTGCGGGGCGCCATCGGCTTCGAGAGCGAGCGGGGCGACAGCCTGGAAGTGATCAACATGCAGTTCGCTTCCGAGGACGAGGGCGAAGCCGACTCCCTGGTCCTGTTTTTCGGCCTCGACAAGAACGATCTGCTGCGCATGGCCGAGTTCCTGGTCCTCGTCATCGTCGCTCTTCTCGTCATTCTGCTGATCGTCCGGCCGTTGGTCACCCGGGCCTTCGAGGCCGTGCCGGCGGCATCGACCGGCGGCGGCGACGGCCGGCTGCTCTCGGACGAGCGCATGGATACACCCGCCCTGACCGGCCCCTCGGACCGAGGCGAGGACGACGAGGACTTCGAGGATCTGATCGATATCGACCGCGTGGAAGGCCGGGTGAAAGCCTCCTCGGTCAAAAAGGTGGGGGAGATCGTCGACAAGCACCCGGGCGAGGCGTTGGCGATCGTCCGCTCGTGGATGTACCAGGAGGGATAACGGGTTGGCTCGCGTCAAGGACGACTACCGAAGCCTGAGCGGTCAGCAAAAGGCCGCCGTCTTCATGCTTTCGCTGGGCACCGAGCACTCATCGCGCCTGTTCGCGCTGATGGACGACGACGAGATCCGCGAGCTCTCCCAGACCATGGCCGCGCTGGGCACCGTCAACGCGTCGGTGATCGAGCGCCTATACGTCGATTTCGCCGACCAGCTGTCGTCGTCCGGTTCGCTGGTCGGCTCGTTCGACAGCACCGAGAGGCTTCTCAAGGAAAGCCTTCCGCCGGAGCGCGTCCACCAGATCATGGAAGAGATCCGCGGTCCCGCCGGCCGCACCATGTGGGACAAGCTGGGCAACGTCAACGAGGCGGTGCTCGCCAACTATTTCAAGAACGAGTATCCGCAGACCGTTGCCGTCGTGATGTCGAAGATCCGCCCCGACCATGCCGCCAGGGTGCTCTCGGTCCTGCCCGAGAACTTCGCCATGGAGGTCGTGATGCGGATGCTGCGCATGGAGGCCGTCCAGAAGGAGGTCCTCGACCATGTCGAACGCACCCTGCGCACGGAGTTCATGACCAATCTCGCGCGCACCTCCCGCCGCGATTCGCATGAAATGATGGCGGAAATCTTCAACAACCTGGACCGCTCCGCCGAGAACCGCTTCATGACGGCGCTGGAGGAGCGGAATCGCGAATCGGCGGATCGGATCAAGCAGCTGATGTTTACCTTCGACGACCTGATCCGCGTCGACGGCTCCGGCATTCAGACGCTGCTCCGCCAAGTCGAGAAGGACCAGCTCGCCTTGGCCCTCAAGGGCGCCTCGGACGATGTGAAGAACCTCTTCTTCCAGAACATGTCCGAGCGCGCGGGCAAGATGATGCAGGAGGACATGGAGGCCATGGGTCCCGTGCGGCTGCGCGACGTCGACGAGGCGCAGGCCTCCATCGTGGCAACCGCCAAGGCGCTCGCGGAAAGCGGCGAGATCGTCATCGCCGGCGGCGGCGAGGATGACGAGCTGGTGTACTGACCCATGCCCACCGCACAAAAATTCCTGTTCGACCGGACCTTCGACCTTCCCCGCCCTCCGCCAGGGAGCGAGCTCGACGTGGAGAACGACAACGAGGCCCTCGCCGAGACGGTTTCGGAGGGGGAGGCTCCGGTCAACTATACGGAAAGCGACCTCGACGATGCCCGGCAGGCCGGTTTCTCGGCCGGCCGCGAAGAGGGCCGAAGGGAAGGCCTGGAGGGTCAGGAAAAGCTCATCGCCGATGCCTTGAGCACGATCGCCGACCGTCTGAAGGACCTGATCTGTATCGAGGACGAACATCACGCGGCAACCGAACGTCAGGCGTTGGCCGTTATGACGACCGCGGCGCGCAAGGTGCTGCCTGACCTCAGCGAGCGTTTTGCGCTGGGCGAGATCGAGCACCTGACGCGGGATCTGCTCGAACGGCTTCGTCACGATTCCCGTGTGACGGTTCGCGTCCATCCGGACCTCGCGGATGCCCTCACCTCCCGTTTCGACGATCTCGCATCGGAGCTGGCGGCCAGAAGCGAGCTATCGGTGCTGGGAGATGCCCATGTTGCGCTGGGCGATTGCCGGCTCGAATGGGGCGACGGCGGCGCCGAACGCCGGGTCGAAGCCTTGCTGGGCGAAATGGACGCGATCATCAGCCGAAATCTGGACGGACTGGAGTCCGGCTCGACCGCTCCCGACGCGCAAAACGAGGCCGCTGCGGCCACGCCCCCCGGCGAGACGACGGACCCCCAGGTATCGGAGCTTCGACAGGCGCAGGAGACAATCACTCGCCTGGCCGAGACCGGCACATCCCAAACTGACGAGCCTCGGTCGGGAAGGTCCGGGCGGAAAGCCGCTGCCGACCCCGACGACGGCGTGGAGACGGTTCCCGTTTCGCCGCCCCCCGGCGATCCGGCATGACCGAGCGAGGTATGACCCCGATGGCAGGAAATGATCATGGCTGAGGATCAAAATCTGGAACTCGAAGATCTGGAGAAAGACGCCGGAGCCGAGGCACAGCCGGAGCCCGAAGCGGAGATGGTCGTGGATATCGACGATCTCCCGCAGAGCACCCAGGAGCTGGAGGCCGTCTACGACATCCCGGTTCAAGTCTCCGCCGTCCTTGGCAAGGCCTCGATGCAGGTAAGCCAGCTCCTGAAGCTGGGCCGAGGCGCCGTTGTCGAGCTCGACCGGAAGGTCGGCGAGGCGATTGACATCTATGTCAACAACCGCCTCGTCGCCCGTGGCGAGGTCGTCGTCGTCGAGGACCGCCTCGGCGTGACCATGACCGAGATCGTCAAGACCGATCGGTCGTGAGGAGAGTTGGCGATGGCTGACAGTCAAGACCACATCCGAATGGCGCGCCCGAGATCCGGCCTGGATCTGGCGACCCTGATCGGACTGCTTGGCGGCTTCGGACTGATCGGATCGGCGATTCTGCTGGGAGGTCAGCCGGCGGCGTTCCTCAATATGCCGGGATTCCTGATCGTCCTCGGCGGCACCTTCGCCGTGACCTCGATGTGCTTTTCGGTCGGCGAGGTGGCGCGAGCCTTTCAGGTCGTCATGAAAACCATCGCCTATTCCGGACGCGACCCCTCGGAGGCAGCCATCCAGGTTCTCAAGGTCGCGGAACTGGCCCGTCGGCAGGGCGTGCTCGCCTTGCAGAACGTCACCGACTCGCTGGCCTCGGAGCCCTTTCTCTTCAAGGGCGTCTCGATGGTCGTCGACGGAACGCCGGGCGAGGAGGTGGAAGGCATCATGCGCCGGGACCTGCAGGCAACGGTCCAGCGGCACTCAAAAAGCGCGGGAATCTTGCGGAAAGCGGCGGAGTACGCGCCGGCCATGGGCCTGATCGGTACGCTGATCGGACTTGTCCAGATGCTGGGAAGCCTGGACGATCCCTCGACGATCGGCCCCAGCATGGCGGTCGCGCTTCTGACCACCTTCTACGGCGCGGTCCTCGCCAACATGGTGTTTTCGCCGCTGGCCTCGAAGCTTGAGCGCAATTCCGGCGAAGAAGCCCTGGTGAACAGTCTCTACACCATGGGTGTGGCGTCGATCGGACGACAGGAGAATCCGCGGCGGTTGGAGATGCTGCTCAACAGCGTCTTGCCGCCCGCAAAACGCATTCAATACTTCGACTGACCGGACGGATCGGGGAGTCCGACCATGCAGCTGCTTATCATTGGTTCGCTCGGGGGACAGATCGGCGCCGCCAGCAGGATCGCCATGGCCCGCGGAGCCAAGGTCTCTCATTCCGAGGACATCGCGAAGGGTCTGCAGGTCCTTCGTTCAGGCCAGAGCCCGGACCTTGTGATGATCGACGCGACCTTGAGCGTCGCCGATCTGATCTCGGCCCTCGAAAGCGAGCGCATCAGCGTTCCCGTGGTCGCCTGTGGCACCGGGACGGATGCCGACGTCGCGGTGCGGGCCATCAAGGCCGGCGCAGAGGAATATGTACCGCTGCCGCCCAATCCCGAGCTTATCGCCGCCATCCTCACGGCTGTCGTCGAGGAGGACCACAACATCGTCCACGCCGACGGGAAGACGGCGAATCTGCTGAAGCTGGCCGAGCAAATCGCGCCCAGCGACGCGAGCGTGCTCATAACCGGCGCCTCGGGGACCGGCAAGGAACTCATGGCCCGCTACATCCATGGAAAGAGCCGGCGCGCCGACAAGCGGTTCGTCGCCGTCAACTGCGCGGCGATTCCCGACAACCTGCTCGAATCCGAATTGTTCGGCCACGAGAAGGGCGCCTTCACCGGCGCGGTCGCCCGGCGCATCGGCAAGTTCGAGGAAGCCAATGGCGGCACCCTGCTCCTCGATGAAATCAGCGAGATGGACCCGCGCATGCAGGCCAAACTGCTGCGTGCGATCCAGGAGCGGGAGATCGACCGCGTCGGCGGGCGCCAGCCGGTCAAGGTCGATGTACGGATCCTCGCCACGAGCAACCGAGACCTGCGGCAGGAAGTATCCCAGGGCAACTTCCGCGAGGACCTGTATTTCCGGCTCAACGTCGTCAATCTGGTTGTGCCCCCGCTGCGCGAGCGCGTGGAGGATATCGGTGTCCTGGCGACGTATTTCGTCAAGAAGTACGCCAAGGCGAACGGCGTCGAGCCGCGCCCCCTCTCCCCGGAGGCCCAGCGCCTCCTTCGCCAGTACGAATGGCCGGGGAATGTGCGCGAGCTTGAGAACGCGGCGCATCGCGCCGTGCTGTTGTCCACGGGCCCGGAAATCGGATCCGAGGCCTTCGGGCTCGTGGAGCGCGCGGCCGGGCCGCTGGCTGCGAAAGACGGAACGGCGACCGCTCCCCCGGCGTCCCAGGCGTCTGCCGGGGACACGGCGGCGGGCGAACAAAGGGGCTCGGGCTTGGTGGGACGCACGGTCTCCGACGTCGAGCGTGAGCTGATCATCGATACGCTGCACCACTGCCTCGGCAACCGGACCCACGCGGCGAGCATTCTCGGCATCTCGATCCGAACCCTGCGCAACAAGCTGAAACAGTATGTCGAGCAGGGCTTCGCCGTCCCCATGCCGGGTGAGGGCGAACGGTCGGCCGCCTAGGCCGGTCCCGAGGCCGTAAGCTGAGCGGAACGAGCGACATGGCGGAAGCCTCTTCGGGAACGACGTCCGCGGCCAGCTCCACGGAATTCCTGCGTCGACGCTTCGAAGAGCTGTCGCGGCGCACCGATATCGCCATGGCCCTGGCCGTCGTGGCGATCCTGGTGGTGTTGATCCTGCCGCTGCCGAAATGGCTGATGGATATGAGCCTTGCCTTGTCCATCACCTTCTCGGTCCTGATCCTGATGACCGCCCTGTTCATCCAGACGCCGCTCCAGTTCAACGCGTTTCCCACCGTCCTGCTGCTCGCGACGATGCTGCGTCTGTCGCTGAACCTGGCGTCGACCCGGCTGATTCTCGCAAACGGCCATGAGGGAACGGACGCCGCCGGCAAGGTCATCGATGCCTTCGGCGGCTTCGTCATGGGCGGAAACTTCGTCATCGGGATCATCGTTTTCGCGATTCTGGTGATCGTCAATTTCATCGTCATCACCAAGGGCGCCAGCCGCATCGCCGAGGTCTCCGCGAGGTTCAGCCTGGACGCCATGCCCGGCAAGCAGATGGCCATCGACGCCGATCTCTCGACCGGACTCATCAACGAGGACGAAGCCAGGCGCCGGCGCAAGGAGCTGGAGGACGAAAGCACCTTCTACGGCGCCATGGACGGCGCCGCCAAGTTCGTGCGCGGCGACGTCATCGCCGGCCTGCTGATCACCTTCATCAATGTCGTCGCCGGCATGATCATCGGCGTCGCGCAGATGGAGCTGACCTTTGCCCAGGCCGCCGACACCTATACCCGCCTCACCGTCGGCGACGGGCTGGTGACCCAGATCCCGGCCCTTATCGTCTCCACCGCGGCCGGTATGGTGGTGACCAAGGCGGGCATCGCGGGCGCCACCGAAAAGGCGCTCATCGGCCAGCTCGCCGGCCAGCCCCGGGCGCTCGGGCTCAGCGCCTTCCTCCTCGGCAGCCTCGCCGTTCTCCCCGGTATCCCTTGGGTCCCCTTCGCGACCGTCGCCTCGATCATGGCTCTCATGGCCTGGCACCAGCACAAGGCCCGGACCAAGACGGAAGAGGAAGAGAGAGAACGCGCGGAGCAGGAGTTGGTGGACGCGGCCCCGGTCGCCGAGGAACCCATCGCCAACACCCTGCGCATCGACTATCTGCGCCTGGAGCTGGGCTACGGACTTCTCTCCCTGATCAACAGCCCCCGCGAGGGCCAGCGCCTGACCGACCAGATCAAGGCCCTCCGCCGGCAGATCGCGTCGGATATCGGTTTCGTGATGCCCAGTGTCCGCATCCAGGACAACATGCAGCTGCCGGCCAACAGCTATATCGTCCGGGTCAAGGAAATCGAGGCCGGGCGGGGCGACCTGCGCCCCAATATGCTTTTGATCATGGATCCCCGCGGCGAGGAAATCTCCCTCCCCGGCGAGAAGACGAAGGAGCCCACATTCGGCCTCGCCGCCATGTGGATCGACGAAACCCATCGCGAGGAGGCCCTGTTTCGGGGCTATACGGTGGTCGACCCGGCGACCGTGATCACCACCCACATCACCGAGGTGATCAAGGACAACATGGCCGAGCTTCTGTCCTATGCGGAGACCCAGAAACTGTTGGACGAACTCGACAAGGATCACCAGAAGCTGATCGCCGACCTCGTCCCGAACCAGATCTCCGTCGGCGGCATTCAGCGCATCCTGCAAAACCTTCTGAGCGAGCGGGTGTCGGTTCGCGACCTGCCGACGATTCTCGAGGCCGTTTCCGAGGCCTGCGGCCACACCCGCAACGTGATGATGATCACCGAGCATGTGCGCGCGCGGCTGGCCCGCCAGATCAGCGACATGTGCACCGGCGAGCAGGGGTTCATCCCCCTTGTCACCCTGTCCCCGGAGTGGGAGCAGGCCTTTGCCGAGTCGCTGGTCGGCACCGGCGAGGAACGCCAACTGTCGATGGCGCCGAGCCGCTTGCAGGAGTTCATCGGCCTCCTGCGCAAGACGTTCGAGCGTCAAGCCATGATGGGCGAGACGCCGGTCCTGCTGACGAGTCCCGGCGTGCGGCCTTACGTGCGGTCCATCGTCGAGCGCTTCCGGCCCTCGACCGTGGTCATTTCGCAGAACGAAATCCACCCCAAAGCACGCATCAAGACAACGGCACAAATCTAGGAGGGGACGGTTTTGGAGAATCTTGGCAGAATTCAACCCGCGCAGTCTTCCACCTTATCCGGAGGAGAGATGTCGAGGAAGTCTTCGGTCCCCGCGCGGCGTTCGGAAAAGTTGGCGAAGGGCCGGAACATCGTTGCGATCGCCTCGGGCAAAGGCGGCGTCGGCAAGACTTGGTTCGCCATCTCCGTGGCCCATGCCCTCGCGCGTGCCGGAACCAGAACGCTTCTCTTCGACGGCGATCTCGGCCTCGCCAACCTGGACATCCAGCTCGGCCTGATGCCGCAACGGGATCTGAGCGGCGTCGTCGCCGGCCGGTTGACCCTCAATCAGGCCGTGCTGCCCTATGAGGAAGGCGGGTTCGATATCATCGCCGGTCGCTCCGGGTCGGGAAGTCTCGCCAACATCCCGCCCAGCCGGCTGCAGCTCCTCAAGGACGATCTGGTCTTGATTTCGGCGACCTATGACCGGGTCATTCTCGATCTGGGTGCCGGACTCGAACGCACCGTCCGGCAGTTGACGGACGAAGTCGGCTCTTGCGTGGTCATCGCCACCGACGACCCCTCCTCGCTGACCGATGCCTATGCCTTCATCAAGGTGACCCGCATGGAGCGCCCGGAAACGGATCTCCGCATCGTCATCAACATGGCCAGCTCGATCCGTGCCGGAGAGCGCACCTACAACACCCTGCTCAAGGCCTGCGAGGGTTTCCTCAAATTCTCTCCGCCCCTGCTCGGGATTGTCCGCGACGACGCGAACGTTCGGGAGACCATTCGTCATCAGGTGCCGCTGCTGACCCGGCATCCGAACTGCGAGGCGGCGGGCGATGTGGAATCCGTCGCCGGCAAGCTCCTGAAGTAACGGCCGAGCGGACCCCGCCCGTGACATCGGTCGTCCCTTCCCCGCCCCCACCGCCAACGCCTGCTACCCCCTCGGCGCCGCCGCAGCTGCCGACCGCCGTGGTACCGAACCCGCCGGCCGCGCTGACGCAGCTTCCCTTGGGCGCACGGTTCGAAGGCACCGTGACGATCGAGGGAACGAAAACCTTCGTCCAAATTCAAACCACCCAGGGCAGCTTCGAGATCCAAACGGTGTTGCCGCTTGCCAGCGGGGCTCGGCTCGATCTTCTGCTCCAGTCCTTCACGCCCCAGCTGCGTCTTCAAATCCTCGCCTTGGACGGGAAGACGCCGCCGGCTCTGCCTTCTCCGCAGGGATCGGCCGCCGCCCAAAGCGGAACTCCGGAGACGTCCGTGGCCGCGAGTGCCAAGGCATCCCCGACGGAAACCTTGTTTCCACGCTTCGCGATCGGCGCAAGAGGTACCGCGGTTCTTATCGTTCCGGCGGCACCGGCCCGGAGTCCGGCGCCCGGCATGGTGCCGGGGCCGTCCGTGATGGCGGGGTCCCCCGCGATCACGCCCCTGGCCGTCGGGCCAACCGGCAATCCAAGGCCGCCTTTCCCCTCGTCGCCCCAAACCGGCGACAGCCCGACGGGCACACGACCCGCCGCCGGGTCGACCGGCGTGGCCATGCCAGCGAGCCATACGCCGACATTCCCGAAGGAAGCGGTAATCGCCGGCCGGGGCACCCGGATTCCGGTACAAGTCATCGCCACGCAGCCATCCCATGCCGTTGGACAAACTTCCACGAACGCTTCCCCGGCGGCGGTCAGCCTTGCAACCGGCTCCACGATCCAGGGCTCGGTCACGGGATTCGCCGCCATGGGCCAGCCCCTGGTGACGACCCCCATCGGAACGTTGGCCCTGGCCCTGGGCGATGGTCCCCCGATCGGAAGCATCATCACCTTGCGCGTCGCCGGCCCCGTGACCGCAGGCGCGCCCTCGGCCGCCCCCGACTCCGCGCCGGCGGAGGAGATTTCGAGGCTACGCGGCTGGCCGACTCTGCGGGACGCCTTTCAGGCGCTTCAGCAATCCAACCCGGCCGCCGTGCATCGCCTTTCGACCGCCGTCCTGCCCCGGCCCGATGCGCGTCTCGCCTCCGATATCCTGTTCTTCCTCAGCGCGCTCCGTGGCGGCGATCTCAGCGGCTGGTGGGGAAACGCTACGGCCGGCGTCCTGGCCCGGACTCGGCCCGACCTGCACGCGCGGCTCAGCGATGAATTTTTCAGGCTGGGCCGACAGGCTGGGGAAACCGCGCAGGGCGACTGGCGGTCGCTGATGTTTCCGGTCTATGCGCAGGGCGAGATCCAGGCGGTTCGACTGTTCACGCGCGCTTTGTCCGATGAGGACGGCAATGGGGGCAAAAAGGACAAGGAACTCCGTTTCCTGATCGATCTGCCCCTGAGCCGCCTTGGCCGAATTCAGCTTGACGGACTGGTACGCGATGGGCGGCGGCGCCTTGACCTGATCCTTCGGTCCGAGTCGCCCCTGCCGTCGCCGATGCAACACGATATTCAAGGGATCTTCGAGGAGGCCGGGGCGATCACCGGCGTCAGAGGCGGGCTCGCCTTTCAGACCTCGCCGCCGGGTTTCGTGGAAGTCGCTACGGGATCGGCGGCGGCGCAGCCGGATGGTGTATTCGTGTAGCCGCGAGCCGGCGGCCGCGTCATGATATGGCCATGAATCGACAAGACCGACGCAACCTTCTCACGACACGGTCCAATCCAAACCTCCGAACGGACTACGTCGTGACGTTGGCGGGACGCATCGACCTTCCGGAGCCACCGGGCGCCGCGGACCTCGTTATCCGCTATGTGCCCGACAAATGGATATTGGATACCCTCGCTTTCCGGCGTTATCTGGGCGCCTTGGCGCAAGAATCCTGGACGGCGCTGGAGGACATCGCGGCCGTGGCGCTCGACGACGTCAACAACGAGGTCGTCGCGCGCTGGGTTCAGGTCGTGGCAAGCCAAACGGATGGCGACGAGGCCGCAACGAACCGTCACGAGGTTCTGATCGAGGACAGGCAGCCCGGCTGGGACAACCCGGCTCTCCTCTCCCGCCTTCACCGCGATTAGCCAGCAGGGCGCCCGTTAACTCAAGCTGACGCTCACGTCCCGGAACATGGATCTCAGCCAGATATGACCGGGATCGTCGTCATACCGGCTGTGCCAGATCTGCGTCACCTCGAATGGCGGTGTGCCGACGCAGGCGGCGGCTGTCATCGCCGTCGGCGGTGGACCTGAAGGCCGATTTCGTCGAGTTCGTTCTGCGCGCGCCGTTCCGAGTCGCGAGCCTCGGCCGCATCCCGGCTGGCCTGAGCGACCTCGTACTTCTTCAAGT
>JANQJG010000223.1 GCA_028281785.1 Rhodospirillales bacterium
TCGTCACTTCGCCAATCTCGTCTCCGGAGTGCGTGAAAACACATCACGCTCGGGTGCTGATTCAACAGATTGGCAAGCCATTTGGTCCCGCTGCCGCCCGGCGAATTCACCAAAAAAAACGGAATCATTTTCTCTCCCCAAAATAAATGAAATATCTAATTTGTTATTTTGTATCTTTTTTATGTATTTATGGAAACATTTATGTTTTTAATTTAATAAAATTAAAAATAATATAGCCAGATCTGAAAATGAAAATTAGAATATATGGACTCAGTATTCGTCTATACATCGATATTCTCGGGCGATTGATTGGACCGTTGGGAGATGGTTGATCGAGACCGGCGAGAATTCCGATGAAGAGGCCCCAGGCGGGAATCCCGGTCATGCATATGCGGGGCTAACGGCTCGGCGCGGGACCATTCCGGTAACTCATGGGGTAACGAATGACCGGCAAATCGGAAACGCCGGGCGACATGCGCCGCCTGCCTTGGCGGGAGACGTTCGACACGGTCGTGATTTGGTTCGCGACCTTCGGCTATTTCGGCGATCGCGAGAACGAGCAGGTGCTGCGCGAGGCCGCCAAGGCCCTCAAACAAACAGGGCGGCCGCCTGTTGACCCGACGTGAGAGGCGCCGAGGCGCCCCGCCCATTACTCCGTGGGCTGCTTTTCCTTCGAAACCAGGATCGGCGCGCCCGCGCGCTCGCGCAGGATATCGACCTCCTCATAGGTCTTGGCCGAGACCTTGGGTGTTGCCTGCTCGTCCTCGCTGCGGCGGTCCGGCGGGGTGACGATGCCGCCCGAGATCACCATCTTGATCGCCTCCTCGACCGCCATGTCGAGCGACACGAGGTCCTTGCGCGGCACGAACAGCAGGAAGCCCGAGGTCGGGTTCGGGGTCGTCGGCAGGAAGACGTTGACGGTCTGCTCCGCGGTGATGTTCTGCACCTCGCCTTCGGTCTGGCCGGTGATGAAGCCGATGGCCCAGATGCCGCGCCGCGGATACTCCACCAGCACCGCCTCGCGGAAGGCCGTCGAGCGATGCGCCAGCACGGTCTCGAAAATCTGCTTCAGCGTCGCGTAGACGCTGCGGATCACCGGCACCTGGTCGACGATCTGCTCGAAGATCCGGTGGAAGAAGCGGCCCAGATAGCCCGCCGCCAACCAGCCGATGAAGGTCAGCACGATGATCGACACCAGGACGCCGAGGCCGGGCGTGGCGAAGGGCAGATAGGTTTCCGGGTTGTAGCGCGCCGGAATCAGCGGCTCGACCTTGGAGTCGACGAAATTGATGAAGATCCAGGCCAGGTAGAAGGTGATGGCGATCGGCGCGGTGAGAAGGATTCCGGCGAGAAAATAGGCGCGAAGCCGGGCAATCAGCCCCGGCTTGCCGGGGCCGCTCCGCCCGCCTCCGGAACTCGATGTTGAGGGAGAGCCCGCCCCCTTCGCCTGGGCCGGGCCCGTGGGCTCCCGGATGTCGTCTGGCATCGCTAACTGGTTCTCCCAACTGGTGAGAGCTTACCACATTCATATAGGTGGGCCGGCAACGCAATGCCCCCATAGCGTTATGGTCGGAAAAACGGCGATTTCAAGGCCTTCGCCCTCCGCCGTCCCGGACCCGGGGGGCGCATGAAACGCAATAACATAGCCTTTTGATATTCCACATTTTATTCATGGTTTTGGCTTGAGTTTCACGTTTGAATTAGAATATGCTGATGTTCTAATGAAACTATTGGATGAAGGCCGCCATACCAAAATGGCCGGCCGGAACCGGTCGTCGAGGACATCAAGAATGGGGGCACGGCCGAGAGTACGAGGGAGCGCATGGCTCCTCACCCTGGCCGCCGGCATGCTGCTGGCCGGGGCACTGGCGATACCGATCGAGAACGCCCGAGGCGCCGCGGCGGCGGCGCAGACCGCGCCGTCGACAGGGGGACAGACCCGGGACGACGCGCAATCCTCGACCGCCGACCACACCAAATTCAGGGCCTTGCAGGGACCGTTCACCTCGGGGCCGGAAGTCACCCGAGCCTGTATCCGATGCCATACGGAGGCCGCCAAGCAGATTCATAAGACGACCCACTGGACCTGGCGCTTCGACAACCCGATCACCGGGCAGGAGCTCGGCAAGCGCAACGTCATCAACAATTTCTGCGTCGCCACCGCGACCAACTGGCCGCGCTGCACCAGCTGCCATATCGGCTACGGCTGGAAGGACGAGAGCTTCGATTTCGACGAACAGGCGAATGTCGACTGCCTGGTCTGCCACGATACCACGGGAACCTACAGGAAGTTCCCAACCGCCGCCGGCCACCCGGCCTACGAGGACAAGAAGTTCGGCCCCAGGCTCTTCAAGGCCGTCGATCTCGTCGCCGTCGCCCAGAATGTCGGCAAGCCCGGCCGCCAGAATTGCGGCGCCTGCCATTTCTTCGGCGGCGGCGGGGACGCGGTCAAGCATGGCGACCTGGACTCCTCAATGCTCTCGCCGAGCCATGAGCTCGACGTTCATATGGCCACCGACGGGCTCAACTTCGCCTGCACGACCTGCCACACCACCGGCAGCCACGATGTCACGGGCAGCCGCTACGTGACCAAGGCCGTCGACCGGTATGGCATCGACGTTCCCGGCCATACCGACGACACGCGGGCGACCTGCGAGTCCTGCCACGGGCTGACGCCGCACCCCGAGGACAATCACCCCAAGCTCAACGATCACACCGACCGCGTGGCCTGCGCCACCTGCCATGTGCCGGAATTCGCCCGGGGCGGCAAGAAGACCAAGATGTGGTGGGACTGGTCGACGGCCGGCAAAAGGAACGACGAGGGCAAGACCTTCGTCGAGAAAGACGCGGACGGCTACCCCGTCTATGACAGCAAGAAGGGCGACTTCCGCTGGGAGGACAACGTCGTTCCCGAGTACCACTGGTTCGACGGGCGGATCGAATACACCCTCCTCGGCGAACGGATCGACGATACCGGCATCGTCGACATCAACAGAATCACGGGCCATTCCGGGGACCCGGATTCCCGCATCTGGCCCTTCAAGGTCATGCGCGGCAAGCAGCCTTATGACTCGCGGCAGAAGATCCTGGCGATCCCCCACCTCTTCGGAAAGGACGAGACCGCCTTCTGGCGGAATTTCGAATGGGGCAAGGCGCTGACCACGGGGCTGCTCGCCCGGAATGTCGAATTCAGCGGCGAGTACGGGTTCGTCGAGACGGTGTATTACTGGCCCATTCTCCACATGGTGGCGCCCAAGGAGCAGGCTTTGGCCTGTAACGATTGCCACACGAAAGCCGGCGGCCGCCTGGCCAGCTTGACCGGTTTCTACATGCCGGGGCGCGACTCCTACCTCTGGCTCAGCCAGCTGGGATGGGCCGCCGTTGCGCTGACGCTGTTCGGGGTGCTCGTGCATCTGGCGATCCGCGTCGTCGCAAGGATGAGAGGGAGATAGACGGCAATGGCGAAAATCAGGGCTATCGTCTTCACGCGCTTCGAGCGCTTCGCCCATTGGAGCCAGGCGATCCTGATCATCCTGCTGATGATCACCGGCTTCGAGGTCAACGGGGCCTACGCCCTTCTCGGCTACGAGATGGCGGCGGACTGGCATCGCGTCTTCGCCTGGACCCTGATCGGCCTCTGGGTGTTCGTGATCTTCTGGAACTTCGTGACCGGGGAGTGGAAGCAGTACATCCCCACGACCGAGAAGCTGATCGCCGTGGCCCGCTACTACACCAAGGGGATCTTCGACGTGAACGTGCCGCATCCGTACAAAAAGACCCGGGCTGCCAAGCACAATCCCCTTCAGCGCCTCGCCTACCTCTCCTTCAATTTGGCGATCTCGCCGGTGATCTGGGTCTCGGGCCTGCTCTACATGTACTACAACGACTGGGGCAAGCTGGGGCTCGACTGGCTGACCCTGGGCGCGGTGGCCGGGGTGCACGCCGCCGCCGCCTTCGCCATGCTCGCCTTCTTCATCGCCCATGTCTACATGGCCTTCACCGGCAAGCCCTGGACCGCCTATCTATGGGCCATGATCACGGGCGTCGACGAAGTGGAGGACGAGAACGGAGAGCCGGAGCCGACCCCCTCCCCCGCCGAGTAGTTCATGGTGAAAGGAGGGCAGTCGATCCGCTTCGGCTAGCTGAGCTCGATCCAGACCGGGTAGTGGTCGGAGGCCATCGCCGCCTGATCGATCCAGCCCTTCCGAACCCGCCCCTGGAGGCTTTCCGACACCATGATATGGTCGATGCGCCGGGTGATGTGCGGCGCGGGAATGACGCGGAGCGAATAATCCTCCGGCGCCAGGGGATCGCGGCCAAGCACCCGCCAGCTATCCGCCAAACCCAGACCAGCGCCCAAAAGTGTCGCATATTCCTTGCTATCCGGCGTGAAGTTCAAGTCGCCCATGAGGATCATCTCATCGGGATAAGGCGGGACCGGGTCGCCATCGGTCCAGGCGGCTTCCTTGGGGTGCGCGCCGCTCCAGCAGGCGCCCGCGCGCGGCAGGCTTCCGAACAGCTCGACGATATGGGCGACCTGCGGCAGCCGGGTCTCCGGACCGATATGGCAGAGATGGGTGACATAGACGCGCAGCGGCCCGCCTGGCGCGTCGATCACCGCCTCGCACAGCACCCGGTCCATACAGAACACATCGGTCGTCGCCTTCGGCAGGCGCAGGCTTCGCGAGGTCAGGATCGGCCAGCGCGAAAGCACCATGTTGCCGTGCTGGCGGCGACGCCCGCGCGCCGCGGCGTCCGCGCCCGCCCGGTCGGGCAGATGGGCCGCGGCGTCGCAGCCGGCCGCGAACACCCAGTCATAGCCGGGGAAGTGCTCGGCCATGGCGAGGGCCTGGTCCTGCATGCCGGTGCGGCGCCAGAAACGGTCGACCTCCTGCAGGCCGATGATGTCTGCCTCGGCAATGGTCGCCGCGACCCTCGGCAGGTCGAGCCGGCCGTCGCGCCCGCGCGTGAATTGGATGTTGTAGGTGACGATCTTCATCTGGGTCTCGGCTCCCCCTCGGCTCCCGTCGAAGCCCGGGACCGTATCCCGCCGACAAGGCCACGGCATGTCGGATTGATGAAACCCCCGTGACACGCACGCATCCAATGAACCCTCTCCGCCCATTGGGGGGAGAGGGTGGCGAGCGGAGCGCGCCGGGTGAGCAACTGTCTTTTCGGTCAGACGGTTTTGGGGTGCCAATTTGCGTTATCGCGGACCATAGCGTTGAGTGTGACGATGAGTTTTCGCATGACGGCGACGATGGCGACCTTGGGTTTTTTTCCGGCGTTGCGGAGGCGCTGTTTGGAGGCCTTCAAGGTGGGGTTCCAGATGGCGGCGACTTGGGCGGCCATGAAGAGGACGCGGCGGATTTTGGCGCGCCCGCCGAAGATGCGGCGCACCCCGC
>JANQJG010000225.1 GCA_028281785.1 Rhodospirillales bacterium
GCCAAAGCCGGGACCTCTTTGGGGGCGCATAGCTCAGTTGGCAGAGCAGCTGACTCTTAATCAGCGGGTCCAAGGTTCGAGTCCTTGTGCGCCCACCAATTAAAGGATTGATTCACATACCCAATTTCTAACGGAACATTTTCAAATCAGTGGCTCTGTGCCATCGCCCGATGTAGGTCGGCGGTGTTGAAATGCGTATATCGATCGGTCATGAGCCGAGTCTTATGACCCAGGATCATTGACAAGCGCTCTTGATCTCCAACAATCCGCATCCAGCGTGAGGCGAAATCGTGACGCAGATCGTGGAATCTGAGATCCTCGATCTTTGCCCTATCCACCACACGCCCCCAGAAGTTCTTGAACGTCGTAAAAGGCGCGATCCTCGGCTGCGTCGGGACGTCTTCCCTCTTGTCCTCACAAGTCTGTGAATTGGCGTGAGTTCCGTCGGGACAAAAGTCTTACCACGTCAAGATTAAGGTGCCATTGAGGCTCACAACCGAGTTCCAATCGCGAACCCTTTGAGGGACTCGACCGAGTGGCCACGAGCCCCTCACACGGGTGCCGCCGTTGCAAGGGAGCATGACGGTCGTGACCGACCTCTGTGCCCGGCAATTCAATCTCGGAGAAACCGTCGACATCCTGCGGGAGGCTGTGCGCGGCTTCGCCGCCAACGAGATTGCCCCGCTCGCCGCGGCAGTCGACCGCGACAACCAGTTCCCCTCGCATCTCTGGCCGAAGCTCGGCCAACTTGGTGTCCTCGGGATCACGGTCGGCGAGGCCTATGGCGGCGCCGGCATGGGCTATCTCGAGCATGTCGTGGCGATGGAGGAGATCAGCCGCGCTTCGGCCTCGGTGGGATTGAGCTACGGCGCCCACTCCAATCTCTGCGTCAATCAGATTCACCGCTACGGCAGCGATGACCAGAAGCGCAGATACCTCCCTAGCCTCGTCTCGGGGGAATCCGTCGGCGCGCTCGCCATGAGCGAAACGGGCGCCGGGTCCGACGTTCTAGGCATGCGCATGCGGGCCAAGCCACGCGGTCAAGGCTTCGTGTTGAACGGAAACAAGATGTGGATCACCAACGGACCCGACGCGGATGTGGTTGTCGTCTATGCGAAAACGGGGCATCCCGAGGACCGCAAGAATGTGACGGCCTTTGTGGTCGAGCGGGAGATGCCGGGGTACTCGACGGCCCAGAAGCTCGACAAGCTCGGGATGCGCGGGTCCAACACCTGCGAGCTGGTGTTCGAGGACTGTTTCGTCCCGCAAACCAACGTTTTGGGACCGGTGGGCGGCGGCGCCGAGGTTCTCATGAGCGGTCTTGATATCGAGCGTCTGGTCCTCGCCGGAGGTCCCCTGGGACTCATGCAGGCCTGCATGGATGTGGTTTTGCCCTATGTGCACGATCGCAAGCAGTTCGGACGCGCGATCGGCGAGTTCGAGCTCATGCAGGGCAAGCTCGCCGATATGTACTGCCGTCTTACCGGGAGCCGCGCCCTCGTCTACTCGGTCGCGCAAGCGAGCGACCGAGGCGTTGTCACCCGCAAGGACGCCGCGGCGGCGATCCTCGTCGCGTCCGAAAACGCGACCTGGGTGGCGCTCCAGGCGATCCAGGCGCTGGGCGGAAACGGATACATCAATGACTTTCCGGCGGGCCGCCTTCTTCGCGACGCCAAGCTCTACGAGATCGGTGCCGGGACGAGCGAGATCCGCCGCATGCTGATCGGCCGAGAGCTGTTCCGGGAGACGGCCTGAGACGGAGACATGGATAGCGGTGACGACATCAACGGAGGATTCATGCTGCCATGCGAGGAGCAACGGCTGATCCTTGAGACGAGCCGACGCTTCGCCCGCGAAAGGCTGGCGCCCAATGCGGCAAAGTGGGATCGAGAGCACCTCTTCCCGCATGAGGCCATCGCCGGTCTCGCCGATATCGGTTTGATGGGCATACTGGTGCCCCCGCGTTGGGGCGGGGCGGGAGCCGATCACGTGTCCTACGCCCTGGCGGTCGAGGAGATTGCAGCCGGTGATGGCGCCGTGTCGACCGTGATGAGCGTGCATAACGGGCTGGTTTGCGGTTCCCTGCTGCGTTTCGGGAGCGAGACGCAAAAACGGCGCTTCCTGATTCCGCTGGCGCGCGGTGAACAGTTGGGATGCTTTTGTTTGAGCGAACCGCAGGCCGGTTCCGACGCAACCAACATCAAGACGCGGGCCCAACGCAACGGAAACGGCTGGATTCTCAGCGGCACAAAGCAGTTTGTCACGTCGGGCGCCCATGCCGACTTGGCGATTGTTTTCGCGATCACCGATCCCTCCGCCGGCAAGGACGGGATCTCGGCGTTTTCCGTGCCCACCGACAGCCCGGGCTACGTCGTCGCGCGCATCGAGGACAAGGTCGGACAAACGGCCTCGGATACCGCCCAAATCGTCTTCGAGGGGGTCCGGTTGCCGCCCGATCATCTCCTCGGCGACGAGGGGGATGGATATCGGATCGCCCTTGCCACGCTCGAAGTCGGGCGGATCGGAATCGCCGCGCAGGCGGTCGGCATGGCCCGCGCCGCCTTCGAGGTGGCCCTCGCCTATGCTCGCGAGCGGTTCGCCTTTGGCAAGCCCATCATCGAGCATCAAGCGGTCGGCTTTCGCCTCGCCAACATGGCGACAGAGATCGAGGCGGCCCGTCAGCTCGTGCTGCACGCGGCAACCCTGGTCGACGCCGGACGACCTTGCCGGACGGAAGCGGCCATGGCCAAGCTCAAGGCCTCGGAGATGGCGGAGCGGGTAAGCTCGGAGGCCATGCAGATCCTCGGCGGGTATGGATACCTCCGGGATTTTCCCGTCGAGCGCATCTGGCGGGACGTCCGGGCCTGCCGGATCTACGAAGGAACCAGCGACATCCAGCGCCTCATCATCAGCCGTGCTCTCGCGCAGGGATGAAGGAAGGACAAGCGGCAATGCCCGAGCTCCGCAGTCGAGTCGATACCAGAAGCGAGGCATTCGCGCGGAATGCCAGCGCCATGGCCGCCCTTGTCGAGGATCTCAGGACGCAAGTGGCGGCGATAGGGAAGGGCGGGAGCCCCGAGGCACGCAAGAAGCATCGGGCCCGTGGCAAGCTTCTCGTCCGTGATCGCATCGACCATCTTCTCGACGCCGGAGCGCCGTTTTTGGAGTTTTCGCAGCTCGCGGCCCGAGAGGTATACGACGAGGAGGTTCCCGCGGCCGGACTCGTGACCGGGATCGGGTCTGTTTCAGGCCGAGAATGCGTCATCGTCGCCAACGACGCCACAGTCAAAGGCGGAACCTATTATCCGCTGACCGTCAAGAAGCACCTGCGGGCCCAGGAGATCGCCCTCGATAACCACTTGCCCTGCATCTATCTCGTCGACTCCGGAGGTGCCAATCTGCCGCGGCAGGACGAGGTGTTCCCCGATCGCGACCACTTCGGCCGTATCTTCTACAATCAGGCCCGAATGTCGGCCGACGGTATCCCGCAGATCGCGGCGGTCATGGGCTCCTGCACCGCTGGCGGCGCCTACATTCCGGCGATGTCGGACGAGAGCATCATTGTTCGCCGACAGGGCACGATCTTTCTCGGCGGGCCGCCGCTCGTGAAGGCGGCGACCGGAGAGGTCGTTACCGCCGAGGATCTGGGCGGTGCCGACGTTCATTGCCGTCGCTCGGGCGTCACCGACCACTATGCGGCGGATGACGCCCATTGCCTGTCGCTCCTGCGGCGGATTATCGCCCGCTGCCACTGCGTTCGGCAGATGCCGGTGGTGGTTCGGCCGCCGCGTGAGGCCGCCTACGACCCGTTGGAAATCGACGGGATCGTGCCTGATGATCCCCGCAAGCCTTACGACGTGCGCGACGTGATCGCGCGACTGATCGACGGCAGCGAGTTCGACGAATTCAAGGCCCTCTATGGCACGACCTTGGTCTGCGGCTTTGCCCACATCCATGGATATCCAGTCGGCATCCTCGCCAATAACGGGATTCTTTTCTCGGACTCGGCGCTTAAAGGCGCCCATTTCATCGAGATCTGCTGTGCGCGGGGTGTGCCGATCCTCTTTCTCCAGAATATCGCGGGTTTCATGGTCGGCCGCAAATACGAGACCGAGGGGATCGCCAAGGACGGCGCCAAGCTGGTCACGGCGGTGGCCTGTTCTCGCGTGCCCAAGATCACGATCGTGATCGGCGGCAGTTTCGGGGCCGGCAACTACGCGATGTGCGGCCGTGCCTATGGGCCGCGCTTCCTGTTCCTGTGGCCGAATGCGCGCATTTCCGTCATGGGGGGTGAGCAGGCCGCCATGGTGCTTGCGCAGGTTCGACGTGACGGTCTCAGCGCCAGGGGAGAGGTCTGGGACGTCCGCGAAGAGACGTCGTTCAAGGAGGATGTCCGTAAGGCCTACGAGCGCCAGGGGCATCCCTACTATGCCAGCGCCCGACTGTGGGATGACGGCATCATCGCGCCGGCGGACACCCGCACGGTCTTGGGTTTGTGCCTGTCTGCGGCCTTGAACGCGCCGATCGAGAAGACCGACTTCGGCATATTCCGAATGTGAGCGCGATGACGAAATCCTGCGAGTCATCGGTTCGTATGGACGTGGAGAGGCGTATTGCCCGGTTGGTCCTGAACCGCCCGGAACGTCACAACGCGTTCGATGATGAAGTGATTGCCGAACTCACGTGGAGTTTGACCCGCCTGGCTGAGGACCCTGGCGTTCGCCTCATTGTCCTTGCCGGGGAAGGCCGGAGCTTCTGCGCCGGTGCCGATATGGCCTGGATGAAACGAGCGGCGGGCTACACCCATGAAGAAAACCTCGCCGACGCGAAGGCGCTGGCCGAGCTCATGCGCGCGATCCATAACGTGCCGAAGCCGACCATTGCGCGGGTTCAAGGCGACGCCTATGGCGGCGGCGTCGGGCTTGTGGCGGCGTGCGATATCGCCGTTGCCGCCGAGGGGGCACGTTTCGCGCTCTCGGAAGTCAGGCTCGGTCTCATTCCGGCTGTCATTTCGCCCTATCTGCTCAAGGCCATCGGCGCCCGGGCGGCGCGTCGCTACATGCTGACCGGGGAGCGCTTCGACGCCCGTGAGGCCGGTCGTCTCGGACTGGTCCATGCGGTCGCGCCTGCGGTGGAGCTCGACAGCACGGTTCAAAACCTTGTTGATGGCCTTCTCGAAGGCGGGCCGGGTGCCCAGGCCGATGTCAAACGGCTCATCTGGGAGGTGGCGGGGCGCAAGATCGATTCCGAACTCGTCAAGGACACGGCACGGCGCATCGCCGACACACGGGCGAGCCCCGAGGGGCGTGAAGGTATCGCGGCCTTTCTGGAGAAACGGCAACCCGTCTGGCGGGCCGGCTGACTGCGATGTTCGATTCGGTGCTCATTGCCAATCGAGGTGAGATCGCCTGCCGGGTGATCCGGACATGCCGGCGCCTCGGCATCCGCGCCGTGGCCGTCTTCTCAGACGTCGACGAGGATGCGCTTCACGTTGCGCTGGCGGACGAAGCCCATCGAGTCGGCGATGCACCGGCCCGGGACAGCTATCTCAACATTGCGTCTATTCTCGCCGCGGTGCGGCGCAGCGGGGCCCAGGCGGTTCATCCCGGCTATGGATTCCTGGCCGAGAGCGCCGATTTCGCCCAGGCCTGCGCCGACGACGGTGTCGTGTTCGTCGGTCCCGCGCCCGGCGTCATTCGCGCCATGGGAGCGAAGGGCAAGGCCAAGGAGACCATGGCCGCGGCCGGGGTTCCGGTGATTCCGGGCTACCAAGAGGAGAGCCGCGATCCCATGGCGTGGCAGCGGGCGGCCCGGAAGATCGGCTATCCGATTCTGGTCAAACCGGTTGCCGGCGGCGGCGGCATCGGCCTGCGGGTCGTCACCGAGGAAGCCGACCTGATCGAGGCGGTCACAGCGTCCCGGCGTGAAGCTGCATCCGCCTTTGGGGATGACGGCGTGCTCATCGAGCGGTTCATCGCCGACCCCCGACATATCGAGGTTCAGGTCTTCGCCGATACGCACGGTCATGTCGTGCACCTCAACGAGCGTGACTGTTCGGTCCAGCGGAGGCATCAAAAGGTTGTCGAAGAAACTCCGGCGCCCGGGCTCGACGAAAAGCTGCGCCGCGCCCTCGGGGAGGCCGCGGTCACCGGCGCGCGTGCCATCGGCTATGTCGGCGCCGGCACCATGGAATTCCTGGCCGCCGCGGCCGGGACCTTTTGCTTTATGGAAATGAATACGCGTCTTCAAGTCGAGCACCCGGTGACCGAGATGGTCACCGGCCTTGATCTCGTCGAATGGCAGCTCAGGGTTGCGGCGGGCGAACCGCTTCCGCTTACTCAGGACGGAATCCAAGCCCGCGGCCATGCCATCGAAGTGCGCATCTATGCCGAGGATCCCGAGCACGATTTCCGCCCGAGCCCAGGGCGGCTTGAGCGACTGGTCCTGCCGCGAGAAGACCAAAACCTCAGGGTCGACGCCGGCATCCGCGAAGGCGACGCCGTCCCTGTCCACTATGATCCGATGATCGCCAAACTCACGGCCCGGGACAGCGATCGGGAGAGCGCCCTCCGACGCCTGCGGGCGGCGCTGTCGCGGACGCAGGTCACGGGCGTCGCCAGCAACATTGCCGTGCTGACAGCCATCGTCGATGACCCCGGCTTCGCCGCGGGAGGCGTCGATACCGGCTATCTCGAGCGAATGATGGCCGCCGGTACCGCCGCCCCTGAACCCGTACCCGGGGAAGTGCTGGCGATCACGGCGGCAGCCATTCTGGCCGAGCGCGAACAGGCGGCAAGGGCGCGGTCAGGGGACTCTCCCGATCCTTACTCGCCATGGCGCCGGACGGATGGATGGCGGCTCAACCGGGAGAACCGCCAAACGCTTCGTATTGAAGTCGGCAGTACGGTCGAGGAAATCGCAGCGGTCTTTGATACGGCTGAACTATGGATCGAAGCCCGCGATCATCGACTCAAGCTGCGAGGGATCCGGCACGAGGGGAACGAGATCTCCGCGACCATAGACGGCGTCCGCAGCCGAGCCTCGGTGACCCTCCGCGACTCCGACATCGAGGTCGTTTGGAAGGGCCGGCCCATTCGCCTGCGTCTTCACGATCCTCTTGAGACCGCGGTTACCGTCGAGGCGACGCCCCGGGACCTACTGGCGCCCATCCCGGGCGTTGTCGCCCGCGTCGAAATCTCGGTCAATGACCGGGTCTCCCAGGGCAGTTCTCTCGTCGTCCTGGAGGCGATGAAGATGGAGCACTCCATCGTCGCCCAGGCTGATGGAATCGTCGAGGCCGTGCACGTGCGCGTCGGAGATCAAGTCGAAGAAGGGTCTGAACTGGTCACCATCAAACCTCCCGGGGAGACCTGGCGATGAGGTTGCCATCGACGGTCAAACTCGTCGAGGTCGGGCCACGGGACGGTCTTCAGAACGAAGCCGCGACGGTTCCGACAGAGGTCAAGGTGGATTTCATTCGGCGCTTAGGCGAGGCCGGGTTCAACGTCATCGAAGTCGGTAGTTTCGTATCCGAGAAACGGGTGCCGCAGATGGCCGACACGGCCGAGGTGTTGGCCCAGATTCCCTGGCGGGACGGCATCGCTTATCCCGTTCTCGTCCCCAACATGGTGGGGCTTGATGCCGCCTTGACGGCGGGGGCCCGCGAGATCGCCGTATTTACCGCAGCCTCGGAGACGTTTTGTCAGCGTAATCTCAACTGTTCGGTCGCCGAGAGCCTCGACGGATACGCCCGCGTCTGCGCGGCGGCAAAGGAACGGGGCATCTGGATCCGCGGCTATGTCTCATGCACTCTCGGCTGCCCGTTCGAGGGCGATATCCCCCGTGAAAAGGTAGCCAAGGTCGCGGCCTCGTTCCTTCGTCTCGGCTGCGATGAAATCTCTCTCGGCGACACCATCGGTATCGGAACTCCAGGCAAAGCCCAAGCCATGGTCCAAGCCGTGGCCGAGAAGGTTCCCCGGGAACGACTCGCCGTGCATTTCCATGACACCTATGGGCAGGCGCTGGCCAACCTCCTCGCCGTGTTTGAGCGCGGAATCGCGATCGTCGACGGCTCCGTCGCCGGGCTCGGGGGCTGCCCGTTTGCCGAGGGCGCGACCGGAAACGTGGCGACGGAGGACGTACTGTACATGCTGGACGGGCTGGGTGTCAGAACGGGAGTGAGCCTTGAGAAGGTCTTGGCGGTCTGCCGGTTCGTCACCAGTCACTTGGGGCGGGCGCCGGCATCCCGTGTCGGCGTCGCATTCCTCGGCCGCCAAACGAACACCATCGGACCTGCCCAAACACCCGTGTAAACCTATAAATAAAATATGGGAATTAAGAAATGTAATAAATGTTCTGGAAATAAAATATTGAAGAAATATTTATGCATAGTTTAGAAAGACATTGTACTGAAATTTCCAAGAGGTAACAATAAGTTGTTTTGACTGAATATTAAACCGGAATTACCATAATCTATAAAAACGAAGCAGAAAAGTACCATCTCGATGGGAGGGCGCTCCAGGGTTCGGCTTCGTGGGTCCTCGCGAAACTAAGTCGTCACTCGAAGACGGACGATGCGGAGCCGACTGTCCGGAGTCAGGAGAGCCGGTACCATGTATGTGGATTCTCGTCCGCGTCCCGAAGAGCATTCACCGCCCGCTTCAAACCAGTCGCGATCCCACGCGCCGATCATGACCGACATCACGGATCGGGCACGTTTGCTTCGGGCCTTCGATGGACATGAGCAGGCCATCGCGGTCCAAGACCCGTCCTCGGGCCTGAAATGCGTCATCGCCATTCACGAATCGGTTTTCGGGCCGGCCCTCGGGGGCTGCCGAATGTGGCACTATGCCTCCGAGATCGAGGCCGTCAATGACGCCCTGCGCCTGTCGCGGGGGATGACCTCCAAGGCGGCGCTGGCCAATCTCCCATTCGGCGGCGGCAAGGCGGTCATCATGGGAGATCCGGTTAGGAACAAGACCAAGTCCTTGTTCAGAGCTTTCGGCCGGCTCGTGGAACGCCTCGGGGGGCGCTACATCACCGGCGAGGATGTCGGCGTTTCGGTTCGGGAGATGAGATGGGTCTCCCGGGAAACGGAATACGTGATCGGCAGTTCGGCCCGGCGCGATCCTTCGCCGATGACGGCCCTCGGGGTCTTCGAGGGCATCCGCGCCGCCTCGCGCTTCCGTTTCGGCAGCGAGACCCTGGCCGGTGCGAGGGTCGCCGTGCAGGGTCTCGGGAATGTGGGGGTGGAGCTGTGTCGGCGGCTCGACGATGCCGGCGCTCACCTGATCGTCGCGGATATCGACCGTGAGCGCGTGGACCGCGCGGCCAAGGAACTCGGAGCGAAAAAGGCGACACCCGATGAGATTCATGCCGCGGAGGTAGACGTGTTCGCGCCCTGTGCATTGGGGGCCGTTCTCGACGATCACACCGTCCCCGAGCTTCGCTGTTCGGTGATCGCCGGCTGCGCCAACAACCAGCTCGCCGAGGACCGCCACGGTGACGCACTGCATCGTCGCGGAATCCTCTACGCCCCCGACTACGTCATCAATGCCGGCGGCCTCATCGGCGCAGCCCTTGAACGGATGGGGGAAGATCCGCACGGAGCGAAGGCGTGGGCGCAGGTGTGCGGTATCGGCGCCACCCTGACCGAGATCTTCCGTCAAGCCGCCGCCGAAGATGTCGCGCCCAACATCGTCGCCGATCGCCTCGCACGGAAACGGATTGCGCAACGGCAAGGCGTAACGTCCGCGGAGGTCGTGTGAAATGACGGCGGTTGCAGGTTCCAATGTCACGCGAGAACTCATCACGGGACGCCAGACGACGACCGAACAGACCGTTGCCACCTTTCAGATCCGGTACCGGCGCTATCTTGACCCTTCGGGGAAGCCGATCGGCGATCTGCCGGAATTTGGCCGAAATCCAAATGAGGTCGTGCCTCTCTATAAGGCCATGACCCTGACCCGCATGTTCGATGCGCGTGCGGTCGCGTTGCAGCGAACCGGGAGGCTCGGAACCTATCCGTCCTGTCTCGGACAAGAGGCCGTCGCGGTCGGGCTCGCCGCCGCGATGGGCGAAGACGACGTGCTGCTCCCGACTTATCGGGAACAGGGGGCGCAGCTATGGCGCGGCGTGACGATGACCGAGATCCTTCAATTCTGGGGCGGGGACGAGCGCGGAAGCCATTACACGGGTCCTCGACGCGATTTCCCGGTATGCATTCCCATCGCCTCGCATGCGGTTCAAGCGGCGGGCGTGGCCACCGCCATGAAACTCCGCCACGACCATCGGATTGCGCTTTGTGCGCTGGGGGATGGCGCGACCTCGAAGGGCGATTTCTTCGAGACCGTGAACGTGGCCGGTGTGTGGAAGCTGCCGGTCGTGTTCGTGGTCAACAACAACCAGTGGGCGATCTCGGTTTCCCGGCAGGCGCAGACATCCGCTGAGACCCTGGCTCAAAAGGCGATCGCCGGGGGATTCGAGGGCGAGCAGGTGGACGGCAACGACGTGATCGCGGTTCGTCAAGCCGTTGCCGAGGCGATCGAGCGTGCCCGTGCCGGTCAAGGACCAGCGCTGATCGAGGCGCTCACCTATCGCCTCGCCGATCACACCACGGCCGACGACGCCCGGCGATACCGGGCCGAGGAGGAGGTCAGCACCCAGTGGTCTCGCGAGCCGATGAGGCGCCTGCGCTCCTTCATCGCCGCTCTCGGTTGGTGGAACAAATCGGACGAAGAGGCCCTTATCCGCAAATGCAAGGAAAAGGTCGAAGCGGCGGTAGCCGCATACTTCACGGTCCCCCCGGAGCCATTGACCGCCATATTCGACCATCTTTACGAGAACCTGCCGGCCACCCTCGACTCTCAGCGTCAGACCATCTCAGGAGAGGATGATGGCTGAGATGACCCTCGTCCGTGCCGTCAACTTGGCCCTCGCCCGTGCCTTATCGGAGGACGAGAGGGTGGTGGTCCTGGGCCAGGACGTGGCTGTCAACGGCGGCGTGTTCCGCGCGACAGAGGGTCTGCTCCAGCGGTTCGGGCCGGAACGCGTGCTCGACACGCCGCTGGCCGAAACGCTGATCGCGGGTCTCGCCGTTGGCATGGCGGCCGAGGGGTTGAGGCCGGTGGCCGAGATCCAGTTCATGGGGTTCATCTATTCGACGATCGATCAGCTCGTGAACCACGCGAGCCGGATGCGCAATCGCACCCGCGGCCGCCTGTCCTGCCCGCTCGTGATCCGTGCGCCGATGGGGGCCGGAGTTCGCGCGCCCGAGCATCACTCGGAAAGCACGGAGGCGATGTTTGCCCATATCCCCGGGATTCGCGTGGTCATTCCATCCTCGCCGGCCCGCGCCTATGGCCTGTTGCTCGCGGCCATCCGCGATCCCGACCCGGTCGTCTTCCTTGAGCCGACCCGCCTTTACCGTGCGATCAAGGAAGAGGTGTCGGACGATGGCGAGGCGATGGCGCTCGACCGCTGCTTTGTTCTTCACGAGGGCGCGGACGTAACTGTCGTCGCCTGGGGAGCCATGGTCCATGAAGCGCTCTCCGCCGCCGAGGCGCTCTCCGAGGAGGGGATCTCGGCGGAGGTCATTGATGTGGCTACGCTGAAACCGTTGGACGAGGCGACGATCCTCGCCTCGGTCGAAAAGACCGGGCGGATGGTCGTTGTCCATGAAGCGGCCTTGACCGGCGGCTTCGGCGCCGAAATCGCGGCTCGGGTCGCCGAGCGCGGCCTGCTTTCGCTGCAGGCGCCGATCGCGCGTGTCACGGGATTTGACACGGTGGTTCCTCTGCCGCGCCTCGAAGCCGTCTATCTGCCCAACGCCGCTCGCATCGGGGAGGCGGCTCGCCAGGCCGTGGCCTTCGCATGAACACCTTTCACCTGCCCGACCTGGGAGAAGGCCTGCAGGAGGCCGAGATCATCGAGTGGCATGTGGGGGTCGGCGATGCCGTCGTCGCCGATCAGCCCCTCGTCTCCGTCGAGACCGACAAGGCTGTCGTCGAGGTGCCTTCGCCTTCTTCCGGACGCGTCGCCAGGATTTATGTCGAAGCTGGGACGGTCGTTACGATCGGGGCGCCACTCATCGATTTCGAGGAGGTCGGAGAGGCCGATGCGGGCACCGTCGTCGGCGAGATCCCGCGCAATTCGCGGACTATCGGTAAGCCGTTCGTGCCCCCCGCGTCGAAATCGCGAGGGATCAAGGCGACACCATCGGTTCGTGAGTTGGCGCGAAAGCTGGGGGTGGACTTGGCGAAACTCGACCCGAGCGGCCGGGATGGTGCCGTGACGTCCCGCGACGTCGAACGCGCTGCGGGCATGTCGGCGCAAGCGGGGCCGGCCGAGACCCTCCGCGGCGTCCGCCGTGCCATGGCCCGCAAGATGGCGCGGTCCCATGCCGAAGTCGTCCCGGCGACCCTCCACGACGAGGCGGATGTCGAGGAATGGGAGGAGGGGGCCGACGTCACGGGCCGTATGGTTCGGGCGATCGTCGCGGCGTGTCGGGCCGAGCCGGCGCTCAACGCCTGGTATGACGGCGTCTGCGAAAGCCGCAAGGTTCACGAAACGGTGGATCTCGGCATCGCCCTGGATGCGGGGGATGGACTCCTGGTCCCGATCCTCAAGGACGCCGGGAAATGGGACCAGAATGGCCTGCGTCGGCAGCTGGAAAGGCTCAAAGAGCGCGCCATGGCCCGCAAGCTGGCCCCCGAGGAGCTGACCGGCGCGTCCATTTCCCTTTCCAATTTCGGCGTCTTAGGGGCCGGCCGGCACGCCACGATGGTCGTGCTGCCGCCACAGGTGGCGATTGTGGGGGCCGGCCGCATCGTTCCCCGCGTGGTCGCCCGCGACGGCCAATCCCATGTCCGGCGCATGCTGCCGCTCTCACTGACGATCGATCACCGCGCGGTGACGGGAGGCGAGGCGGCTCGGTTCCTGGCGGCGATGCGGGCCGATCTGGAAATGTCGGACTGACGGAAACCGGCCTCAGGGAGTGAAGGATTTCTATAATGACCGAGACCACAGTACTGGAAGCGCAACGATCTACAAACTCGTCCGCGAACCCGATGGGAACGGACGGTTTCGAGTTCGTCGAGTTCGTGGCGCCCGATTCAAAGCCCCTTGAGCGCCTCTTGGTAGGCATGGGCTTTGTGGCGGCGGCGCGGCACCGCGCAAAAGATGTCGTCCTGTTTCGTCAGGGCGACATCAATTTCGTGCTCAATCGTCAGAGGTCGAGCTTCGCCGAGAGGTTCGCCGGCGCTCATGGTCCGTCCGTCTGCGCTTTTGCCCTAAGGGTCAAGGACGCGACCTGGGCATTCAGAAGGGCCCTCACCCTTGAGGCGATGCCGGGCGAGATATCGATCGGTCCCATGGAGCTCAGGATCCCCGCTATCAAGGGGATCGGCGACAGCCTGCTTTATCTCGTCGACCGATACGGCGATCGCAGCATTTATGACGTCGATTTCGTTTCTCTCGAAGAGCCGCGGTTGGCAGAGCCGGAGGTCGGGCTGACGGTCATCGACCATCTGACTCACAATGTCTACCAGGGCCGGATGGACCATTGGGCCGAGTTCTACGAGCGGCTCTTCAACTTCCGGGAAATCCGCTTCTTCGATATAGAAGGTCAGCATACCGGTTTGCGTTCGCGGGCGATGACCAGCCCCTGCGGCAAGATCCGAATTCCGATCAACGAGTCCGCCGACGACAAGTCTCAGATCGCCGAATACCTCGAGGCCTACCATGGGGAGGGTATCCAGCATATCGCCCTGGCCACGGACGATATCTACGCGACCGTCGAGGCCATGCGGGAGCGCGGCATCGACTTCATGGATCCGCCGCCGGATACCTATTACGAGGCCCTCGAGACACGTCTTCCAGGCCACGGCGAAGATGTCGAGCGGCTTCGACGCAACGGCATCCTCATGGATGGCGCGCCCCAGGCGGACGGTGGGCTGCTGTTGCAGATTTTCACCCGCACCGTGATCGGTCCCATCTTCTTCGAGATCATCCAGCGAAAGGGCGATGAGGGCTTTGGCGAGGGCAACTTCAAGGCCCTGTTCGAAGCCATGGAGCGGGATCAGATCCGGCGCGGAGTCCTGAAGCCTTAGGAGGGCACGATCATGGCCGTCCTTACAACCCCAACGCGGCCGTGGGACCGGTACAAAGACCACGTTATCGATCAAGGATGGGGCGACTACAGCGAGGAGGATCACGCCACGTGGCGGACGCTTTTCGAGCGCCAGAGCAACATCCTGCCCGGCCGGGCCTGCGAGGAGTTTCTTGAGGGGCTGGAGAGGCTCGGCGTGGCCGCCGAGGGGATTCCCGAATTCGCCCGTTTGAGCGATATCCTGGAACAAGCGACCGGCTGGCGGATCGTCGCCGTGCCCGGCCTCGTCCCCGACGACGTCTTTTTCCGGCACCTGGCCAACCGCCGCTTCCCGGCCACCAACTGGATCCGCCGACCGGAGCAGATGGACTACCTGCAGGAGCCGGACGTGTTTCACGATGTCTTCGGTCACGTCCCCCTGCTCGTGAATTCGATCTTTGCCGACTACCTCTGGGCCTATGGGCGCAACGGCCTGGAGGCGATGCGGCGCGGTGCCCTCAAGCGGGTGGCCCGCCTCTACTGGTACACGGTCGAGTTCGGGCTGATCCGGACTGCCGAGGGGCTACGCATTTATGGCTCCGGAATCGTGTCCTCGCGCAGCGAGTCCGTCTATTGCCTGGAAGGCGACAAGCCGAACCGGGTCGCATTCGAGCCCGGGCGCGTCATGCGGACGAACTACCGGATCGACGATTTTCAAGAGATCTACTTCGTCATCGACAGTTTCGAGCGCCTGTTCGAGCAGACAACCGGCGACCTCGCGACCGTTTACGAACGTCTCACCGGTACACGCGACCTGGCGCCGGGCGACGTCCTCGCGGAGGATCGGCTCGTCGAGCTGTGAAACGTCTACGCGAGGGCAATGGTTTTGTTTTTGGGAAGGAGGAGGCATGAACCCGTTCATTCCCCTGCCCCGTATCGAGGGCACGACGTCCCGGCAGGCCCATGCAGACCTACCGAAGGGAACGTATGAGCGGGAGCTCGGCCGCGAGGGTTTCAGCGGTCCGGCGACCCACATGTACCATCGCCACCCGCCCACCGGGTGGATCGACTGGGAGGGCCCCTTGCGGCCCCGCTGCTTCGACCTTCCCAGCCGCTCGATGGCGGTCGAGGGGCCTTGGGACGCGCCCGAAATCCTTTACAACGACCACGTCCGGTACCGGTTCTGGCAGACCAAGGGACGCATGGGACACCTCGCCCGCAACGGCGACGGCGACGAGCTGCTGTTTGTGCACGCGGGCGCGGGCGAGTTCTACTGCGACTACGGACATCTCACGCTCGCTGTTGGCGATTACGTCATGATCCCGCGCGGCACGATGTGGCGAACCGAATTCGACGGCGCCGCAGCCCTGCTCATGATCGAGGCAACCAACGGGAGCTTTCGTCTGCCCGACCGTGGCATGGTGGGTAGCCACGCCGTGTTCGATCCGGCGATCCTCGATGTGCCCGCTATCGACGAGGCTTTCCTCGCCCAGCAGACGGCGGCAGATCAGGGCGAGATCTGGGAGGTTCAGATCAAGCGGCGGGGGCGGATCTCGACCGTCACCTATCCCTTCAATCCGCTGGACGCCGTCGGTTGGCACGGCACGCTCGCGCCGATCCGGCTCAACATCCGCGACATAAGGCCGCTCGGCAGCCATCGCTATCATTTGCCCCCATCGGCGCATACGACATTTGTTGCCGACCGGTTCGTCGTCTGCACCTTCGTACCGCGTCCCTTGGAGACGGATCCGGGTGCCCTGAAAATCCCCTTCTTCCACAACAACGACGATTACGACGAGGTCCTGTTCTACCACGCTGGCGATTTCGTCAGCCGCGATAACATTCGTCCCGGTATGGTCACTTGGCATCCCTGTGGTTTCACCCATGGCCCTCACCCCAAGGCTTTGAAACACATGCTCGAGGCCGCGAAACCGGCGACCGACGAATATGCGGTGATGCTCGACACGCGGGATGCCTTGGAGATGTGCGAAGCCGCCCGCGCGGTCGAGTGGGCAGGCTATGTGGACAGTTGGCGCGGCGTCGATGAGGGGAAGGCCGGCAAGGGCACGCAGGTTCCGCGCGAGCCATCACCCGTGGCGGGCGAGTAGACCTTGAAGCTCGCGAGCCTGAAGGAGGGCGGGGTCGACGGCACCCTTGTCGTGGTCAGCCGAAACCTTTCTCGCGCGGTTCGGGTGCCGGAGATCGCGGCGACGCTGCAACAGGCCTTGGACCACTGGGCCGAAGCGGCACCGAAGCTCCGCGCCGTCCATGAAGGTCTTGAAGAGGGCGCAGTCGACGCCGCGTTTCCATTCGAACCGGGCCGGGTGGCGGCGCCTCTCCCGCGAGGCTACCAATGGCTCGATGGCAGCGCCTATCTCCATCACGTCGCGCTGGTGCGGAGGGCGCGTGGCGCCGAGATGCCGGAGAACCTCTTGACCGATCCGCTCATGTATCAGGGCGGGTCGGACGCCATGCTTGGTTCCCGGGACCCCATCGCTGTCGAGAGCGATGCCTGGGGCGTCG
>JANQJG010000244.1 GCA_028281785.1 Rhodospirillales bacterium
CCGATGGTCGCGAGAGTTAGGGACGGCATGCGTGTGACCCGGGAAACGGCGTAACAAAGCCTCTCGAGGCCCAAAAGAGGTTTTGCCGGTAACCAGCGCGGTTCCTCTTTCCGCCGTCCGCCCCATTGCGCCGTTTGCCGGTCACTCAGCTCGATTGAGCGACTGCGGCGAATCCGTAAGTGCTTGAAAAAAATGGTGCCGGATGAGGGACTCGAACCCCCGACCTACTGATTACAAATCAGCCGCTCTACCAGCTGAGCTAATCCGGCGTCACTGGAGGTCGGCCGAACGATAGCGCGGGTCGTCCGCGGCGGCAAGGTCGGGCATGCTCCGGCAGCGGGCGCCGGGAAACGCCCTCAGCCGCGTTTGCCGGCCGCCTCGTAAAGCGCGACGGCGGCGGCGTTGGAGAGGTTGAGGCTGTCCACCGTCCCGCCGAGGGGAATGCGCGCAAGGATGTCGCAGGACTGGCGCACGAGGGGCCTGAGACCCTTGCCCTCCGACCCCAGCACCAAGGCGATGCGGCCGGACAGGTCGGCCTCGGCGAGCGTCGTGTCGCCGCGGGCGTCCAGGCCGAAGCACCAGAAGCCGGCCTCCTTGAGCTCGCTCAACGCGCGGGCGATGTTGACGGCACGGACCAGGGCCACGGTCTCCAGGGCCCCTGAGGCCGCCTTGGCCATCGCGGCGGTCGCCTCCGGCGCGTGCCGGTCCTGGACGATCACGGCCGCTGCCCCGAAGGCGTCCGCCGAGCGCAGGACCGCGCCGACATTGCGGGGGTCCGTCGCCTGGTCGAGCACGATGACGACGGCCCGATCGGGAAGATCGGCCAGAATCTCGGAGAGATCGGGTTCCGGCAGGGGGTCGGCCAGCAGCGCGATCCCCTGATGCACCGCGCCCGGTTGCAGCAGCCGATCGATCTCGTGGCGGTCGAGGAACTCGGGTGTCGGGGCGTCGCCGCCTTTTTCCGCGGCGGCGGCCAAGTCGCGCCAGCATTCGTGGGTGACGACCAGTCGCCGGCAGCGACGCTGGGGATTGGCCAGGGCGGCCGCGACCGCATGGACCCCGTACAACCACTGGGCCGTATGGTCGGGTTTCG
The DNA here is from genome assembly GCA_028281785.1 of Rhodospirillales bacterium. Lineage (GTDB taxonomy): Bacteria > Pseudomonadota > Alphaproteobacteria > Rhodospirillales > Shumkoniaceae > JANQJG01. The sequence continues at coordinate 1,094 of JANQJG010000244.1, forward strand.
CGCTCTTCGGGCGGGGGCGCCGGACGTGCTCGCCGCGCGGGGGTCTCCGTTTCGGCATAAGGGGCCTATAGCATGGGTAGCCGACAATGTCTGCCGCTCTCGGTTCGACCTTCGGAGCAGCATGCTTTGCTCGCGGCCACGGTCTCGTCCGCCTTTTCGGAAACGGCCGGAAGCTGCTCAAATCATTTGCTTTTCCCGCCAATCACCGCGGTTCCATGGACGCGGGCTCGAACGCGGTCTTGTTCCGGCCGGACAGGCTAACTAATATCTTTCCAGAGACAGTGAACGAACAGTGACCGCCGGGACGGCGTGCCGGCGGGGTGGGTGCGTTCACGCGGGGGATCTTTTGCGTTGACAAAGGATGGGTTTTCCTCGTATTCCGGGCGCTCGTCGCACCGGCCTCCCGGGCGGCGGATTCGCAGTTGGGAGGGGTGCCCGAGTGGCTAAAGGGGACGGGCTGTAAACCCGTTGGCGTTCGCCTACGTTGGTTCGAATCCAACCCCCTCCACCAAACCGCGAGAGACGGCACCGCGGAGTGGATGAGCGGGATGCGGGTGTAGCTCAATGGTAGAGCAACAGCCTTCCAAGCTGATGACGAGGGTTCGATTCCCTTCACCCGCTCCAGTCGCCGCCCTCAGCGCATCGTGACATCGCAATCGGGGTTTTCCTCCAGCCTCAAGGACGAAGAAAGACAGGACCATGGCGAAGCAGAAGTTTGAGCGCACGAAGCCGCACTGCAATGTTGGGACGATTGGTCATGTTGATCATGGTAAGACGACGTTGACGGCGGCGATTACG
>JANQJG010000249.1 GCA_028281785.1 Rhodospirillales bacterium
CAGCCAGGGAGGTTTCAGCGCGATTTTTCAGGAGCAGGCATCCTTGTCGGTTGGCCACCTCGATCGCCTCCATCAGCAACCGTCGGGCCTCGTCGGAACGCGTTGCGGAAGAGTCGCAAAGCAGGCCCCTGATCCGCAAGGTTTCCGCCTCATAGAAACGAGTCCCCGTTGCCTCCATGAGGTCGCCGGCCTCTTCCAGGCTCTCCCAAGCAAGATCCGGCATGCCGGCGTTCAGTTCGATTTCGCCCCGTAGCGTCAAGAAATACGGCAGCATGAGATTTGCGCCCGTGCGCCGGTAGTGATCCAGCCCTTTCTCAACGTCCTCCAGTCCCGATGCGTGCTGGTCCGATCGGCCCTTTGCCCAACCCCGCATGATCTCTCCCCACGCGCGCCAGTAAGGAAACCGTTGGGCATACGAGAGATCAATCAATCGGGTGGCGAGCCGATCGACCTGACCGATGTCCTGCAACGCCTGTCGAACGCAGGTTGCGAAGCTCAGGGCGAAAGCCAGGCTGTGTTTGTGATCGAGTGTCTCGGCGTAGGAGATCGCTTCCCTGACGTGATCCAGTGCTCTGTCGGTTTCTCCGAGCAAACAAAGCGTCCAACCAAGATTGCATTCGGCGAGGACGCGCGGATCGGAGATGTATTCGAAACGCTGCGCGGCGTGGCGCACTGGCACGTACAGGCTTATTGCGGTTTCGAGATGCACTCTCGCTGACCTCAGATCGCCGAGATAGAAAAGCGAGAGGCCGTGCGGACGATGGGCCTGGATCAACAGGTCTTGGTCTCCGAGCGTTTCGGCAAGTGAGAGAAGCGTTGCCCCCAACTCGATCGCGCGTTGAAGCGGCCCGCGGACGATATAGAAGGTTCGCAGTCCATGCAGAGCCTTGAACAGCAGCCGCTGGTCGCCAATACGCTCGCAGAGTTCTTGCGCAATCGTGTAGTTTTCCCCGACCTCTGGGGCGCCATTGCCATGCAGGGCGATCAGCTGGCCGCCCAAATCGAGGCGGAGCCTGAGTTCCAGCTCGACCTCCTCGTCACTGTTGGCGACACGTTTTGCGAGCGATATGGCACGGGAGAAGTGACTGGCTGATTCCCGGTTGGCGGAGCATTCACGGGCTCGCTGGCCCGCGACCTCCCAATATCGAAGGGCCCGTCCATAGTCCTGCGCCGCCTCGAAATGGTATGCGACCGTCTCGGGCTCGCCCTTGTCGATGGTAACCGAACCCCGCTCCAAGGTCTCGGCGATACGGCTATGGATTTCCCGCCTTCTCGAGCGCAGCAGGCTGTCATAGGCGGCGTCCCTTATAAGGGCATGCTTGAATTGTACGGTCGTGCTTGTTCCATGTCCCAACCGGAACAGTATCTCGGAGCCGTCGAGGCGTGAAAGCGCATCATCGAGGGCGCCGGGTCCGAGATCGGTGATCTCCTGAAGCAGGGACAAAGGCGCCTGCTTCCCAATCACGGCGGCGTTCTGTGCCACGAGCTTCGCGGTATTGAGACGATCGAGACGCGCCATCAAAGAGTCGCGGAGCGTCAAAGGGATATCCGTTGTTCCGTTGTATGAGGAGGGATCCTTGTCCAGATGATCCAAGGCGGATAGGGTGAGCTCCTCCAGAAACAGGGGAATGCCCTCCGCCCTGGCGGCGATCCTTTCCCTTAGGTCCGGCGACATCGAAGCCGTTCCGGCCGCTGATTCGATGACCTGCATGGCCTGCCCGCGCGCAAGGGGCGCCAGCTTGATAACACTGGCATGTGCGATGCTCTCGAAGGGATCGGAAATCTCCGGCCGAGAAGTGCAGACAAGGAGGATTGGTAAATCCCGTATCGACTCGACGATGTATTGGAGTAACTCGATCGTCGTCGGGTCGGCCCAGTGAAGGTCTTCGAAGAAGATCAGCAATGGCCGGTCTTGAGCAAGTCCCCGAACCTGCCGATAGAAGCCATCAAACAACCGCGGCTTGAAGTCCTCTGCAGTGCCCTCGGGGGTGCCGGCATCGATCGACAGAAGCTTGGCGAAAAGTGGCGCGACCGTCGCGCCCTCGGGATCCACTCGGGCCAGAAGGTGGGTGAGTTTGTCGAGCTTGGTTGCCGGCTCATCGCTCCGCGACAGACCGGCTGCCGCCTCCAGCTGACGAACGACCGGGAAGAGAAAGGTTCTCTGATGCTGCGGAGAGCAGAAGAATCTCGGGCAAAGATGTGCTTCTTCAATCGTTCCGACCATCTGTTCAACAAGACGTGACTTGCCGATACCGGGTCCGCCGGTGACCAGGATGACACGGCCTTCCCCCGCGTATGCCTCCGACCAACGCTCCTGAAGAAGCCGAAGTTCGCTGTCGCGACCAACGAAAGTGTCCCGGCGGGATTGGCGCAGCGCCTCGAAGCGGCTGACGACTCCCCCGTGGCCGTCAAGACGCCACATTTCCACCGGCTTCTCGAACCCCTTGAGGCGGTGCTCCCCGAGCCAGGTACAACGGAAAAGATCACCCAGCAGTCGATGGGTGGATGAGGACAGGAAGACGGTGCCGGGTTCCGCCGCGCCCTGAAGTCTCGCGGCGAGATTCGGCACGCCCCCGGCGATGGCGCTCTCGACTGACAGGCTGGTTTCGATTCGATCTCCCACGACGACGACGCCGGTGGCGATGCCCGCGCGAATCCGCATGTTCCCACCGAGCGGCAACCTTAGGGCCGAGGCCTTTTCCACGATCTCGAGGGCTGTTGCCGCGGCCCGCTCCGCGTCGTCCTCGGCCGCCGTGGGATACCCGGCGAAGATCATTGCGCCGTCGCCATAGTAGCGGGCGACGGCGGTTCCATATCTGTGAGCCGCCGTCTCGCATATCCGTCGGAAGGCACGATAGATCTCCTCAGTGTCCTCGGGGTCGCATACGGCGGAAAACTCGGTGGAGCCCACGATGTCGCAGAAGAGGACGGTCAGCTGACGCCGCTCGCCCCCTGTGCCCCGTGGCCGCTCGTTTGAGCCGGTCGATCGTCGGTCTTGGAGGCGATCCAGCCTTGCCCCACACGACCCACAAAACGACGAATCGCGATGGTTGCCGGTAAAGCCGCAGTCCGGACACCTGACGGTAAGCGGCACCCCGCAAGAGCTGCAGAAATTGAAACCATCGGGATTGCGAAAGCCGCAATCTGGGCAGTTGGTATCGCCGGCCATGTCCCACTCGTCAGCTTCGCAGTCGCGCCAGAGCGCCTATTCGAAACCGCTACCTATTTTGAATGGTTCCACGTCGTGAGGGAAGCATCCGTCCAACCACCCGACTTCAAACAAATGTGCCGAACCAGCGCCGGACTCCATGGGCGTGGCCGACTGATATTCGCGGAACTGGCCGGCTGGCAAGGCCCAACTTGATCTGGCGAGCTCCCTTAGCGGCTTTGGATTGTGACCTTTCTTGAAGTTCTTGCGGACTCTTCGGCGGCATCCGCAATCTCGAGCGCCCTCAATCCATCCATTCCGTTCGGGGAAAGTGGAGCGGAATTCGTCAAAGCGTCAACGAATACGGCGAGCTCGCGTTTGTACGCGTCGAGATATCTCTCCATGAAGAACGGGAGAAGCGGCTCGGTCCGGTATCCGCTGCCATCAGCCACCATGACATTCGTTGCGCGGGTATTGTCGATTGCCGCCAGGCCCTTGGACCCGTGCACCTCGATGCGCTGGTCATAGCCGTAAGTCGCCCTGCGCGAATTGGTGATCACGCAGATCCTGCCCGTTTCGGATCTCAGTGTCGCGGTCGCGGTGTCGAAGTCTCCAGCATCGCCGATCATCTGTTCGAACAGCACCGAACCGGTGGCCGAGACCTCGACGATCTCTTCATCCAATAGAAAACGCGCCATATCGAAATCATGAATCATCATGTCGCGAAAAATGCCGCCGGAGCGCCGCACATACGCCTCCGGTGGCGGCGCGGGATCACGCGAGGTGATTTGGGCCAGTTCGACGTCGCCCACCGCTCCGCGATCGATCTGACCGCGCAGTTCAGCGATGTGGGGATCAAAGCGACGGTTGAACCCGATCATCAGCCGGGCGTTCCCTCGCGCGACCACGTCCAGGCAGGATCGGACGCGTTCGGTATCGAGATCGATCGGCTTCTCGCAAAAGATCGCCTTGCCGGCCTGCGCGGCCGCCTCGATCTGATCGGCATGAAGGTCGGTGGGCGTGGCGATGATGACGGCATCGATCGCGGGGTCCGCAAGGATATCGTCGATGGGAGCTTGGCGCGCACCGGCATTCTGCGCGATGGCTGCTGCCGCATCGACGACGGGATCGAAAACGGCGGTCAGCTTCGCGTCCCGGTTTGTCGCAATTGCCTCGGCATGGACTTTTCCAATTCGTCCCGCCCCCAATAGTCCTATACTTACGGTCACTGTCGTTCCTCCCACTATGGGCAAGGCGGCTGTCCGCAACGTCCGACATGGCGCAATCGGCCTTCGCCGTCTCAGCGACATATCGCTCCAGCGATTCTCTTCCCGCCCCTTATCCTACATCGATTACCCGACCCGCAGAACCACGCAAGACCGCTTAAGCCCAGTGGCTATGTTGGCCCGGATTTTGCTCGGAATACGGGCATCAAGAAACGTTACACGGGAAAGCGAGGTTCACAATGGACATCGGCGGCGCCTCGGACACCATGTTCAACCCTGCGGTCATGGCCCAGCAAAGGGCCGACGCCGGCCGTGAAGAGCGGCAGCGGCTTCTGGAGGAAATCCGCGAGAAAGGGTTTCGCACCTATGTCGACGACCTGGAAAAGGAGAAGATGGAGGAGCTTCGGAGAAAAATCCTCGCTTCCATGGGGTTGACGGAGGAAGACCTTAACAAGATGTCGGCGGATCAGCGGGCCGCCATCGAAAAGGCCATATCGGAGGAGATTCAGAAGCGTCTCGCCGCCTCGAACCTTACGAAAAACGATGCTGTAGGCGCCCTCGGTTCAACCCAGCAACCGAACGGATCGGCGGCCTGGCAGACATCGGACAGCGATCCGATGAAGCCCGACGTGCTTGCCGGCCTTGCACGCTTCGATGCGGCAATCCTCAAGGTCTTTGAGGACATGGAGAGGTCGTCAACTTCTGCCGGCAACCAGGAAAATATTGCCGGGTTTGGGCGTTGATTCAGCCCTGTCCATAGGTGAAGGGCGGTTATCCTCTTTATCAGGGGATTGCATTTTTATCAGAGGATTGCATTTCAGCGAAGGCACCACGCCGGGTCACGGCGCGCGGCGGCGGGGCAATGCCGACGAATGTCGGCCGTCGCTTTACCCGCCTCGGTGGCCCGTAACTTGCGGGGCGGGCGTGCATGGCGCAAAATGTGGCCATCGTCCTTGCTGCTTGGAGCGCGGCGACGGCTGGCTTCCGCCATTCCTCACATTGGGTTGGCTCGCCGTTGGTGCCATGTGAGACCCGGGCGGCGTCCCGCTTCGAAAGACCACCGATGAAGCTCAGCGAAAACGCCTATCGACGATTCAAGGAGAAGCTCTTTTCGGGGGACCTGCGCCCCGGTCAGTTCATTTCGCAACGGGAGCTGGTGCACCTGATCGATGTTCCCTTGGGGCCTGTGCGTGAGGCCCTTCAGCGCCTGGAAGTCGAAGGACTGGTCCAGATCGCGCCGCAGCGGGGCATTCAGATCGTCGAGGCGAGCTTGCGGTATATCCGAAACACCTATCAGCTGCGGTTGATCGTCGAAAAGGAGGCGGCCGCGAAATTCGCCGAGAACGCGACCGAGGCCGAAATCGAGACCCTGGACAATGCCCATAAGGCAATCATCCGGCGAGCGGACAGCGACGGGTTTTCGGACGAGGTTCTCAATGAGGCACAGGACGTGGATTGGAGTCTCCATGACACGCTCGTCACGGCGCTCGGCAACGACATCATCACCGCGATCCACGTGATCAACAACGACCGCATACGGCTGATCCGCCTTACCCACGGCAAGCTGACGCTGCTCACCCCGGCGAGCTTCGGCTCGGCGATGAAAGAGCATCTGAGCGTCATCGAGGCTTGCGCCCGCCACGATCCCGCCGCGGCCGCAGAGGCCATGGAACGGCATATCGCCACCGCCATGCAGCGGGCATTGGGCCTCTGACACCGGTCGCGCTGCCAAGCTAAGGATCAGTGGATCAATAACTGACATATCAATGATATATTTACCTTGTCGGCGCGCAGCCGATTTGGCACGATTGATCCATTGACAAGGGTGCCGAAGATTTTGCCGAGGATTGGTCGAATACCGGTGGAAGGTGAGATGCCTTGACACCTCCAATAAACGGCCCCGGAAACCGCCTCCGCGGCATATTCGCCGCCGTGCTGACCCCGCAGCGGGACGATCTCTCTTGCGACAACGATTTGCTTGCCTTGCACTGCGGCCGCCTCCTCTCGGAGGGGTGCGACGGTGTCAGCCTTTTCGGCACGACCGGTGAGGGTCCCGCTTTCTCGGTCGAGGAGCGCTGTGCGGGGTTGGAAGCGGTTCTCGAGGCGGGCGTGCCGGCAGAACGGATTTTGCCCGGCACGGGGGCGGCCTCTCCCGCCGACACGCTCGCATTGAGCCGCCATGCCCTTTCGGTCGGCTGCAGGAACCTGCTCGTCATGCCGCCCTTCTTTTTCAAGGATGTGGGTGACGAGGGCGTCTTTCGCTGCTACGCGGACCTGATCGAGCGGGTCGGCGATCCGAGGATGCGCCTCTACATCTACAACTTTCCGGATGTCACTGGTTTGTGGGTGCGGCCGGACGTGGTTGCGCGGTTGATTGACGCGTTCGCCGAACTCGTGGCCGGTGTGAAGGACAGTTCGGGCGACTGGGACTATGTGACCCGGCTGATCGGCAACTTTCCGGCTCTGTCAATGTTCACCGGATGGGAAACCCTGCTCCCGCGCCTACTGGCCGCCGGCGGAGCGGGGAACGTCTCGGGCATGGCAAATGTGATCCCAAACGTTCTGCGGCAGCTTTACGAACGCCGCCCTGAGTCGGATGACGACCCATTGCTCGCCGCCGTGGTCGATATGGTGGACGCGGTGTCCAAGCGTCCCGTGACGCCGGCGATCAAAGCACTGGCCGCCAATCTGCGGGACGAGCCTTCTTGGCGCAACATGCGTCCGCCGCTGGTTCCGCTCGAACGCGACGACGAAGTCGACTTGCTGCGGTGTTTTCAGCGTGCGAGGGAAAGGGTCGGGATTCTTCCGGTTCCCTGAAATCACTTTGGCGCGGTTGGACTTTGGCCCGGTCAGTAACCCAATGTCCGTGGCAGCCAGAGCACGATGTCGGGCACCAGGATCATCAGCAGAAGGGCGGCCAGAAGAACCGCGATGAAGGCCCAGATCTCGCGGATCATGGCCCGCAGTTCGATCCCCGTCAGGCTGTTGATGACGAACAGCAGCACGCCATAGGGCGGCGTGATCAGCCCGATCATCATGTTCACGACAACGACCACGCCGAAATGCACGAGGTCGATGCCGAGCGCCTTCATGGACGGCAGGATGATCGGAACCAGAACCAGCATCATGGTCGTGGCATCGAGGAAACAGCCGAAGCCCAGAAACATCACGCTGACCATCAGCAGAAAGACAGTCGGCGACAGGTCGAATTCCGAGAGCCAGGCGGCGATGGCGTTGGGGATCTGTTCGGTGGCGACGATATAATTGAACAGGAAGGCGCCGGCGATGATCAAGGCGATGACACTGCTCGCCCGTATAGTATCGACCAGGATGTCGAACAGCTTGCGAAGCCCCAGCACCCGATAGACGAGGCCGGCGAGGATAAGCGCGTAGAGCGCGGCCACGGCCGCCGCCTCGGTGGGGGTGAAGACACCGCCATAGATGCCGCCCAGCAGGATTCCCGGCATCAAAAGGGGTGGAATGCCACGCAGGATGATGCGGGGATAGTCCCGCCAGGGGATAAGGCCCTCGGTCGGGAAGCCGCGGCGCCAGGCGATCGCCCAGACCATCAACATCAGCGCGACCGTCATCAGAAGCCCGGGGCCGACCCCGCCGAGGAACAGGGCGCCGACCGACTGATCGGAGACGAGCGCATACAATACCATCGGGATGGAAGGCGGGATGATCGGCCCGATGGTCGCCGAGGCGCCGGTGATGGCGGCGGCGAAGCCGGGCGGGTATCGTCCCTCGCGTCGCATCATGCCGATCAGCACCTTGCCCACGCCCGCGGCGTCGGCGATGGCGCTGCCGCTCATGCCCGAGAAGATCAGGCTGGTGAAGATGTTGACATGGGCGAGTCCACCGCGAAAGCGCCCGACCATGGCCAGGGAGAAGTCGAGCAGGCGGTCGCTGATGGTCCCGGCGTTCATCACGTTGGCGGCGAAGATGAACAGCGGTACCGCCAGCAATACGAAGGCCGTGAAAAAGCCGTTGAGGATCATCTCGGCCGTCAGCCCCATGTCCTGGCCGGAGATCAGCAGGTACAGGATACCGCTGGCGATCATGGCCGGGCCGATGGCGGCACCCATGGCGCAGATCGCCACGAAGAAGAGAAGCATGAGGATGAGGGCGAGGCTCATCTGAGGGCGCCGAACCTCTGGTCAGATCTCGTCGCGCCAGCCCGGCCGCAGCAACCGGACGGCTCGCCACAGGGAGCGGACTCCGAAGGCGACCATGAAAACGATGAAGACGGCGAAGACGACGTCGAAGCGGATCTCCAGAACCCAGGTGAAGTCATGGGCCATGAAGGTGACGAAGTCGATATTGGCGGGCAAGGCGACGGCAAAAAGACCGCCCATGGCGACGGTCACGATCAACGCGAACACGCGGCGGACACCGGGCGGCACGGCCCGGTAAATCATGTCGAACCGAACCTGGTCGCGTTCGCGCACCATCAGCCCGGCGCCCCAGAAGGCGAACCACAGATAGGCGATCAGGCAGGCCTCGGTGGTCCAGCCCAGGGGTGCGTTCAGTGCGTAGCGTGTGAACACCTGGATGAGAAAGGCGCCAAACATGAGCAGGAACCACGTGGTCCCCACAAGCTCGGCGCCCCTCTTCAATCCGTCACGGAGCCGCGACACTCCGTCACCCCTTCATTTGTTCTCAGCTTCCCGCCGCGTTGATCCGGTCGAGCAGCCCCTGGGGCCACTCCTTCGAGAACTCCGACTCCAGATACATCTTCTGCACCTGCGCGCGGAAGGCGTCGCGGTCGGGCTCTGTGATCGTCATGCCCGCGGACTTGAAGAACTCCACCAACCTGGCCTCGTCGCGGAGGCGGTTGTTGTTGTTGAACTCGGCGGCCAAGCGGGCGGCCTCGGTGAAGACCGTCTTCTGCTCTTCGTTGAGCTTGTTCCAGGTCTGGTTGGCGATTGCCGTGAAGACTCCGTCAACCAGATGGCCGGTCAAGACGATCTGCTTGGTCACCTCATAGAACTTGGCTTTCTGATTGGTCGGAAGCGGATTGTCCTGGCCGTCGATCGTGCCGGTCTTGAGGGCCAGATAGACCTCGTTGAAGGCGAGCGGCGTCGGGGCGGCGCCCAGAGCCTGCCCGAGGAACTGCCACGCCTTCGATCCCGGCATGCGCAGCTTTACGCCTTCAAGGTCGGCCGGGGTCTTGACGTCGCGGGCGTCGCGCAGGTTGAGCTGCCGCGTGCCGAGATAGGCGACGGACAGGATCGTAACATCCATTTTGTCGGAAACCGCCTTGAAGTAATCCTGGCCGACGTCGCCATAGAACACCGCCTTCTGGTGCTCGGGGTCGCGGATCAGATAACCGGCCGTGAAGATGGAATACTCGGGCAGCTGTTTGGCGATATCCTGGGCGGAGATCATCGCCATGTCGAGATTGCCCCGCTTCATCTGCGCCGGCTCGGTGCCCTGCTTGAACAGGGTCGCGTTCAGGAAGATCTGCACATCGAACTGATCGGGCAGCGACCGCTCGACATACTCCTTGAAGACGGAGAGTTGCTCGGCGTGCCAGTCGCCGGGTACGGCGGGGGTCGAGATTCGAATGGTCATCTTCTCGGCGGCCGCCGGTTGCGCACCGAAGGCGAGCGGTGCCGCGCACAGGGCGGCGGCCGCGGCCAAACGCCACGCACGGGTCGTCATGATGGTCATGATTTTGCCTCCTCTGCGGGTTGGGTCTGTTGTGTCCGCCCCGCTCGAAACAGGGGCGCCGGAAACCTCGCAAAGGGATGATGCCACCCGCGCATACCCGTTTCAAGCTCGAATATCATTGATGAATTAGTGACATATCACAAGCGCGAACCAGGGTTACGGCAGGTTTTCGCGGACGAACACTTCGACCCGGGGTTGTCCGAGGGGTGGGGACAAAGGCGTCCGGAGATGGTGCTCCAGGAGCAGGCGCAGGGATTCGGATGCCTCGTGCGCGACGTCCTGGTTGATCACGGCGTCCATGACGCCCTCGATCAGGAACTGGCGGCTGAAGCTGGTGAGTTCGTGGCCGACGAAGATCACCCGGTCGGCCAGGCCGCGTTCCTGCAGAGCAAGCCCGATTCCCCGATTCCCGGCTCCCACATTGTAGATGCCGAGAACATTTGGGTAGCGGTCGAGGATAATGTTCGTCTGCGCATAGGCCCGTTCGAAGTCGTCCTGGTCTTCAAAACGATCGACGATCTGCAGACCTCTGAACTGCTCGTAAAGCGCGTCGCGGAACCCGAACTCCCGCTCCTGGTGGTCACGATAGCTCAGGCCGATGCTGCCGGCTATGAGCACGACCGATCCTTCGCGTCCGCTTGCGAAGCGCCCCATCAGATAGCCTGCGGTTCGACCGGCGGCCCGATTGTCGAGACCGACATAGCCGATCTGCCGACCGTTGGAGAGGTCGCACACCAAGGTGACGACCGGCACCCCCCAATCGGTCAGAGTATTGAAGGCTTCGCGCACGACGGGATTGTCCAAGGCGGCGACGACAAGCCCGTCGGAGTTCTGGCCGAGTTGGGTAAGGGTCCCGGCCAGAGCCCCGGGGTTGAAGCCTTCGATCCGGTGGCATTGGAGGGTGATGCCCTGATCGGAGACGGATCGTCCGGCTGCAAGAAGGGCCTCCTGCAGGTTTTGCATGAAGGTATTGGGCCCCGCCGGCAGGACCACATCGAAATGGAGGCGCGCGCGCCAGGGCGAACGGGGACGCACCAGCTCCGCCGTTGCCTCCATTCGGCGGATGGCCTCCCAGATCCGTTGCGCCGTCGCTTCACGCACGCCGGGCCGGCCGTTCACCGTGCGATCGACGGTAGCCAGGCTGACCCCGGCTTCGCGGGCGACATCGACAAGACGGACCTTCAGCCTCTTCACAACTTGTTGCGCCGTTCCTGCGCTGGATCCTCATGTTCGAGGCTTGGTGGCGGCCGTCCTTATAGAGGGCAGGCCTGACTCACCCCTCGGCCCCGGCAACAAACGGTCTGATAGCGTAGCGCAAGCCGGAAATGAGGGCAATACGGATAGATGAATGACGAAAAACAATCATACATGCGAAATGAGAGATTATAAGCGGGATACGGTTGACATCCTCGAAGCGGGAGGACATGATCTTTACAAGCCTTGGCGTTTATTAGGACGTCATAATGATGGGTTTGGAGCCCGCTTTGAGACGGGTGTGCTCAGGTCATGATGGGCTGGATTTCCCGCCTTGGCATTGAGCGCGGAGGGAGGCATTGAAGTATAGGGCGTTCGGGGGCACCGGGATCGAGGTGTCCGAGGTTTCCTTTGGGGCCTGGGCGATTGGTGGCGCCTGGGGGGCGGTCAGCGAAGAGGACGCGACCGCGGCCCTGAATGCCGCCCTCTATGCGGGTGTCAACTTCGTCGATACCGCCGATGTGTACGGCGACGGTCGCAGTGAGCGACTCATTGCGAAAGTCCTGCGCGATCGATCGGCCGATGTGCTCGTGGCGACAAAGATCGGACGCCGGCTGCAGCCCCATGTTGCCGATGGGTACAACCGCAGGAATCTGACGGCCTTTGTCGAACGCAGCCTCGGCAACCTGAAGACCGATGCCCTCGACCTTGTGCAACTGCACTGTCCACCGACCGAGGTGTACTACCGGCCCGAGGTTTTCGGGGTTCTCGACGACCTCAAGGCGGCTGGGAAGATCAGGCGATACGGTGTGAGCGTCGAGAAGGTCGAGGAAGCGATCAAGGCCATCGAGTACCCGGGCGTCGAGACGGTCCAGATCATCTTCAACATCTTCCGGCAGCGTCCGGCCGAACTCTTTTTCGAGCTCGCGCGTCGGCGGCAAATCGGCGTGATCGTTCGGGTTCCGCTGGCCAGCGGGTTGCTCAGCGGCCGTATGACCCATGCAACCACTTTTTCCGAGGACGACCACCGGAACTTCAATCGCGACGGCACGGCTTTCGATGTGGGAGAGACCTTCGGCGGCGTTCCCTTCGACGTCGGACTCGCGGCGGTGGAAGCCCTGCGGTCGCTCCTGCCCGAGGGCTTCACGATGGCCCAGCTTGCCTTGCGCTGGATCCTCATGTTCGAGGCCGTCGGCTGTGCCATCCCCGGTGCGAAAAACGCGGCTCAGGCAGACGCGAACGTCGCTGCCAGCGGCCTGCCCGCCCTTGACGAGCTGACGATGACCGCCATTGGCGACCTTTACGAGGAGTGCATCAAGCCCCACGTCCATCAGCGTTGGTAGGCCAGACCGACACATCATCACGCCGCATAACGAATAAACAGCGAGAGCGCGGCGACAGGGAGGCTCAAAAGGAGATGCATCGCGAAAGCAGGCCTGGAACATCCGATAGGACAGCATGGTTCGGCCGGGGGTCGGGACGCGATCCCGTCGGTGGGCGGTCTGTCTTCGCAAGCGGAGTTCCAGGAAGTCCCGACGAGCTAATCTTGCGTCATCGCCCCGGAAGACACGCCGTCGATTCCGGGAGCGGGTACCGCTTGGGCTTTTGACAACTGAGGGAGCGGGCAATGGAGCCCTATTTCAAGACCATCGAACGCATTGCGCATGAAGGGCCGGACAGCGCCAATCCGCTCGCCTTTCGCTGGTACGACAAGAACCAAAAGGTGTTTGGCAAACGGATGGAGGACCATCTGCGCTTCGCCGTCTGCTACTGGCATACCTTCTGCGCGACGGGCATCGATCCTTTCGGGGGCCAGACCATCCTGCGGCCGTGGACGGAGTCCGGCGATCCGCTGGCGTTGGCGGAAATCAAGCTCAATGCCGCGTTTGAATTCTTCGAGAAGCTCGGCGTGCCGTTCTTTTGCTTCCACGACCGCGATCTCGCGCCCGAGGGCGCCAACCTAAAGGAAAGTAACGCCTTTCTCGACGCCATGGTCGAAAGGGCCTTGGCGGCGATGGAGCGGACCGGCGTCCGGCTGCTCTGGGGAACCGCCAACCTGTTCAGCCACCGCCGATACATGGCGGGCGCGGCCACCAATCCCGACCCGGAGGTGTTCGCCTATGCCGCGGCGCAGGTCAGGGCCGTACTCGAAGCGACGCATCGCATGGGCGGCGTCAATTATGTCCTCTGGGGCGGTCGGGAAGGTTATGACACGCTGCTCAACACCGATTTGAAACGGGAGGCGGATCAGCTGGGCCGTTTCATGAACCTGGTCGTCGAGCACAAGCACAAGATAGGCTTTGCCGGCACCATTCTGATCGAGCCGAAGCCGCAGGAACCGACCAAACATCAATACGACTACGACGCTGCGGCGGTGCATGCCTTTCTGCTGAAATACAGGCTGGCGGATGAGATCAAGCTGAACATCGAGGTCAACCACGCCACCCTTGCCGGCCACAGCTTCGAGCACGAGCTGGCCTATGCGGCCGCCAACGGGCTCCTCGGAAGCGTCGATATCAACCGTGGCGACCTCCTCTGCGGTTGGGATACGGACCAGTTCCCCAATGATCCGCAGGAGGTGGCCCTGGCCCTCTACGAAATCCTGAAGATGGGCGGGCTTTCGACCGGGGGTCTCAATTTCGACGCCAAGGTTCGCCGCCAATCGGTCGATGCCGAGGATCTGTTCCATGCGCATATCGGCGGCATGGACACCTGCGCCCGGGCGCTTCTGATCGCCGCGCGGATGATCGAAGGCGGCGAGCTCGGCGCCGCGGTCAAGGAGCGTTACGCGGGCTGGGACGAGGATTTGGGAAAGCGCATCCTGGCGGGCCGATCCTCCCTGGACGACATCTCCGATCACGTACTAACGAATGGCATCGAGCCGCAGCCGCGGTCCGGCCGCCAGGAGGCTTTGGAGAACCTCGTGTCGCGATACCTGTGAGTCGTTTCGGGCAGGCTTGTTGGGGAGGTCCATGACGGATCCTTGGCAACGGTTGAGGGCGTGGCTAGCGGGCCTGGTTGCCGGCGGCTTGGTGGCCGTCGGCGCGATGGCGGCGCCGGTCGGCGACGAGCGCGCGATTCCCGAGCGTCTGGACCAGGCCGCCATCGATGCCGGCGACGTCTCCGTCGAAAAGCTGATCCGCGTCGGCCGCCTTTGGTTTGAGGCCAAATTCACCCGAGCCGAGGGCGCGGGTCGCCCGGCGGCCACCGGCGCGATCATCCCGACGCCGGCGGAGCCCGACGTGCTGCCTCTCTTTTTTCGCACGGCGGGACCGGATTCCAACGCCTGCCGCGGCTGCCATAACGATCCCGAGATCGGCGGGGCCGGTGACTTCGTCGCCAACGCGTTCGTCTCCGAAGGGTTCAGCGACGCTGATTTCGACACGGTCGACCCACAGTTCTCCAACGAGCGCGGTACGCCCGCCCTCCATGGGAGCGGCCTTGTCGAGCTGCTTGCCCGCGAGATGACCCGCGACCTTCGTGCCCAGCGCCGGGCGGCGGCGGCGAAAGCGCGGCGGGAGGGAGAAGCAGTTCGCGTCGAGCTAACCAGCAAGGGGGTCAGTTTCGGCGCGCTCACGGTGCATCCGGATGGGTTCGTCGACGTCTCGGCGCTGGACGGGGTGGATCAGGATCTGATCATCCGGCCCTTCAGTCAGAAGGGGGTCTTCACCTCGCTTCGTCAGTTCACGGTCAATGCGCTGAACGCCCATCACGGCATGCAGGCGGTCGAGCGCTTCGGCGCGCGCTACACCGGGACCGAGGATTTCGATCGCGACGGCGTGGCGGACGAGGTGGGGCCGGGCGATCTGACCGCGCTGGTCATGTTCCAGGCTACCTTGCCGCCGCCGCGGCAGGTCTTGCCGCGCGGCGCGGGGCGCCGCGCCGCCGTGGCTGCAGGCGAAAACCTGTTCGAGGCGATCGGATGCGCCTCTTGCCACGTGCCCCGATTGCCCCTGGACTCGGGCGTTTTCAGCGAGCCCAATCCGTTCAATCCCGCCGGAAATCTGCGACCCGGCGAGGTCGATCGGGCTGTCCAGGTTGATCTCGCCGAACTGGCCGCCGCGAGTGGTGTCGAGACCGATGATGCCGGTCGCCTGATGGTGCCGGTCTACTCCGACTTCAAACGGCATGTGATCGCGGACGGGGAGCGGCCCCATTTCGCCAACGAGCTCCTGAGCCAACGCTTCGTCAATCGCGATGTCTTTCTGACGGCGCGCCTTTGGGGGGTCGGCAGCACGGCCCCCTACGGCCATCGGGGCGATGTCACCACGCTGCACGAGGCGATCCGGCACCATGGCGGCGACGCCGCCGAGTCCCGCCGTGCATTCGAGGACCTTGCCGAGGAGGGTCAACGTAAGATCATCGAGTTCCTCCTGAGCCTCCGCATTGGGCTGGAGACGCCGCGATGAAGGCTTGGGCGATCCTGCTGGCGACATGTTTGGCCCTGCCTGCCTGGGGCATTGAGCCGCCACGCTACGCTGATGACCGCGCGGGCTCGGGCTTATCGCATGTGTATGACGGCGGCTGGGAGTTCTTTGTGGGTGGCGGCGTGGCCGCGTTCGACTGTGACGGTGATGGGCGCCAGGACCTTCATCTGGCGGGCGGTACCAATCCCTCCGCGCTTTATCGCAATGTCAGCGCGGCTGGCGGGGTTCTTCGTTTCGAGGCGCTCGATGACGCCGCCGTAGCTCTGCCTGACGTCACGGGCGCCTACCCCGTCGATATCGACGGGGATGGCATCCTCGACCTGGCTGTGCTGCGTGTGGGCGAGAACGTGCTCCTCAAGGGTAAGGGAAACTGTCGGTTCGAGCGCGCGAACGAGGCATGGGGCTTCGATGGCGGCGATGCCTGGACGACCGCCTTCGCCGCGCGCTGGGATGAGGGCCGGGATTGGCCCACCCTCGCCTTTGGAAACTATGTCGACCGGGGGGCTCCGGGGTCGCCCTTCGGAACCTGCCACGACAACTTCGTTTTTCCGCCGAAGCCCGAGGGCGGCGGCTTTGCCGAACCGGCCGCGCTCAACCCAGGACACTGCGCCCTTTCGGCCCTGTTCAGCGACTGGGACCGTTCGGGCGAACGTGATCTGCGTTTGACCAATGACCGCCAGTACTATCGGGGCGGCCAGGAACAGCTTTGGCGTTTGTCCTCGGAGGCGGCCCCCCGCCTCTATAGCCGTCGCGACGGCTGGCGTAGGCTCAACATCTGGGGGATGGGCATCGCCAGCCACGATGTGAACGAGGACGGATATCCGGACTATTTCCTGACCAGCATGGGGGACAACAAGCTGCGCGTCCTGACCGAGGGCGCCAAGCGGCCCGTCTTCGGCGATCAGGCCGGCAAGCGTGGCATGACCGCCCACCGTCCCTACACCGGGGGTGACATCCTGCCATCGACCGGCTGGCATGCCGAATTCCGCGACGTCAACAACGACAGCTACATGGATCTCTTCATTGCCAAGGGCAATGTGGAGGCGATGAAGGACTTCGCCAGCCGCGACCCCAACAACCTTCTGCTCGGGCACCCAGACGGGCGGTTCGAGAACGTGGGCGAGGCGGCAGGAATAGCGACCTTCGCCCGATCCCGGGGGGCCACCCTCGCCGATCTCAATCTCGACGGCCTGCCGGATCTCGTGGTCGTGAACCGCAAGGTAGAGGCGGAGGTCTGGCGGAACTTGGGTGCTGGAACCGCTGACCAAACTGTCCCCATGGGCAACTGGCTCCAGCTCAAACTCCGCCAGGAGGGGGGCAACCGGAACGCGGTGGGCGCCTGGATCGAGGTCAGGATCGGTGCCCGCACGCTCAGCCGTGAGGTCACGGTGGGTGGGGGGCATGCCGGCGGCACGGCCGACTGGATTCATTTCGGCGTCGGAACCGCCGAGCGGGCGCGGGTGCGGGTTCAGTGGCCGGATGGCGAGTGGAGCGACTGGATCCGCCTCTACACCAATCAGTTCGCGCGGATCACGCGCGGGCAAAGCCAGGCGGAGCCTTGGTTGCCACCCGAAGGGGAGGACGGCTCGTGACCGAGGTGGCGCTCAGGGACGTGAAGCTGCCGGACTTCGGCTTGCCGGAGGTACAGCCCGAGATACCGGCCGCGACCTACGAGTCCCGGCTGGAAGCGGCTCGCCGCCGCGCCGCCGAAGCCGGGCTGAATGCGTTGCTGATTTACGGCGATCGCGAGCACAGCGCCAATCTCGCCTATCTGACCGGCTTCGAGCCTCGGTTCGAGGAAGCGCTATTAGTTGTCCCTGAGCAAGGCATCCCGACCTTGATCGTCGGCAACGAGTGCTGGGGGTACGCCGATGTTGCCCGCGTCTCGTACCGCAAGGCCCTTTATCAGCCCTTCAGCCTGATGGGGCAAAGCCGGTCGGAAAGTCTGCCGCTCAAGGACGTTTTGACCGAGGCGGGCGTCGGTCGCGGAAACCGCGTCGGGATCGTCGGATGGAAAACCTATGGGGAACCGGGCGTCGATGCCCCCGAGAGGTGGATCGACGCGCCCAGCTACATCGTCGAGGTGGTGCGGAGCCTGACCGGCAATTACGCCAGCGTTATTAACGCCACCGACATCCTCACCAGTCCCCGAGACGGGCTTCGGACGGAGAACGATGTCGACCAGCTGGCGGCGTTCGAATTCGCCGCCTGCCATACCTCGACGGCAATCCGAAACCTGCTCTTCAATCTGCGGCCCGGCCAGACCGAGTTCGAGGCCGTGCAGCTCATGGGTCTCAATGGCTTGCCCTGGTCCTGCCATCTGATGCTCTCGGCCGGACCGCGGGCCTCTCTCGGTCTGGGTTCGCCGGGCACGCGGCGCATCGAGCGAGGCGATCCATTCACGACGGCCTACGGGGTTTGGGGAGCGCTCAACTGTCGCGCCGGATTCGTCGTCGAAAACGAGACCGAACTCTCCGAAGAGATCCGGGACTATGTCGAGCGGCTCGTCGCGCCCTATTTCCGTGCCGTCGTCGACTGGTACCGGACCATCGGCCTTGGGGTGACGGGCGGGGAGCTCTTCGATGTCGTGGAGCGGCATCTCGGCGACCCGTTTTTCGGCGTCAGCCTCAGTCCCGGCCACCTGATCCATCTCGACGAATGGGTGCATTCGCCGATATTCGCCGATTCCGACATCCCCCTGCGGTCCGGTATGGCGCTTCAGGTGGACATCATCCCGGCCACCGGCTCATCCTATTTCACGACCAATATCGAAGACGGGATCGCCCTTGCCGACGACGGCTTGCGGGAATCATTTGCGGCGAAATACCCGGACGCGTGGGGCCGAATCGAGGCGCGGCGCGAATTCATGGCCGACACGCTGGGTATCCATCTGAAGCCGGAAGTGCTGCCGTTTTCCAGCATTCCGGCCTACTTGCCACCGTTTCTGTTGCGGCCCGATCGCGTCATGGTCGCAAGGGAATAGAAGAAAGGGAGCGTTTTCACCAGGCTTCGCGCGATCAGAAGATGCGTCGATCATCGTGGAAGCCTCAGCCAGCAACCGCGGAACTTTCCGCCAAAAGCAAGAAGAGGGAACGAGAGCCGAGCAAACAGAGCCCTTCACGGGAAGGAGAGATGCAATGATACGTTTGTCTAAAACACTCACAATCGCAGCCATGGCCGCATTCATGACGGTCGCCGCCTCGGCGACGGTCGCGGCCCAAGAGCTCACCATCGGCGTCTCCTGGGCGAACTTCCAGGAAGAGCGCTGGAAAACCGATGAAGCGGCGATGAAGGGGGTCATCGAGGCGGCCGGCGCCAAATACATCAGCGCCGACGCCCAGTCCTCCAACGAGAAGCAGATCGCCGATATCGAGAGCCTGATCACCCGCGGCGCCGACGCCCTGATCGTGTTGGCGTGGGACTCGGCGGCCGTGCTTCCGGGTATCGAGAAGGCGGTGGCCGAGGGTATCCCCGTCGTCGGCTATGATCGACTGATTGAAGACAAGCGTGTGTTCTACCTGACCTTCGACAATGTGGAGGTCGGCCGCATCCAGGCGCGAGAGGTCTTCAAGGTGCAGCCAAAGGGCAACTACGTCTTCATCAAGGGCTACGACGCGGACCCCAACGCCGACTTCCTGCACGGCGGCCAACTCGAGGTCCTGAAGGCGGCCATCGACAAGGGCGATATCAAGATCGTCGGCGAGCAGTACACGGACGGCTGGAAGCCCGAAGAGGCACAGAAGAACATGGAGCAGATCCTGACGGCCAACGACAACAAGGTGGACGCGGTCGTGGCGTCCAACGACGGCACCGCGGGTGGGGTCGTCGCCGCTTTGTCGGCGGTTGGCCTCGAAGGCATCCCGGTGTCTGGTCAGGACGGCGACTACGCTGCCTTGAACCGTGTCGCCAAGGGCCTGCAGACCGTTTCGGTTTGGAAGGACGCGCGTGAGCTCGGCAAGGCGGCCGCCTCGATCGCCATCGATCTCGCCAAGGGCACGGCGATGGACAAGATCGACAATCGCGTGCTGTTCGAGGATGGGCCGAAGAAGGTGCCGATGAACGCCGTGCTGCTGACCCCGGTGCCGATCCGCCACGACAACCTTAACGTCGTGATCGACGCGGGTTGGGTGAGCAAGGAGGTCGCCTGCCAGGGCGTGACCAAGAATGTCCCGGCGGCCTGCAAATAGTCGAGTCTGACGTTTAGCCGGCGGCGGCGCGCGGACGATCGGTCCGAGTATCGGCTGCCGCCGGCCTCCTTTTTAATGGAATAGTCTTGATGATTTGATCTCAAGGGTGTTCCATCTCGGGGGAAAAGGGCCGCAAAGGTCCGTCACGGATGGGGGTGACGATGAGTGATAGCGTAGCACCGAAGGCGCCGCAGGAAGGGGCTGTGGAGAGAGCGGCCCGGATCATCGGCATCGACATGCGCATGGCCGCCATGGTCGGGGCCCTGTTGCTGATCTGGATCGTGTTCCATTTCGCCACGGACATGCTGTTTCTGACGCCGCGCAATCTCTACAACCTCGCGGTCCAGAGCACGGTGGTCGCGATCATGGCCACGGGCATGGTCCTGATCATCGTGGCCCGGCATATCGATCTGTCGGTGGGGTCGCTGCTGGGTTTCACGGGCATGATGATCGCCTGGATCCAGGTCGAGATCCTGCCGATCGAGACCGGCTGGAACTGGCCGGTGTCCATCATTGCCGGCGTGATTATCGGCGGTGGTATCGGCCTGATCCAAGGTGCCATTGTCGCCTATGGCGGCGTCCCGGCGTTCGTCGTCACGCTCGCCGGGCTGATGATCTGGCGTGGCGGTGCCTGGATGATCACCGAGGGCCGCACGGTTGCACCCATGGACTCCACCTATCAGCTGCTGGGCGGCGGCATCAGCGGGTCGATCGGAGAGTTCTGGAGCTGGGTGGTGGGGCTGATCGCCATGGCCGTCGTTGTCTTCGTCAGCTTGCGGGCCCGACGCAAGCGTCAGCAGTACGGGTTCGAAACCCGGCCCATATGGGCGGAGATTCTGCTGATGGTCGTCTGGATCGCGGTCATTGCCGGCTTCGTGATGGTGATGAATGCCTATAACAAACCGCGCACCGAAATCCCGCGTGGCATTCCGGTCCCGGTTCTGATCCTGATCATCGTCGTGCTGGGCATGACCTTCCTCTCCACGGCGACGAAATTCGGGCGCTACGTGTTCGCCATGGGAGGCAATCCCGAGGCTGCTGAATTGGCCGGCATCGACGTCAAGAAATACACGATGATGATTTTCGGCCTGATGGGGGTTCTGGCCGCTATCGCGGCCGTGATCACCACGGCGCGCTTGAACGCCGGCGCCAATTCCATGGGCCTGCTGGCTGAGCTCAGCGTGATTGCCGCCGCCGTCATCGGCGGGACGTCGCTGTCGGGAGGCATCGGCACCGTGCCCGGCGCCATTCTGGGCGCGGTACTTATGCAAAGCCTGGAAAACGGCATGGTGCTGCTCGGCGTGCCCAGCGCCATGCAGCGTATGATCATCGGCGTGGTGCTGGTCGCGGCCGTGTTCTTCGACGTGCTGTACCGGCGCACCCGCCGTTAGGGCCTGTGGACAGCTAGCACGTCGATCTGGCTGGTGTCGAAAACCCGTCAGTTCCAAGAGCGAGGACGAAGGACATGCCGGGCATATTCGAGGACGAGCGACGCGGAAATGGCGGGTTTTCGCCCAGCCCCTCCGGGGTTCGGCCAAAATCGCCGCGGACCGCGTCGAGAATGCTCGAAAGTGGTCCACACTTCCTTGCGCTTCTCTCCTTGTCCGCGACGATTTTGGTCTCGAACCAGATCGATGCGGTGAATATCAACAGGCCCTAGCGCGGCCAGGAGGCCCAAGATGTCCGCCAGCATCACCCTCGCCCTGCGAACCGCCCAAAGCGGCCTGCTGACCAATCAGCAGGCCCTCAACGCCATCGCCAACAACGTCGCGAACGTCAATACGCCGGGCTACTCACGCAAGATCGTCAACCTTGAGCAGCGCGTGTTGGCGGGTTCCGGCTCCGGCGTTCAGCTCGCCGAGATCACCCGGGTGGTCGACGAGGGGCTGCTCAAGAGCCTCCGTCTCGAGCTCAGCGCCAAACATGCCCTCACGTCGCAAAAAAGCTACTATGAACGCATCCAGGAAAGCTTCGGCAAGCCGGCCGACAACAACTCCATCAGCCATATCCTCAGCGACTTGACGACCGCGATCGAGGCCCTCGCGGCCGCTCCGGACAAGACCCTGGAGCAAAGCGAACTGGTCCGCCAGGGTAACGAGACGACGCTCAAGCTTCAGTCCATGAGCGCCACCTTGCAGGAACTGCGGCTGCAGACGGACGGTTCCATCACCGAGGCCGTGGAAGAGATCAACGTCCTGACGACGAAGATCGCCGACCTGAACGACAAGATCATCCGCAACAATACCGTGTCGGCGGATGTTTCCGACCTCCGCGACCAGCGCGACCAGGCGGTCGACCGCTTGGCGCAGCTGATCGACATCCGGTACTTCTACCGTGGAGACGGCGACCTCGTCGTGTTCACCTCGGGCGGGCGCACCCTGGTCGACAATGTGGGCACCACGATGACCCACAACGCCGCCAGCTCCGCGAACGCAACCGCGACCCATGCCGAAGGCGATTTCGGGGGCATCTATCTGGGCCCTCCGATCCCGGGAAACGACATCACCAACGAAATCCGGGGGGGCGAGCTGAAGGGTCTGATCGATCAGCGCGATCGCGTGCTCACGGATCTCCAGAGCCAGATCGACGAGCTGGCGGCGACTCTGCGCGATACCTTCAACCAGATTCACAACCGCGGCATGCCGTTCCCCGGCATGCAGTCGATGACCGGCACGCGACGATTTCTCGATACCACCGATCCCGCCAATGCGGTGAACCAGACGATCACGCTCGATCCGACCAACAGCGCCGATGACGTGGCCCTGGTTCTGTTCGACGACGATGGCAATCAGACGGCGACGACGACACTCAACGCGATCATGACCGACCCGGCCTATGGCAGCGGAGCGCAGCCCTCGCATGGCCCATGGTCCGTCAGCGAAGTGGCCGACACCATGGAGGACTGGCTCCAGGCCAACGGCGCGGCCGGCGCGGCGGTCGGCCTCACCAGCGACGGCCGCTTCTCGATCGAATTGAACACGTCCGGAACACACCTCGCTTTTCGCGACCAGGAAGGAAGCGGCCCCGGCAGCACCCATGCCGATGCGGAGATCGGCTTCGATGCCGACGGCGACGGCACCATCGACGAAACGGTCAACGGCTTCTCCCACTTCTTCGGCCTCAACGACTTCTTCGTCGACAACCTCAACCGCGGCATTCACGAATCAGACATCATGCCCGCGGGCTTTACGGCCTCTGCCACGACACTCCGCTTCGTCGACGGCACCTCTTCACTGCCGCTCGATCCCGGCGGGGGGGGCGACGTCACCCTGGTCATTCCCGCGGGCTCGACCCTGCAGGAGATCGCCCATGCGATCACGACCAACGTCCCCAACTTGACGGCATCGGTGGTCCCGGACGGTGACGGCCAGCGGCTCCGCGTTTCCCACGATCTCGGCATGGATTTCGAGATGTCGGAAAGTGCCGGCGGCCCACTGCTGAGCACCGTTGGAATGCACAACGCCAATGTCCGGGCGGCCAGCCAGATGACCGTGCGCGAGGACCTCATGCAATCGCCGGCGAACGTATCGCGGGGCACGGTTCAATGGGATCCGGATCTGGGCGCGGCCGGCGAGTACTTCTCCAGCATCGGTGACGACACGGCGATCCAGGCGCTCGCGGAACAGTTCAACTCGGGCATCGCGTTCGACGCGGCCGGCGGGCTCGGGGCCGTTCATTCGACTTTCAGCCAATACGGCGCTTCGATCCTGTCACGCAACGCCAGCCTCGCCGACACCAACGCGACCCAGACGGAATGGCAGGAATCGCTCACCAATTCGCTTAAGAACAAGTCGGACAACATGCGCGGCGTCAATCTCGACGAGGAAATGTCGGACCTGATCCGTTTCGAGCAGGCCTACTCCGCCGCCGCCAGGGTGATCACGGTCATTCAGGGCATGTTCGACGCCCTTGAGCAGGTCATCTAGGAAAAACCGTCATGACACGAATCGCCGACTACGCCGCCAACAACGCCCTGACCAGCTATATCCTGCAAACGCAGAAACGCCTGCACGAACTGGAGATCCAGGTTTCGACCGAAAAGGTATCGCAGGATTATCAGGGACTCGCCGGCCAGGCCCAGCGGCTCGTCAACTACGAGAACACGCGGGATGTGCTCGACCGGCATGTCACGGGCAACGAGCTCATGGATCTGCAGCTCAAGACCACGGAATCGGTCATGGAGGCGATCAAGAAAGAGCTGACCGACTTCCGCGATCTGTTGATCGAGTACGAAAGCGGTACCCGAGACGACGAGCAGCGGGTAGGCGACGTTCAGGAGGCGGCCTTTCGAGGCTTGCGCAACATCAGCGACTACCTGAATTCGGAAGTCGACGGCCGCTACATCTTCGCGGGCGGCCGCGTCACCGACAGACCGGTCGATCTCGACCTGACCTCGCTTGCCGATTTCCAGGCGAAGTACGACGGCGACGGCGTCATCTATCCGCCGACACGGGATGCCCATGTCGAAACCAAGCTTTCCCTGGATTCGACGGCCACCGGCGGACTCACCCTCGCCAATGGCGCGCCACCGACGCTGACCGCAGGCACGGCGGGCTCGCTGGCCTCGATACCGGTGGGCGCGACGATCACCCTCGACGGAGCCCCGACCGCCGGCAACAACACCAACTACACCGTGGTTTCGAACGATGGCACGACCATCGAGATTTCGGGCAGTTTCACGGTCGGCGCGAGCACCATCAATGTAAACAACAGCTTCGCGTCGGCCGAAGCGGCCCCGGCGGCCACCTTGTCGGTGGGCACTTACTACAACGGGGATACCGCCACTCAGACGCACCGCGTTTCCCCGAACAGGGACTTCGGTTTGGATTTGAACGCTATCGATCCGGCCTTCGAAAAAACCCTGCGGGCGATGTCGATCATCGCCCAGGGGAGCTACGGGACGGCCGGTGGGCTGGAGAACCATCCCGAACGCATCGAGCAGGCCATGTACCTGGTCAACTATGCCCTCGATATCACCGATCCGGGCAACCCGCCTTTCGGCGTCGAGCAGTCCAGCAATATCCGGCAGATCGAACGCGATGTCGGGTATCAGCGCGTGCTCATCGACGAGACCAATCAGCACCAGAAGACGCTGATCTCGTTCTACGAACAACGCATAAGCGATACCGAGGATGTGGACAAGCTCGAAGCGATCACCCGAATGCT
The DNA here is from genome assembly GCA_028281785.1 of Rhodospirillales bacterium. Lineage (GTDB taxonomy): Bacteria > Pseudomonadota > Alphaproteobacteria > Rhodospirillales > Shumkoniaceae > JANQJG01. The sequence goes on from JANQJG010000249.1 coordinate 25,025, forward strand.
CGACGATGCCCAAGCTCTTGAAGCCTCCTACCAGGCCATGTCCCGCATTCGGCAGTTGAGCCTGAGCAACTATCTCTGACGTTCGCGGGTCCCGCATAACCCCTTACAGGGATTAACCAAATCGAAAACGTTTAGGGACATGATCAAGCTCAGGCGATCCCCTGAGGATGCTTGCGGAAACCTTTTCGGGCCGCCGAGAAAGAATACGGACGCCCGTGAGGCCAAGGATAAGGAGATCATCGATGCATCAAGCGCAGCTCTATGCCAATCGAGAGGTTTTGACCTCGACCGAGGCGAGCGCGTTCGGCCTTTCGAAAGCCGCGGTCATGCTGGATCAGTCGCGTGAGAATCACGCCAAGCTTGCTGCTGCGCTGGACAACAACATGGAGGTTTGGGTCGCGATCCGAACCCTCGCCGCGCGGGATGACAACTTGTTGCCGGAGGACACCAGGAACAATCTGGTCAAGCTGAGCCAATTCGTGACTCAGACCACGATGTCCCAGGGCGTCGACATGCCGGCCGAGGTGATCGACACGCTGATCAACATCAATCTGCAAATCTCGGAAGGCCTTCTGGAGAGTCAGGCGCGCGCCGCCTGAAACCGCAAGGGCGGGGCGCGGTCGCGCGCCCACCCACCCGTTTGCTTCCGCGAGCCGGCGTCCCGAGAGGCCGCCGGTTTCTTTTTGCACCAACAGGCAAAGGTTGCGATGCCGCGCCCAGTTTCGTAGCCTGCCCGCTCGTCGCAGGCTGAAGCGTGCGATCCATGCCCATTTCGACCCAAGCCCCACCCGCCGCCCTCTATCTCGTTGTCCTCGGGGGAGGCGGACACGGAAAAGTTGTTATCGACGCCCTGTTGGCATCCGAAGCCGACGGGCGCGTTGCCATTCTCGACGAGCGCACCGAGCTCCATGGCACCGAATTGTTCGGCGTCGCGGTGCTCGGCGGGGACGAGCTTCTGGCCGAGACCGCGTCCCGGGGTTTCACCCATTTCGTTTGCGGCGTCGGCGGCGCGCGCGGCAATCTTCGTCGACGCCAGACATTCGAGAGGGGTCTGGCGGCCGGCTTGATCCCGCAACGCGTCACGCACCCCGCCGCGCTCCTCTCGTCCCGGAGCGCGATCGGCGGCGGCTCGGTCGCTCTCGCCGGCGCCACTGTCAACGCCGACGCTCGAATCGGCGAGAACGTCATTCTTAATACGCGATCGATTGTCGAGCACGACTGCCGGGTTGGCGACCACGCCCATATCGGTCCGGGCGCCATCCTGTCCGGCGGCGCCATCGTCGGAAACTCGGCGCTGATCGGGGCCGGCGCGGTTTTGGCGCCGGGCGTGACGGTCGGCGAGTCCGCCGTTGTCGCGGCCGGCGCCGTCGTTCTGAAGAATGTGGCTACAGGGGAACGCGTCGCGGGCGTGCCGGCCGCCACTTTGGATTGAGAAGAGCCAGGAGGGCCCGATGAACAGAAGGGACAGACGTCGTCAGGCCCGGGGCGGCCGCAAGGGCGAGGCCACCACGGGCGTGACCATTCCGGAGGCCCTCGAACGAGCCGTCGGGCTTTACGAAGAGGGACGGTTACGGGAGGCCCTTCGCCTCTGCCGACAGCTCCTGAAGGCCCAAGGGGAAGACGACGACCTTTTGCATCTGGCCGGGACGATGGCGGCGGAATTGGGCGACCATGCGGAGGCCGCCAAGTTGCTGGCGCCTCTCGTCGCACGTCGCCCTGATCATGTGGATGCCCACTACAATCTCGGCAATGCCCAGTTCGCCCTTGGCCATGTCGACCTCGCCATCGAGTCCTATCGACGCGCGATCGAGCTCGAACCCGGTCTCGCGGAGCCCTACAACAACCTCGGGATCGCCCTTGCCTCACTGGGACGGCTGAGCGAAGCCATCGAGGCCTATCAGCATGCCATCCAAGCGCAGCCCGCCCATGCAGGGGCGCATAACAATCTGGGTATCGCCCTTTACCAGACGGGCCTTCTGGAGCCCGCGGCGTTGGCTTGTCTTCGGGCCATCGAGTTGAATGCAAGCGTTCCGGAGGCGCACAACAGCCTTGGCAACATCCTCAAGGACATGGGCCGGCTCGATCAGGCGACAGCCTGCTATCAGAAGGCGATCGAGCTCAACCCCACCTATGCCGAGGCCTACAACAATCTGGCTGTGATAATGGCGGAGCGCCGGAACTTGGACCCGGCCATCATGGCCGCCCGTTACGCGATCGAACTCAGGCCCGATTTCATTGACGCGTACAAGAATCTCGGTGACGCGCTTCAACAGCAGGGCCGCCAGCAAGACGCCGCGAACGTGTACGAACGCGCCCTCGCGATCAACGAGGATCCGGGCATTGCCGTTCGCCAGGCGTTAATGGTGCCGATCATCGCCAATTCGGCCGAGGAGCTGTGCGAGGCGCGGACGCGGGTCGCGGAACGCCTCGCGGCATTGCGGGACGGCGAGATTCGCCTCGCCGACCCCTACGGCCAGGTCCATGCCACGCACTTCTTCCTGGCCTATCAAGGGATCGACGACCGCCCTGCCCTGGAGGATCTCGCGGCATTCTATCGTCGCGCCTGTCCGATGCTGGAATGGACCGCCCCACACTGCGCCGAGCCCTTGCAGGAAAGGTCGGGAGATCGGCTCCGCGTCGGCTTCATGTCGCGTTATCTGCGCCCCTCCCATACCATCGGCAAGCTCTATGCCGGCCTCATCGAGCGCCTGCCCCGGGAACGGTTCGAGATTTTCGTCTTCCGTCCTGGCACAGCCGAAGACGAGTTCGGCGGCGCGGTCGAACATGTGATCCGATTGCCGGACGGACTGCAGACCGCCCGGGAACGCATCGCCCATGAGGCGCTTGACGCGCTCGTCTATCTCGACATCGGGATGGAGCCGCTGAGCTATTTCCTGTCGTTTTCGCGGCTGGCGCCGGTGCAATGCGTAACCTGGGGCCACCCGACGACCAGCGGCGTGGCCAACCTGGACTACTTTCTGTCCGGCGTGGATCTGGATCCACCGGACGGAGATGCGCAATACAGCGAACGCCTGGAACGCCTTCCCCGGATTCCCGTTTTCTATCGGCGGCCGGAGATGCCCGAGGGCGAACTCCCGGACCGCGAGGCGCTGGAGTTGCCGACCGGCCGGCGGCTCTACGTCTGCACCCAGACGCTATTCAAGATCCATCCGGATTTCGATGCCGTTATCGGTGGCATTCTCGAACGCGACCCCGAGGCCGTCCTCGTTTTCATCGAAGGCAACCTGGAATACATGGCAGCGCAACTTCGACAGCGATTCCAGGCGGCCTTCGGTGAACTCGGAGACCGCTTCGTCTTCCTTCGGACGCTCGAATTCTCGGAGTTCCTGGGCCTGTGCGCAACCGCGGACGTGCTGCTCGACACGTTTCCCTTCTGCGGCGGCAACACCAGCCTCGAAGCATTCGGCGTCGGCGGTCCCGTCGTGACCCTACCCACCAACATGCTGAGGGGACGGCTGACGGCCGGCTTCTATCGCCAGATGGGGGTGACCGATCTAATCGCCGAAAACGTGGAGCATTACGTCGATCTGGCCGTCCGCACGGCAACCGACCGGGATTGGCGGGAAGACGTCAGGGCGCGGATTCTGGCAGCCGGGCCGGCGGTCTTCGAGGACGCCGGCGCCGTCGACGGGCTCGCCGCCTTCCTCGAGAGGGCGATCGCGGAACGTATTTAAGCGACCTGCTTGGCCAGCACGAAGCGGATCATCTGGGCATCCGATTGGCCCTCGCCGCTGGCACTCAGGAGGATCGGGACCGGACGATAGCTGTCCTCGACAATTCGATAGCCGGTTTCGGGAAAAATCTTCTCGTAGTTGTGGACCATGAGAATCCCGTCCCAATGCACGGTGTCGACGGGGTCGGCCTCGAAATCGGGGAACCGTAAGGTATCGATACAGCGCGAAAAATACTCCGCGGCGAGGATTTGTTCGACGCCTCGGGCGTGACAGGTTCGGTAAACTGTTTTGACCGCCTCGGGCAGCATGACGTCGGCGGTGCGACAATGGACAAGGAGGGTCTTGCCAGGTCGGAGGGCAAGACGGCCAAATAAACGGTCGAGATCGCAGTCGAAGATGACGTTCTCCCGTTCGAAACACTCTCGGTTCCATTTTGTCGCCAGCTCCGAAATGTCGAATCCCGCCCAGGTCACAAGGGGATAGCGTGCCGCGATTTCGTACTCGCGAATGCCGCAGAGCGTCCCATAGTTGATGACCTTCGTGATCTCCGGGTCGGCGGTCAGCAGCCCTTCGATACGGCCGAACATTTCGTGGTTGGTGAAGCCGCTGATGGTTCGGAAAGCATTCCGTTCCACGCATTCGTCACGGTGATCCTGATAGAACGAATCCACCAGGTCCGAGCGGGTATAGCGGATGGCGGATCCGATGAACTCATACTCGCCGTTATCAACCGTGCCGTTCTTCATGGCGTCTTCGAGCTGCCCGCGCCAAGCCTCGATTTCTCGCCTTCGCTCGCGCCACGAGTCATTCATGAGCGCCGGGACCGATTGCGCCAACGCGTCTTGCCCCTCCCGCTGCCGGCCTTGCGCGAAAAGCGACATCGCCAAGTCGCAGAGAATGAGCCGGTGCGGAAAACCGGCCGCGATTGATCGCTGGCACAGCTCCTCGGCCTGGGCGTATTCGCCCTTTGTGAGGCTCAGCTGAACCAACGTCCGAAGGGTCTTCGCCCGCATGGTCGAGATGCCCATCAGCCTCGCCCCCTCCTCCCAGGCGGCCGTCAGATCGCCCTCGAACAGACGGATGGCGATGACCATCAGGATGAAGCTCTCGCTCTTCCTGAGGCTCGGAACCTCGTCGAAACATCTCAGGAACACCCTTCCTGTTTCGACCTTTTCGCAGAACAGCCGGAAGAGGCACTCCGCGATCGTCGAATGGTCCGAGGAGTCTAGACGGTCCAGCGCGGCGAAGACGCCCTCGACGCCCGCCGCGATTCCATTCCCACGCTTCTGGCCCGTCTGCCAGGCCGCGGCCTCGATGACTTTCGGCAGGAGGGAGAGGCACTCCTCTGACTCGACCGTCTCCTTGGCCAGTCCCATGGCCATGAACTCAAGCGCCAAGGGGATCTGCCCCCGATCGAGCGAGATCTCCGCCAGTTTCACGCCCAGGGACGGATGAATGGCATGCGTGGCCACACCCTTGCGGACCAAATCGCGAACCGCCTCGCCCCTTGGGCCTGGTTCCAGGACATCCTCCATCGCGAGATTGGCGACGTCGATTCGTGCGTCGGTCTGCGCCAGCGTCTCCATACCTCACTCCAGGGTCAGGAAGTTGTCCATGATCCGAAGGCCCGCGGGACCGCTCTTCTCGGGATGAAACTGGGTTCCGTAGACATTGTCGCGGTGGATCGCGGCGGCGATCCGGCGGCCGTTGTAGTCGGCATCGGCCAAGCGATGCCGGGGGCTTTCCGGCATGGCGGTAAAGGAATGGACGAAATAGGTCGACACCCCCGCTTCCAAGCCCTTGAGCACGGTCCCCGACCAATCCCCGTTGACCGCGTCCTCCGGCAACCGAAGATCCGCCCAGCCGATATGCGGCACCTTGTGCGGTGTCCCGTCCCCCGATGTCGCAGGGATGGCCTCGACACGCCCGGGAATGATCCCAAGCCCCTTGCACGGACCGAACTCCTCGCTTTCGTCGAGAAGCATCTGCAT
>JANQJG010000035.1 GCA_028281785.1 Rhodospirillales bacterium
CCCATGTCTGAACCTCTATATCTGCCAGGTAAATACAGAGAATCACATCCCCCACCCTCAGGGAACCATGAATCTAGTTAGCCAAGACATGCTCTAGCCGGCGTTGCGCCCCGAGGTATGAAGGATGCGGAAAGACACCCCCTCAGCCGTAGCGCCGCCGGTCGTGGTCAGGCTTCCGGATGGGCTCCTGAACCTGTTCCCGGGCGCCGACCAGCGGGTGGAACTGTCCGCTTCGACCGTCGGCGAGGCCATCGACGCCCTGGATTCCCGCTGGCCGGGGATGCGCGACCGCCTTTGCGATTCGAGGCCGGGTATTCGGCGGCATATCAACGTTTTCGTCGAGGGTGAGCGGGCGAGCCTGGAGACCCGCCTGAAGCCCGGCACGGAGGTGTTCGTTCTGACGGCGATCAGCGGCGGCTAGAGCATGTTTCCAGCCAGAGCTTTTCAGGATTGATCCCGATCATGTGAAAAGCTCCAACATATGGACTTTAAGCAAATACGTCGTCGCGGATTAAACCAATCCGCTCGGGATTTGCTCTGCTTCAATGAACCAGATCAGATTTCTTAGCCAAATTGACGCATTTTCGGCGTTAACGATGAGGTAGCAACTCGTCGGCCATACTCCACCAGGATTTGCTGGTCAGAAGATGCGCCATTTGAGCACCGTCGAGATCGACGATCTGTATCGCCTTGCCCGACAGAAGTCGGTCGAGGGGCGTTCCTCGCTTACCCAGATCGTATCCGACCTCTTCGACGAAGAGGGCAACGACCTGACCGCCCGCGAGCGGTCCCTTATGTTCGATATTCTCCATCGGGTCGTCCGCGATGTCGAAATGTCCCTGCGCAAGCGGGTCAGCACCCAAGTCGCGGCGACCGAAGACGCGCCGGCCGAGCTGGTCCGCATGCTGGCTAACGATGCGATCGAGGTGGCCTATCCCATTCTCGTCCGCAGCCGCCTGCTTCACGACGCGGATCTGATCGACATCGTCCGCAACCGGACCCTGGAGCACCAACTGGCTGTCGCGATCCGGCAGGATCTGAGCGAAACCGTCGCTGACGCTCTGTTCGAGACAGGCGAGGAAAGCGTGATTTGCGCCCTGCTCCGCAATCAGGACGCCTGCATCTCCCGGGCCACGATGGAGTGCCTGGTCGAGCAATCAAGGCGCGTGGACACCTTCCGCGAACCCATCCTGCAGCGTAGCGAACTCGGCGAGGATCTCGCCCGGCGAATGTTCATGTGGGTATCCGCCGCTCTTCGCCAAGCCATTCTGGAGCGTTTCGAATTCGACGAGCAGACGCTCGACGACCTTCTGGAACAGGCTGTTATGGAAGAACTGGGTCGGGAAGACGGCGAGGACCAAGCCTTGTCGAAGTCCCAGGAGCTCGCCGACCGTCTGGTCGAGTCGGACGAGGTCTCCCCCGAACTTCTGCTCTCGGTTCTCGAACAGGGAGAGGTGACGCTTTTTCTCAGCGTGTTCCAAAGGCTCACCGGCCTCTCACAGCCGAAAACCCTGCAAATCGTCTTTGATGGAGGCGGTGAGGGCCTGGCCATCGCCTGCAAGGCCTCGGCCCTCCCCAAGGTCACCTTCTCCTCGATCTTCTCCCTGACCCGACGCGCAAGACCGCAGCTCCATCAAAGGGCGGCCCGAGACCTCCGCCGCGCCCTGGCTCTCTACGATCACATGACCCGGGAGGCAGCCCAGAAGGTGCTGCGCATGTGGCAGCGGGACGTCGACTACCTCGCCGCGATCCGAGAACTGGAAATCGGGTACCAAACCGATGGATAACGGCGAAAAATACGATCGGTCCCTGGACGGCGTGACCGAAGATCAGCTGGATCAGAGGGCCGACAGCGAACCGGATATCGGCGATCTGCGCCGCCGCCTCCACGACATCACCCGCCTTGTTTCCGACTGGGTCTGGGAAACCGACTCCGATTTCCGCCTGACCTATGTGTCCTTTCGCGTCTTCGAGTTGCTGGGCTTTCACGCGTTGGAGCTCGTTGGCCAAAGATTGACGGATTTCGGCGCATTCGTGACGGAATCCGGCAAGCCCTTCGACGTCGACTGGCATTCGCCCTTCCGCGACGTCGCGTTCGAGGTGACGGACCGGGCCGGCGAGGCGCGCCAGCTTCTAGTCTCCGGCCTGCCGGTCTATTCCCGCAAGACCGGAGACTTCGAGGGGGTACGCGGAACGGCCGAGGACATCACCACGCGACGGCGCGCCGAACGTGCCCTTCGCGAGAGCGAGCGGCGGCTACGCACGGTGGTCTCCAACATGCCCGTTGTCCTGTTCGCCCTGGACAAGGACGGGCGATTTACGCTGTCCGAGGGAAGGGGGCTGGAGGGGTTGGGTCTCGAACCGGGGAGCCTGCTCGGCCAGTCCATCTTTGACGTGTACGCGGAGCTTCCGGAGATTATGGAAGGCGTCAGGCGGGCCATAGCCGGAGACAACGTGCAGGCCCTGGTGGAGTTGAATGGCCTGACCTTCGACACGACCCTGTCCCCCGTCCGGAGGCAGAACGGCGAGATCTCTGAAATCATCGGCGTCGCCGCGAACGTCACCAAGCGCCGAAAAGCCCAGGAGGAGCTTCGCGAAAGCGAGGAGCGTTTCCGCAAACTCGTCGAGGGGTCGGTGCTCGGGATCGTGATCGACCATGACGGGCTGCCGATCTTCGCCAATCAGGCTTATGCCGACATCTTCGGCTATGAATCGCCAGCCGAAATCCTCCACTTGCCCTCCCTCGACCTGCTGTACCACGAGCGCGACCGCAAACGCATTCGATCTTACTCCCGGGCCCGACTGAAAGGCATGGGGGCGCCACCGCGATACCAGTTCCGGGGTCTCCGAAAGTCGGGCGAATCGATCTGGCTGGAGACCCAGGTTCGGGTCGTCCAATGGAAGGGCGAGCCCGCCGTCCAGTCGACCGTCATCGATATCACCGAACAGAAACGGATGGTCGAGAACCTGCGCAAGCTGTCCCAGGCGGTGGAGCAGAGCCCGGCTTCCGTGGTCATCACCGACACCAGTGGCCGCATCGAGTACGTCAATCCCAAATTCTTCGAGATTACCGGCTACACCGCCGAGGAGGCGATCGGCCAGAACCCGCGCATCCTCAATTCCGGCCACACGCCGCGGCATGTCTATCAGGGGCTCTGGAAAACCATCCAATCGGGGCAAGAATGGCGGGGCGAGTTCCATAACCGAAAAAAGAACGGCGAGCTGTTCTGGGAGTATGCTTCCATCTCCCCGATCAAGGCCGCCGACGGCACGGTCACACATTTCGTCGCCGTCAAGGAGGACATCACGCTTCGCAAGCAGTACGAGCGCCGCCTGATCCAGCAGGCGAACTTCGACGAGGTCACCGGGCTGCCCAACCGGTTCCTGGCGCTCGACCGGCTCTCCCAGGCGCTGGCCCGCGCCCGCCGCCACGGACACAAGGTCGCCCTGATGTTTCTCGATCTCGACCGCTTCAAAAGGGTCAACGATACCCTGGGGCATCCCGCCGGCGATCGGGCATTACGCGAGGCGGGCCTGAGAATCCGGGGCTGTCTGCGGGAGGAGGACACGGTCGCCCGGCTGGGCGGGGACGAGTTCACCGTCATCCTGCCGGGTCTCGAATCCGCCATCGACGCGGAGCCGGCGGCAAACAAGATCCTCGAGGCCTTCGCTGAACCGCTGGCCGTCGATGAATGGGAGGTATTCCTGACCCCCAGCATCGGCATCACCATCTGGCCGGACGATGGCGGCGATGCCGACGAGCTGATGCGCAACGCCGACTCCGCCATGTACCGGGCCAAGGAACTGGGACGGAATACCGTTCGCTTCTTCACACCGGAACTGAACGAGAGGGCCATGGCCCGGGCCCATATCGAGGGCCGCATCCGCCATGCCCTGGACCGCGGCGAGTTCTCGCTGCACTACCAGCCGATGGTCGATCTGCGGTCGGGACAGATTGTTCGTGCGGAAGCCCTCCTGCGCTGGAGCAATCCCGAGCTGGGGCAGATCCCGCCCGACGAGTTCATTCCCCTAGCCGAGGACATCGGCCTGATCATGCCGATCGGCGAATGGGTTCTCGAGACGGCCTGCCTTCAGGCGCGGGACTGGCAGAAACACGAGGAGGCGCCGAGGACCGTTTCCGTCAACGTCTCGAGCCGGCAGTTCCGCGGCGCCAATCTGGTGAAGGCGGTTCTTGGCGCGCTGAAGAACGCCGAGATGCCGCCGCGCTCCCTGGAGCTGGAGATCACCGAGAATCTGCTCATGGCGGATCTTCCCGACGTGACCATCGCGCTCCGCGAGTTGGAGATGCTGGGGATCAACCTTTCCCTGGACGACTTTGGAACCGGCTATTCATCGCTAAGCTATCTTCGCCGCTTCCCCGTCGACGTGCTGAAGATCGACAAGTCCTTCATTCAGGATCTGACCACCGACGCGGAAACCGCGAAGCTGGTCGAAGCGATCATCACGATGGCCCAAAGCCTCAAGCTGCAAGTCGTCGCCGAAGGCGTGGAGACCGTCGAGCAGATGGCTTTCCTGCAGCATCACGGCTGCGATCTCGGGCAGGGCTACTATTTCAGCCGCCCGCTTCCCAATGACGACTTCCTGGATCTCGTCAGCAACTGGAGCCCCGACGCCTTCCATCCCGCGCTCACGAGCGCGTAAGACGGCCGGTTTCCCGGCTTCGCTTCCCACCGCCCCCAATCCTGGAAATGCTCTCGTCACTTCGTTCATTTCCGCCCATATGCCCATATAATGGGGCGGAGGAGCGAAGGATCGAGAAGTGGATCTTCATATTCAGCGTCATCGGCTATTTCCCGAAATTTCGCCCGCCAACCACGGGTTTCTCGAACGAGACGGCGGCCACGCCGTGTACTGGGAGGAATGCGGCTCGCGGGACGGCATCCCCGTGGTTTTCCTCCACGGCGGTCCGGGCGCGGGCGCCGCTCCCGTGCACCGACGGTTCTTCGATCCCGAGAGCTATCGAATCGTGGTTCTAGACCAGCGTGGCGCCGGACGATCCCGCCCCCTGGCCGCGACCGAAGCCAACACAACCTGGGACCTGGTCGGCGATATCGAGGCTCTGCGTCAATCCCTCGGCATTGATCGATGGCTGATCTTCGGCGGATCCTGGGGCGCGACGCTGGCGCTCGCCTATGGCGGTCGGCACCCCGAGCGCTGCCTCGGCTTCATTCTGCGTGGCGTCTTTCTCGGCCGTCCCGAGGAGGTCGACTGGTTTCTCCATGGCATGGGCCGGGTCTTTCCGGAGGCCGCCCTCGCCTTTCGCGAATTTCTTCCCGAGAACGAGCGGGACGATCTCTTGGCGGGATATTACCGGCGTCTGTTCGATCCGGACCCGTCCGTCCATCTCGCGGCGGCGCGCGCCTGGACGGGATACGAAACGGCATGCTCGACGCTGCGTGGCCTCAACCGGGGAGCGCCCCACCCCTCGGCGGAAAGCGACCGCGCCACGCTCGGCCAAGCCAGGGTCAGCATCCACTACTTCATGCATCGATTCTTCCTCGAACAAACACCGCTGCTCGACCAGATCGCGCCGGTTGTTCATCTGCCCGCGACCATCGTCCAGGGCCGCTATGACATCGTCTGTCCAATGGTGACGGCGGATACGCTGACCCGGGCGTGGCCCGGCAGCGAGATGAAAACCATACCGGACGCCGGGCACTCGGCGCTGGAGCCCGGCATACGCGCCGCGCTGGTGGCAGCGACCGAGGACTTCAAGCTGCGCCTCTGACCGACGTGGAATGCGGATTCGCTCGCGCCCGAGGCCGCGACCCCGGCATTACTCCCATGAATGGCCCCTTGCATCCCCGTCCGGCTTCCTTAAGATGCGGACAAAGGGGCGTTCAAGAGGGGGTGTCATGGAAATCCGGTCGCGCCTTGCCGTGTGTCTCGCGGCCATATTTCTGGGTCTGGCCATGGCCATGCCGGCGCAAGCCGACGACCCCGATTTCATCAGTTTCAGCGCCGGCGCGTTCGACGTCTTTCCAGGCGATGACGACGAGGTGGCCGGCGAGTTCCGGCTGGAGTACCGCTCGGATCTCAAGCTCTGGATCTTCAAGCCGTTCGTCGGGGTTATGGCCACCACCGACGCCGCCTTCTACGGCTATGGCGGAGTTCTGGTCGACATCTATCTGGGCAAGCGGTTCGTCGCCACGCCGAGCTTCGCCGTGGGCTACTACGAGGAGGGTGACGGGCTGGACCTGGGCAGCGCGGCCGAGTTTCGCAGCCAGATCGAGATCGCCTACCGATTCGACGACCGCTCGCGCCTCGGCCTGTCCTTCTCGCATATGTCCAACGCGGGCATCGGCGACGACAACCCAGGCTCGGAATCCCTCATGCTGACCTATGCGCTGCCGCTGAACGCAATCCTCGGAGACTGAGGGACTTCGAACAGACCAACCGGGAACCCCACGCGCCACAGATTCGGCGCTCAGGGCATCTTGCCGACGCGTGTCGGCATCTCGGTGACGGTCATCGCCTCCGGGCAGCCGCCTTCCCGCTTCATGGCGTTTCCGTACCATTTGGCGATCGGCGCGGCGGTCAGGCCATGCGCCAGGATGGAAAGCGCGACGGTCACGACGACCGCCACCAGAATGGTCTCCGCTCCCGAAATCTCGGCTTCCTCCAGGATGAAGAGCGCAAAAAGGATCGACGCCAGGCCGCGGGGGCCAAACCAGCCCAGGAATCCGATCGTCGGCAAACGCAGACCCGATCCGAGGAGCGAGATCGCGATCGGGATCATGCGCAAGGCGGTCAGACTGAGAACGGCGTAGAGCAGAACCATCGGTTCGCCGTAATCGAAGGCCTGGGGCAGGATGGCGGCGCCGAAGATCAGGAAGGTCAGCAGGGTTAGCAGATGCCCCTCGGCCTCGGCGAACTCGAACAGGAACCGGCAGCGCCCGCGTACCTGGTTGCCGAAGACCGCGCCGGCGACGAACGCGGCGATGAAGCCGTTTCCGCCGATGGTCTCCGCACCGGCGAAGGACAGCAGAGCAACGCCAAGGATCACCGGCCCCTCATAGCTCTCCGCCAACCAGCCGGCCCTGGCGGCGCGATCGATCAGCCACGCGGCGGGCAATCCGACCACGGCCCCGGCGAGGGGGCCTAGGGTGATCTGCATCAGGCCGAAGAGGACCCAGTTGCCGTGGCCCTCCGCCGTGAGCGACACGGACGCCAGACTGGCGAAGAGCAGCACCAGCGGCAGGGCTATGCCGTCGTTGAGGCCGCTTTCAATGTTCAACGCCTGGCGGATACGCGCCGGGACCCGCGGGCTCGCCACGACCGACTGACCGAGCGCCGCATCCGTCGGCGCCAGGATCGCCGCCAGCAGCGCCGCCTCCCAAAGGCCAAGGCCCAAGGGAAGGGCCAGGCCGGCCAGGGTGCCGGCGATGATGATCAAGGGCATCCCGATCAGAAGCATCCTGAGCGGCAGATCGTGTTCCTTGCGGACCACCCGCAGATCGATCCGCGCGGCATCGGAGAACAGCACCAATACCAGGGTGATCTCGGCCAGGCCGTGGATGAAGCCCTGATCGAAGTTCAGGTCGGCCAGACCGAGCACGGCGCCGCCGATGACCAGCCCGAAAACGGTGAAGATCATGGGCCCCGTCAGGACCGAGGTCTCAAGGCGACGCGAGACCAAGCCAAACAGGATCACGCCGGCGGCGACAATAACGATAGCCTGGGTGTCCATATTCTCGCTGCCTCCCCTATTGGGGCTTGCCGCGCCAACGCAGAAACAAGTGAAACATTTTTCCCGCCGCGCAGACAAACAACTGAAAACGACGGAGTGTAAGAATGGCAGCATGAAACGGTTCCGAAACGCAATGGAGTCCGGGTCGTGTCCGGCAGCCGCAACATCCTTATCGTCGATGACGAGCCCGAAATCCGGGAGATGCTCGCCGAGTATCTCGCCAGCCGGGGCCTCGGCGTGGCGCCCGCCGAGGACGCCGCGTCGATGTTCCGCGTGCTGGAGCGGCAGCCCATCGACCTGATCCTTCTCGATCGGACCATGCCGGGCGGCGACACGATCCGGCAAATGCCGGTGCTGCGAAGCCGTTTCGGCGTTCCCATCATCGTCGTCACCGCCTTGCTGGCGGACGGCGAGCGCATCAAGGGCCTCGAATCCGGGGCCGACGATTATATCTGCAAGCCGTTCAATCCCCGGGAACTGGTCGCGCGCATCGAGAGCGTGCTCAGGCGTGCCGAGGGGCGCGGCGTTCACCGCGCGGACCCATGGCCGTGAAACGCCGCATGGCCGCGGTTCTCTGCGCCGACGTCGCGGACTATGTGCGGCTGATGAACGAGGATGAGAATGCGACGGTCCGCGCCTGGTGGGCCTATCGCCAGGGCGTGATCGACCCGGCCGTCGCCGCCCATGGGGGACGGATCGTCAAGCTGACGGGCGACGGCTTCTTCGCGGAGTTCGATTCAGCCGAGCGGGCCGTGGCCTGCGCCGTCTCCATCCAGGAGCAGATCGCCACCCGGAACAGGTCGGTCGATGGGGCGCGGCGGATGCATTTCCGAATCGGCGTCAACTGGTGCCAGATCGTCGCCGATCACGAGGACATTTATGGTGACGGCGTCAATGTCGCGGCGCGCCTCGAGGCCTTGGCCGAGCCTGGTGGCATCTGGGTGTCGCAGTCGATCCGCGACGAGTTGGACGACGACAGCGGTTTCGCGCTCGAGGACATGGGCGCCCAGCGCGTGAAGAACATCGATGACCCGATCCCGGCCTACCGCGCGCTTTTCGGGGACGCCGCCGGCAAGACACTGGAAAGCGGGCAAAGGGAACTGAACGCGCCAGCCGCCTGCTAACCCAGATCGAAATGCCGCACCGATTGTCTCTCGGCTTCGTCGCGGGCGTCGTCATAGCCGGCATCGGCATAGCGCAGGATGCCGGTCGAGGTGTCGTTGGTCAGCGTCAGCCGTAGGCGCTCCTCGGCCGCCGCGGTCCCATCGGCGATGAGCGTGACGCCGGCGCTGGTCATGTAGCCGGAATAGCCGCCGCCGCCCGAATGGACCGCCACCAGATCGGCCATGGACGAGCAGTTGACCATGGCGTTGAGCAGGGGCCAGTCGGCGATGGCGTCGGAGCCGTCGCGCATGTTCTCGGTCATGATGTTGGGATGGGCCATGGCGCCCGCGTCGAGGTGGTCGCGGGTGAAGGCGATCGGCCCCGTGAGCGTGCCGTCGCGAACCATGCGGTTGACGGCGAGGCCGAGTTCGGTGCGCTCGCCATGGCCGAGCCAGGCGATGCGGGCCGGCAACCCCTCGAAGGGCACATGTTCGCGGGCGAGACGGATCCAGTTGGTCACGATCCAGTTGTCGGCGAAGCGGTCGAGCACGTAGTCGTCGATCCTGCGGATGTCCTCGGCCTCGTTGGTCAGCGCGATCCAGCGGAACGGCCCCACGGCGCGGCAGAACAGCGGCCTGAGGAACGCCTCGGTGAAGATGGGGATGTCAAAGGCGTCGGCAACGCCGCCTTCCGAGGCCTGGGTCCGGATCAGATTGCCGTTGTCGAACACGACCGCGCCGCCCCGCTGGAAGCCCAGCATGGCGCGGACGTGACGGACGATGGAGGCCCGGCCCTCGCGGATCAGGCGGTCGGGGTCGGTCTCGCGAAGCCCGCGCGCCTCCTCCGGCGAGATGCCGGAGGGGATGTAGCCGTAGACGAGATCATGGGCCGAGGTCTGGTCCGTCACGATGTCGGGGATGATGCCGCGGTCCAGGATCTCCGGATAGAGGTCGGCGGCGTTTCCGGGCAGCCCGACCGAGAGAGAGCGCTTTTCGGCCTGCGCCGCGCGGATCATATCGAGCGCCTGATCGAGGGTTTCGGCCGTGCTGTCGAGATAGCCGACGTCCAAGCGCTTCTTGATGCGGTCGGGATCGACCTCTATGCAGAGGATCGCCGCCTCGGCCATGCGTCCGGCCAGGGGCTGGGCGCCGCCCATGCCGCCGAGGCCGGCGGTCAGGATGAAGCGGCCGGAAAGCGAGCCGCCGAAATGGCGCTCGGCGATGCGGCAGAAGATCTCGTAGGTCCCCTGGATCACCCCCTGCGAGCCGATATATTGCCAGTCCCCGGCGGTCAGCCCGCCCCAGCAGATGAGGTTCTGCCGCTCCCATTCGTAGAAGTTCTCCGCCTTCGCCCATTGGCCCACCATGTTGCAGTTGGCCATGATCACGACCGGTGCCCGCGCATGCGTCTTGACGATGCCGATGGGCTTGCCCGACTGCACGATCAGGGTCTCATCGTCCTGCATTGTCCGCAGGGTGTCGACGATGCGCCGGTGCGACGGCCAGTCCCGCGCGGCGCGGCCGAGGGCCGCGTAGACGACGAGATTGTCCGGATCCTCGCCGACCGCGAGTACGTTCTCCAACAGCCTGAGAAGGCCCTCCTGGCGCCAGCCCTTGCAGCGCAGCCCGGTTCCCGAGGTGACGGGGAAATCGTTTCGCATGGCGGTCCTATCCCAGCGCGTAGTCGGTGAGGTCGATGCCGAGAGCCGCCTCCACCGGCGGGTAGACGGACGGATCGGATACGCTCGACGACAGCGGGATCACAGATTTGGGAACCCGCAACACCAGAAGCTCCATGCCCTCCTCGATCTCGCCGACGCTGAGGGGAACGCCGTCGGGCGAGAGTGTCGTGATCACGTCCGGATAGCCGGCGGCGCGGGTGCCATCGGCGGCGTCGACGGCCATGTACTCGTTCATGACGTGAAGGGTCAGCGCGTCCGCTCCCGCCCCCACGGTGATGGTGCCGATATCGAAGGCTTCGTTTGTGTAGACCACCTGCTTGGCGGCGACCGGCCCGCGCCCGATGATCGAACCGCGCGTGGTCTCGCAGATCGCGGCGATCACGGCCTCGCCGCCCTTGGCCTCGGCGGCCAGGATCGCCGCGCCCAGCTCCAAGGCCATGGAGATGCCACCGAGCGCCGCATGCTGTTTGACATAGGCCGCGGGGACGGGATTGCGGCAGGAGGCGATGAAGCCGCCGGACATGTCGGCGGCGGTGCGCAGGACCGGCGAGATCTTGGCCGTCGCGCCGGTCACCACGAGCTCGATATAGGCGTTGTGGGCGCGGTTGCCGCCGACGGCGGTCTGGATCGTCCGCTCCGGGCTGTTGGCGAGCCCGATGGAGCCCATGTCGCCGGTGGGATGGGCGCGCAGATCGCCGACCGCGTCCACCACCTTGGTGCCGAGAACCGCCGAAGGCAGCCAGGCATTGAGCGTGCTCGACTTGCCGTTCTGGCCGATCATGAGGCCGTAGATGGGCTCGCCCAGCTCCGCCTCCAGCAGCTGCACCGCCTTGACGTAGTCGACACCGAGCATCTGCCAGGGCGTGGTGCTGGCCGGCGCGCCGATGGCCGCGGCGGTCGCGATCCAGGCATCGTCCGGCACCTCGTCCATGGAGACCATCACCGGCTCGCCGGCGTTGACGGCGGCGGTGCCCAGCATGCGGCCGTGGTCGGCCCAGCCGCCGCCGCCCGCCGCAAAGACCGATCCGCCCTTGACCGCCGCCTCGACGTCCGCCGCGGTGAGACTACGCGCCATTCCCTCGCTCCCCGTTGCCTGTTGCGATGCCCTTTGTTCGCGGCCCTGGTTCGGCCGCCCGCAGAATACGGCGTGGCGCGCGCTTTGTCCCCCGCTTGTCGCGCGGGGGGATGACGCCCGGCGCGGGTGGGCCGGTTGCTCAGGGAGGTTAGATTGTGCCCATTTACCGCAGAGAACACGGAGAACACCGAGGATTCACAGAGGCCTCGCTGGCGCGAGGCAAAGAGAAAGCGCGCGCAGCGCGCACTCTTCCTTCTCTGTGTCCATCTCCGTGCGCTCTGTGTTTCAACTCACATGGTCCATTTTGGAGGACCGGGGGTCGATTGGGGTCATACGTCCCCGACCCGATACCGTGGCCGGCGGGGCTGACGCCCGGCCCCGGCGGTGCTATAAGGCGAGGTCAGGTGATCGCCGCGAGACGGCGGTTGGGCGCGGCGCCCGTAGCTCAGTTGGATAGAGCACTTGATTCCTAATCAAGGGGTCGCAGGTTCGAGTCCTGCCGGGCGCGCCATTCCATCGGGGGTCCGACCTGGAGACATAGGTAACAGTTTGTACCTAAGAGATGGGTGACACCCTCGAGCCGAACGGGGTGTCGATGGTTTGCAGGGTTCTCTGTTCCAAGTGCGATGAGCGAGATCGACGTCACGCCGAAGACGAAGGTCGTGCCGAAGACGAAACGGCCGCGCCTGCACAAGGTCATTCTGGTCAACGACGACTACACGCCGCGGGAGTTCGTGGTCACGGTGCTGAAGGCCGTGTTCGCCGTGAGCGAGGAT
>JANQJG010000036.1 GCA_028281785.1 Rhodospirillales bacterium
CCCATGTCTGAACCTCTATATCTGCCAGGTAAATACAGAGAATCACATCCCCCACCCTCAGGGAACCATGAATCTAGTTAGCCAAGACATGCTCTAGATGTGGTTATGGCCGCCGGGCCGGTCAATTACCACTTTCGTGTAGCCGCCCGTGGCGCATTTCCCTCCGGACGTCGACCTCGAGGACGATGGGTTCGGGCAACACGAAAGGGATTGGTCCCTTCCCTCTCGGCCCTCGCCACGGAACAGCCAGCCGGTCAGGCGGTCCACCAGCCGTAAACAAAGCCGAGCAGGATAACCCCGAGGATGATCCGGTAGATCACGAAGGGCGTGAAGGTCGAACGCCGAAGCCAAGCCATCAGAAGTGCGATGGAAATCAAGGCGGAAACGAAGGCCAGCGCGGTGGCGAGGATCGCCGAAACGGTCAGATCCTGATCGCCCATGGCCACGAGTTCGGTCCCCTTGAGCACGCCCGCGCCGAGGATCGCCGGAATCGACATCAGCATCGAGAACCGGGCCGCGTCCTGGCGCTCCATCCCGAGCATTCTGGCCGCCGACATCGTGATGCCGGACCGGCTGGTTCCCGGGATCAGGGCGAGACACTGGGCGAGGCCGATCACGACCGCGTCGCTGATCCGGAGATGCTCCACCCGGCGCAAGGTCATGCCAAGCCGATCCGTGAGCCACAGAACGATTCCGAACCCGATGGTCGCCCAGGCGATGACCTCCATGCTCCGGATACCTTGAGGAAGGAAGTAGTTAAGGGCGAATCCAGCGATCACCAGGGGAATCGAGGCGATCACCACATTGGCGGCGGTCCGCGCACCGGCATCGCGGCGTCCCCCCAGAGCGCGCAGGAGGCCGACAGCCATGGCCCAGAGATCACGCCAGAAATAGATCACGACGGCGCCCAGCGTGCCCACATGGACCGCGACGTCGATGATCAGCCCCTGGTCGGGCCATTCGGTCAGCTGCGGAACCAGGATAAGATGGCCCGACGAGCTGATCGGCAGGAACTCGGTGATCCCCTGGACCAGGGCTAAAACTGCAATATGTAGAAGGTCCACCCCAGGCGCGCCCCAAGTATGGGGCGTTTATATCATCCGCCCGCGCCCTTCCCAAGACTCAAATCGCCGCAAACGCAAAAGTGGGGCTGGTCCGATAATGCTCTCAGCGCGGCAGGGTCGAGGTTCCCATCAGGAAGGCATCCACGGCGTGCGCGCATTGGCGTCCCTCGCGAATCGCCCAGACCACGAGGGACTGGCCGCGCCTCATATCGCCTGCGGCGAAAACACTCTCGATCGAGGTGCGATACTCGTCCGTATCCGCGCGGACATTGCCCCGATCATCGAGCTCGATCCCCAGCGTGTCGACCATGCCCGAATGGACGGGATGCACGAAACCCATGGCAAGGAGCACGAGATCCGTCTTGATCTGAAACTCGCTGCCGGGCACCTCCTGAAGGGTCATCCGGCCATCGCCGCCGGGGGCCCACTCGACGCGCACGGCGTTGAGCGCCGAAACCCGCCCCTCATCGCCGGTGAAGGACTTGGTCGCGACGGTCCATTCCCGGCGGCAGCCTTCCTCCTGCGACGACGAGGTCCTCATCTTCATCGGCCAGTTCGGCCAAGTGAGCATTTTGTTCTCGCGCGAGGGCGGCTGGTCGAGGATCTCGAGCTGAGTCACACGCCGGGCACCCTGGCGGATGGAGGTGCCGATGCAGTCCGACCCCGTATCGCCGCCGCCGATCACGACGACGCGCCGGTCACCGGCGGTAATCTCGCGGATATTAGCCAGAGAATCCCCGGCAAGGCGCTTGTTCTGCTGGATCAGGAAGTCCATGGCGAAATGGATGCCGTCGAGCTCGCGTCCGGGCACGTTCAGATCCCTGGGCTTCTCCGCTCCGCCCGCCAGGACGACCGCGTCGAACTCGTTAAGCAGCTGCTTGGCGGGAAGATCGACGCCGACATGGACCCCGGGAACGAATCTGACACCCTCGGCCTGCATCTGGCTCATGCGCCGATCGATATGCAGTTTGCTCATCTTGAAATCGGGAATGCCATAGCGCAGGAGGCCGCCGATGCGGGGACTCTTCTCATAGACCACGACGTGGTGGCCGGCCCGCGCGAGTTGCTGCGCGCAGGCCAAGCCCGCCGGCCCCGAGCCGACCACGGCAACCCGCTTGCCGCTTCGATGCTTCGGCACCTGGGGATGGACCCAGCCTTCCTCCCATCCCTTGTCGATGATGGCGCATTCGATCGTCTTGATGGTCACCGGCTCATCGGTGAGATTGAGGGTGCAGGCCGCCTCGCAGGGCGCCGGACATACCCGGCCCGTGAATTCCGGGAAATTGTTGGTGGAGTGGAGGACCTCCAAGGCCTCGCGCCAGCGATCCCTGAAAACGAGATCGTTCCAGTCCGGAATGATGTTGTGGATCGGGCATCCCGTATGACAGAACGGAATGCCGCAATCCATGCAGCGCGCGCCCTGGCGGCGCACATCCTTGTCGTCCAAGGGAAGGACGAACTCGTCAAAATGCCGAATGCGGTCGCTGACAGGCTCGTAGGCGTGATCCTGCCGCTGAATCTCGACAAATCCGGTGGGCTTACCCATGCGCGGTTTTCTCCCGTCACCCCTCCTGGGGGCTGTCGCCGGCACGCTCGCGCGGCCGGAGACCACCCATCTTGATCTTCTGAAGCGCGGCCCGGTAATCGACCGGCATGACCTTCACGAACTTGGGCATGTAGTCGTCCCAATTCTCCAGGATCTCCCGGGCGCGGGCGCTGTCGGTGTAGTGCATGTGCCGCTCGATCAACCAACGCAATCTCTGCGCATCGTTGCTGAGCATATCGTGGAACAGGTGCTCACGGTTCATCTGATCGGGAATGATCTCATCCTCGGGCACCGGCTCCAGGGTCACCATCTCGGTGTTGCAGCGGCGTGCGAACCGTCCGTCCTCGTCGAGGACATAGGCGACGCCGCCGCTCATGCCCGCGGCAAAGTTGCGGCCGGTCCGGCCCAGGACCACGGCGACCCCGCCGGTCATGTACTCGCAGCCGTGATCGCCGACGCCCTCGATCACCGTGATCACACCCGAATTGCGTACGCAGAACCGCTCGCCGGCGACACCCCGGAAATAGCACTCGCCGTTGATCGCGCCGTAGAGCACGGTATTCCCGATGATGATGTTGTCCTCAGGCTTGAACTGGCTCTGCCGGGGCGGTCGCACGACCAGGCGCCCGCCGCTGAGGCCTTTGCCCACATAATCGTTGGCATCGCCTTCGAGCTCGATGGTAACGCCGCAGGCGAGCCAGGCCCCGAAGCTCTGCCCGGCCGTTCCCGTCGCCTTGACGTAGATGGTGTCCTCGGGCAGGCCCTTATGGCCGTAGCGCTTGGCAACCTCGCCCGAGAGCATGGCTCCGACGGTCCGGTGGATGTTGCGGACCTCGGTCTCGATGATTACGGGGGTTCGATCTTCGAGCGCCGGACGCGCCTTCTGGATCAGCGTGTAGTCGAGGGCCCCGTCCAACTCGTGATCCTGCTCCTCCGATTGGAAGCGCGCGATCCCCGGTTCGGCCTGCGGCGGGTGGAGAATCCGCGAAAGGTCGAGGCCGTGGGCCTTCCAGTGTTCGATCGCGCGCCGGGTATCGAGCATGTCGACGCGGCCGATCATCTCGTTGACGGTGCGGAAGCCTAGCCTCGCCATGATCTCGCGCATTTCCTCGGCCACGAACATGAGGTAGTTGACCACATGCTCGGGCTTGCCGACGTAACGCTTACGCAGCTCCGGATCCTGGGTCGCGATCCCCGTCGGGCAGGTGTTGAGATGGCATTTGCGCATCATCAGGCAGCCCTCGGTGACCAGAGCCGCCGTCGCGAAGCCGAACTCGTCGGCGCCCAGAATGGCGCCGATGGCCACGTCGCGGCCTGTGCGCATGCCGCCGTCGACCTGAACCCTGATGCGGCCCCGGAGGTTGTTCATGACCAGGGTCTGCTGGGTCTCGGCGAGCCCGATTTCCCAGGGCGACCCGGCGTGCATGATAGAGGTGAGGGGGCTGGCCCCGGTTCCCCCCTCATGGCCGGAGATGAGCACGCCGTCGGCGCGCGCCTTGGACACCCCGGCGGCGACCGTGCCCACGCCGACTTCCGACACCAGCTTGACGCTGACCCGGCCATCCGGGTTGACGTTCTTGAGGTCGAAGATGAGCTGCTTCAGGTCCTCGATGGAATAGATGTCGTGATGCGGCGGCGGTGAGATCAGCCCCACGCCCGGGGTCGAATGCCGGATATGGGCAATGGTCGGGTCGACCTTGTGGCCCGGAAGCTGCCCACCCTCGCCGGGTTTCGCGCCCTGCGCCATCTTGATCTGCATCTCGTCGGCATTCACGAGGTATTCGGCGGTGACGCCAAAACGTCCCGAGGCGACCTGCTTGATCGCGGACCGCATGGAATCGCCATTGGGCAAAAGCTGGAACCGCTCAGGCTCCTCGCCACCCTCGCCGGTATTGGACTTACCGCCGAGACGGTTCATGGCAATGGCAAGCGTCGTATGCGCCTCGTATGAGATCGAGCCAAAGGACATGGCCCCGGTGCAGAACCGCTTGACGATCTCGGAGGCGGGCTCGACCTCGTCCAGCGGAATCGGATCATCGAGGGCTTTGAACTCGAGCAGGCCGCGCAGGCTCATGAGCCGCTGGCTTTGCTGATTCACGAGGTCGGCAAAATCGTCGTACTGCTCGCGGTCGTTGGCACGCACCGCGTGCTGGAGCTTGGAAATCGTCTCCGGCGTCCAGACATGATCCTCGCCGCGCAGGCGGAAGGCAAGTTCGCCGCCCACATCGAGGGCGTGCCGATAGATGCTGCCGTCGCCGAACGCATCGCGATGGCGGCGCACCGTCTCGTCCGCGATCTCGGCCAAGCCGACGCCCTCGATCGTCGTCGCCGTACCGGTGAAGTACTTGTCGACGAACGCCGCGCTGAGCCCGACGGCATCGAAGATCTGGGCCCCGCAATAGGATTGATAGGTGGAGATGCCCATTTTCGACATCACCTTGAGGAGGCCCTTGTCCACGGCCTTGATGTAGTTGGCGTGAACCTTCTCCTCGCTGAGCTTCTCCGGCAGCTCGTGCCGGATGGAGGACAGGGTTTCGAAGGCAAGATACGGATTGATCGCCTCGGCCCCATAGCCCGCCAGCAGGCAGAAGTCGTGGACCTGCCGCGCCTCGCCAGTCTCGATGACCAGCCCAACCTCGGTCCGCAATCCCTCGCGGATAAGGTGGTGGTGAACGGCCGCCGTCGCCAACAAGGCCGGAATCGGAACATGGTCCGCGTCCACCGACCGGTCGGACAGGACAATGATGTTGTACCCCATGAGGACGTGTTGCTGGGATTCCCAGCACACGCGCTCCAGGGCCGACCTCATGCCCTTTACGCCGAGATCGGCCGGGAAGCAGATGTCGAGGGTATAGGTGCGGAAGGCGTTGTCCACCTTTTCGTGGATATGCCGGATCTTCTCGAGATCGACATTGCTGAGGATCGGCGAGCGCACTTCGAGGCGCCTGTGGGAGCCGCCGGTCTCAAGATCGAGAAGATTCGGCCGCGGCCCGATGAGCGAGACGAGCGACATGACCAGTTGCTCGCGGATCGGGTCGATCGGCGGATTGGTAACCTGGGCAAAGCACTGCTTGAAGTAGTCGAACAGGCGGCGAGGCCGCCGCGACAACACCGCATGGGGAATGTCATTCCCCATCGAGCCAACGGGATCCTGCCCCCCCATGGCCATGGGCGAGAGGAAGAACTTGATGTCTTCCTGAGAGTAGCCGAACGCCTGCTGCCGGTCGAGAAGCGTGTCGTCCGGGGGCGACATGGCCGCGACTTCCGGGGGAAGGTCGGCCACCCGAATTTGGGTTTCATCCAACCATTTCTGATAGGGCTGCGCCGCGGCCAGCTCTTCCTTGAGCTCGTCGTCGCCGACGATCCGCCCTTCCTCGAGGTCGATCAGGAACATCTTTCCCGGCTGAAGGCGCCACTTCTGAACGATTCTCTCCTCCGGAACCGGAAGCACGCCCACCTCGGAGGCCATGATGACCTTGTCATCGTCGGTAACGACGTAGCGCGCTGGACGCAGGCCGTTCCGGTCGAGGGTGGCGCCGATCTGACGGCCGTCGGTAAAGGCAACGGCGGCCGGCCCGTCCCAAGGCTCCATCAGCGCCGCGTGATACTCGTAGAAGGCACGCCGCGTCTTGTCCATGAGCGGATTGTTGTCCCAGGCCTCGGGAATCATCAGCATCATCGCATGGGTGAGCGAGTAGCCGCCGGCCATCAACAATTCGAGGGAGTTGTCGAATGTTGCCGAGTCCGAGTTGCCGTCGCCGATCAGCGGCCAAAGCTTCTCGAGATCCTCCCCCAGTATGTCGGACTGCATGTTGTGGCGACGGGCCAGCATCCAGTTGATGTTGCCCCGCAGGGTATTGATCTCGCCGTTGTGGCAAAGATAGCGGAAGGGCTGCGCCAGCTCCCAGGACGGAAAGGTGTTGGTGGAGAAGCGCTGATGCACGAGCGCGAGCGCTGATTCCACGCGCGCGTCATTGAGGTCCCTGTAGAAAACGTTGAGATTTCGTGCCAGCACCATGCCCTTGTAGAGAACCGTGCGGCTTGAGAGCGACGCGATATAGAAGCGCGCCTGGCTGCGGTTCTCCTCGCGATCCCAGATCGCGTGATGGGCCTGCTTGCGGATCACGAAGAGCTTGCGTTCGAAGGCATCCTGATCCGGGCAGTTCTCGCCGCGCCCGATGAAAACCTGACGAATATGCGGCGCGTTGTCCTTGACGCTGTATCCCAGGCAGCTCGGATCGGCGGGGACGTCCCGCCACCCGAGAAGGCTTTGGCCCTCGGCGGCCACGCAATTGGCGATCGCCGCCTCCTGCTCGGCCCGCGCCATGGGATCATTCGTCAGAAACAGCATGCCGACGGCATAGTCGCCGACGACCGGCAGCTTGACTCCAAGCGTGCCACACTCCTCGCGGAAGAAGCGGTCGGGCAATTGAATGAGAATGCCGGAGCCGTCCCCGGCCTCGGGATCGGCGCCCACCGCACCGCGATGGTTCAGGTTGACGAGGATATCCAGGCCTTCGCGCACGATCTCGTGGCTCTTGCGGTTTTTGATATCGACCACGAAGCCGATACCGCAAGAGTCGTGCTCGTTGCCGGGGTCGTACAATCCCTGGCGCGTGGGGTACTGCGAATAGCCCATGTGGTCTTCTTCTCCCCAAGTCCGCGTTTTGCGCAGCTGTTTACATGGCTTGATCTTCCCGACCAAGCCGAAAAATGCCCGGTACTGGGGGCGCAGGCGAACGTCGCGCCCCGTCTGACCCCGGAGAGCCGTTTTCAGGCGCTCGGAGTCGGAAAGGCGGGTTCGGTCATCGAACCGAATGCCTCGGATGCCGTTGCACAGTCCGCACGGCCCTTTGCGGCGCAGCGGCAGTCATACTCGCTCGGGCTTTTTCCCGAGCGGACTTGTAGATGGTATCACAACGTCGAATTAAAAGGGAACCGAGCCGCAAAATCTATCGGTTCATCGGCACTGCGCGGCCGGCGCGGTTCCAAGAGGGTCATCGCGTGGATCATCTCGAGCGATCTGACTTGACCATGTTGTCCTCAAGATCATCCAGCCGGGACCGCAGCCTATCCAATGATTGGCTCTGAGCCTCCAATTCCCGCAAGGCCTCCGGCAGGTTGTTCGACAGGGCCGCGGTTCGCTTCTCCAATTCGATGATGGCGGGCTCCATCTTTTCCACCCTCTTGAGGCCTTCGTCCAGTTTCCGCGTCAGCCCCGCGATATGCGTTTCGATCAGGTTTCGGTTCTGCTCTCCCAGGCGCTTGGCCATGTCATTCGCGAACCACAGGGCAGCGAGGCCGACAAACAGGGCGAGTGCCGCGAGAACGATGCCGATGCCTTCCATGCCCGCCTCTCATCACGATGTCCGCTGGTCGCGCGTACGTCGGAATTGAAACCCATATCCGGCCTTCCGGCAAGGATGGCTCGCGAGGCGGCGGACTCCCGCCTGGACGAGGCGGTGCAACAGATCCCCCAATCGGCGAATCCGCGATCGGGAAAAGCGGGGGTAAAGTCGACCAAACCCCCGCCGACAGAACCGGGAAGCCTTGGCGGCGTCAGGAGGCCGGCCGCACGGCAACGGCCTTCACTTCGTCGTTCACGGCGCTCTCGAACTGAGCAAAGTTCGTCGCGAAACGGCGCGTAAGATCGCGGGCTGCGTCGTCATAGCCGGCCTTGTCGGCCCAGGTTGTGCGCGGATCAAGGATTTCGGCGGGCACATCCGGGCAGCTTTCGGGGACCAGGACACCGAAATTCCCGTCTTGGCGTACCGGTGCGTCGTCTAGACGACCGCTCAGGACGGCGCGGATCATGGCCCGGGTGTGGCCGATCCTGATCCGCTCGCCGACGCCGACACGGCCTCCGCTCCACCCCGTGTTGATAAGCCAGCATTTCGCCTGGTGTTCAGCCATCAGCTTACCAAGAAGATCGGCGTAGACCGTGGGATGGCGCGGCAGAAACGGCGCCCCGAAGCAGGTCGAAAACACCTCCTGCGGCTCCTTCACACCTCTCTCCGTCCCGGCGAGTTTCGCCGTGTAGCCCGAGAGGAAATGGTACATCGCCTGCTCCGGCGTCAGCCGGCTGATCGGCGGCATCACCCCGAACGCATCGCAGGTGAGCATGATGATGTTCTTGGGATGGCCGCCGCGGCCCGTGCGGGAGGCGTTGGGAATGTGCGACAGGGGATAGGACGCGCGCGTATTTTCGGTGAGCGAATCGTCGTCGAGCTCCAGCCGGCGGTCGTCCATATGCACCATTACGTTTTCGAGGATGGTCGCGAACCGCTTGGTCGTGGAGTAGATCTCCGGCTCCGCCTCCGGGTCGAGCCGAATCACCTTGGCATAGCAGCCGTCCTCGAAATTGAAGACGCCGTTGGGACCCCAGCCATGCTCGTCGTCGCCGATGAGCGTCCGGGACTTGTCGGCCGAAAGCGTGGTCTTGCCGGTTCCCGAAAGGCCGAAGAAGATGGCGACGTCGCCCTCCGGCCCTTCGTTTGCCGAGCAGTGCATCGGCAGAATCCCCTGCGACGGCAACAGATAGTTGAGCACGCTGAAGATCGATTTCTTGATCTCGCCCGCGTAGCTGGTGCCACCGATCAGAATCAGCCTCTTGCCGAAATGGACGACGATGAACACGCCTGATCGGGTCCCGTCCGTCTCCGGCACGGCATGGAACCGCGGCGCATGGATGATCGTGAAGTCCGGCCGTAAGTTCTCGATATCCTGGCGTGTCGCCCAAAAGAACATGTTGCGGGCGAAGAGGTTGTGCCAGGCCGTCTCGGTGATAACTCGGATCGGCAGCCGAAGGGCCGGATCGGCCACCGCGTAGCAGTCCTGGACAAAGAGGTCGCGACCCTGGAGGTATGCGAGCATGCGCCGGTGCAGCTCCTCGAACTGCGGCTCGCTCATGGGGCGATTGATGTCTCCCCACCAGATCTGGTCACGGCTGGAGGGCTCGTCGACGACGAACCGGTCGTTGGGCGAGCGACCGGTGTGATGGCCGGTTCGCGTGACCAACGCACCGCCATGGGCGAGAATGCCCTCGCCCCGACGGACCGCCTGTTCATAGAGGGCCGGCGTGGGGAAATTCCAGAACGCCATGCCAATGTTGCGAATTCCATGGTTGTCGAGACCATATGGACTGACAAAAGGACCGACTTCTTGCATCGATCAACTCCCTTTCAATCGATGGCTGGCCCAGGGACCCGGACACGAAAGTCAATTGCATTCGCGTATAAGCACGAAAGTCGGGTTCGTGCAAACGGCAAATGACGGCTCCTGTGCTCGCCCGACTTACGAGAACGCCGGACCGACGGATCCGCTGGCCCACACTCCCTCGATCCGCAGCGCCAAAACCGCTGAAAGCTCCCTCTGGCGCGCAATTTGTGGCGCTCCCAACGCGGCTTGCAAGGGGGAGTCGAACAGGCCGGTCTATTTCGGCTATAATTCCGCCACAAATGCCACATGAACTCGCCGCCGCGCGGCGTGTCCGTTTCGTTTGCATGGGGATACGCGGACGGGACGCGGATCTGCCGGCCTGGCTCGGAAGGAAAGGGCGGTGATATGTCTCATTCGATTGCGCTGGTTGATGATGATCGCAACATTCTGGCGTCGGTCTCCATGGCTCTGGAGTCGGAAGGCTTCGTCGTTCGCACCTATCGTGACGGGATGGAGGCTCTCGACGGCCTGAACCGCGAGGCCGCCGATCTCGTCGTCCTTGACATCAAAATGCCTCGCATGAACGGAATGGAGCTGCTTGAGCGGCTTCGCCAGTCAAGTGATCTTCCGGTGATCTTTCTCACCTCGAAGGATGACGAGATCGACGAAATGCTCGGCCTGCGCATGGGCGCCGACGACTACATCAAGAAACCCTTCTCCCAACGCCTGTTGATCGAGCGGATCCGAGCCGTCCTGCGCCGTTGGGAGTCAAGCCACGGGAGCGCCCCTGCGGTCGGCGAGGAGGTCTTGCGCCGCGGCCCACTCACGCTCGACTCCGCGCGTCATTTGTGCACCTGGCATGACGGGCAGGTGAGCCTCACCGTCACCGAATTCCTGATCCTTCAGGCGCTGGCGCGTCGACCGGGCCATGTGAAAAGCCGTGATCAGCTTATCGACGCCGCCTATGGCGAAAACATCTATGTCGACGACCGGACGATCGACAGCCACATCAAGAGGCTGCGCAAGAAGTTCAAGGAGGTGGATCGGAACTTCGCCGAGATCGAAACTCTGTACGGTGTAGGGTACAGATATCGCCAAAGCTGAGTCATGGCACCGGCTCCCTCAGGCCTGAAAAAAAGGCGGCACGTCTCTCCTATTCTGAGGCGAATTCTTGCCGTCAATCTGCTCGCCCTCGGCATTCTCGTGGCAGGCCTACTCTATCTGGGGGAATATCGGCGCAACATGATCTCTGCCGAAATAGGGGCGCTGGCCATGCAGGTGGAGATGTTCGCCGCTGCCCTCGGCGAGAGCGCGGTCACAACCAACGACGGCGGCCAGGCACACCAGTACCAGGTCATCAACCCCAGCGCCGCGCGCCAGATCGTGCGCCGGCTAGTCGAGCCGACCGGCACGCGGGCCCGTCTTTTCGGGGCAGATGGCGTGCTGATCGTCGACAGCCGTCTTCTGTTCGGCCCGGGCGGAATCGTGCAGATCGAAACGCTACCGCCACCCGCCGAGCCAGGGGGCGCTCTTGGCGTGTTGCTGGGCCTCTATGACCGCCTGGCAAGTCTTCTCCCGGGAACGGAGGATCTCCCGAAATATCGCGAAAACCGAGAGCAGCGGGCGGCGGACTATGAGGAGGTTGTCGTCGCGCTCTCCGGCGAAACCGGGGAGGCCCTGCGCCGGACCCGAAGCCGTTTGCTGCTGAGCGCGGCCGCGCCCGTCCAACGCTATAAGCAGGTCTCCGGCGCCTTGATGTTGTCGAAGGATTCGCGGGATATCGACGCGGCGCTCCTCGATGTGCGGGTCGATATCCTGAAAGTGTTTGGCGTGGCCCTCGGCATCACGATTCTGCTTTCCATCTATCTCGCCGGAACCATCGCCCGCCCCCTTCGCAGACTGGCGGCTTCGGCCCAGTTGGTCCGCCATGGCCGTAACCGTCAATATGGAATCCCGCGGTTTTCGGGGCGAAACGACGAAATCGGTGATCTTGCCGAATCGCTCAGCGAAATGACCGAAGCGTTGTGGCAACGCCTGGACGCCATCGAGGGATTTGCCGCCGACGTCGCCCATGAGATCAAGAACCCGCTGACCAGCCTCCACAGCGCGGTCGAAACCGCGGCCCGTGTCAAGGACCCCGAGCAGCAACGGAAGCTCATGGGAATCATCAAGGAGGACGTCCTGCGGCTCGACCGTCTGATCAGCGACATCTCGGACGCGTCACGGCTGGACGCGGAGCTTTCGCGAGCGGAATCCGGCCCGGTGAATGTCGGCGGAATGCTGGCGACCGTCGCCGACCTGCACCAGCAATCCGGCTCCCCGGACGCGCCCCATATCTCCCTAGATATCGCTAATGGACAGGATCTCACCGTGCAGGGCATCGAAGGACGGCTCGTCCAGGTCTTTCGCAACCTGATCACGAACGCCGCGTCCTTCAGCCCGCCCGGGGGAGAAATCTCAATGCGGGCCCACAGCGAAAACGAGTGGATCGAGGTGGAGATATCGGACCAGGGCCCCGGCATTCCCGAGGGCAAGGAAGAGGACATCTTCGAGAGATTCTACACCGAGCGTCCGGAGGACGAGGCTTTCGGCACCCACTCCGGATTGGGGCTCAGCATCTCGAAGCAAATCGTCGAGGCGCATCGCGGGCGGATCACGGCCGCAAACCGAATTGGCGGGGAAGGCCAGGTTCAGGGCGCGAGGTTCGTCGTCCGTCTTCCCCGGAACTAGATCATGTCACCCCGTTTGACCAGCGGTTGACAGGTCTCGCTGCCGGAACCACTTTGCCCGCGATGTCCCAGGTCCATGCCACTTGTATCGAGGTCGAGGGAATCGGTGTATTGCTGCGGGGCCCATCGGGTTGCGGCAAGTCTGATTTGGCTCTTCGATTGATCGAGCGCGGAGCGCAGCTTGTGGCCGATGATCGCGTCGACCTGACCCGCGAGGACGGCTTGGTGGTGGCCTCGCCACCAGAGGAAATCGCCGGCCTGCTTGAGGTTCGCGGGCTCGGAGTGGTAAGCGTCGGCTGTATTCCGCGAACCATTCTGGGCCTCGTTCTGGATTTGGTGCCGGCTACGGAAACGGAACGTATTCCCGAATTCGGTCAGTGGAACTATATGGGAGTGGCGGTGCCTCAGCTCAGGCTGGCACCGAAAGAAGCGTCGGCCGCCATGAAGGTGTATCTGGCCGTGAACATGGTAATTGGAAAGGTTACAAGCGTCCCATGACCGTCAGTTCCGTGCGAACGGATTCATCAACGCAAGAACAGAGCGCGGCGGACTCTCCAGATCCCGGAGATTCGAGCGGTTGTCCCCAACGCCTGCTACTCGTGACGGGGCTTTCGGGCGCCGGCAAGACCTCGGCCCTGAAAGCGCTCGAGGACCTGGGTTACGAGGCTGTGGACAACCTGCCCCTGTCGCTGTTACGGGCCCTGGTCTTTCCGAATCAGCGCAGCCTTGATGTCGACACCTTCCATCGCCCGCTCGCCATAGGCGTCGACATCCGTACACGGGATTTCGGCGTCGATCTCCTGCTTCGCGAGATCGGCCAGCTTACGGCGGCGGAGGATGTCGCGGTCAAGGTTTTGTTCCTGGACTGCGAGGACGATGAACTGGGGCGACGCTACATAGAGACCCGCCGCCGGCACCCCCTCGCCCATGATCGCCCGGTTCGCGACGGCATCGCACATGAACGTCGCCTCATGGGCGGTATCCGTGATCGGGCTGATCTGGTGATCGACACCACTCGTTTGAACAGGGGCGACCTCAAGCGAATCCTCGAAGGGCATTGCGGCCTTGACGATA
Source organism: Rhodospirillales bacterium (assembly GCA_028281785.1). Taxonomy (GTDB): domain Bacteria; phylum Pseudomonadota; class Alphaproteobacteria; order Rhodospirillales; family Shumkoniaceae; genus JANQJG01. The sequence continues at coordinate 13,572 of JANQJG010000036.1, forward strand.
AGCCAAGCCTGTCCATTTTCGTGACCTCCTTCGGCTTTCGCCGCGGACTACCCCGAGAGGCTGACCTCGTATTCGACGTTCGCTTTCTCAAAAACCCCTACTATGATCCCGTATTGCGGCCGATGACCGGCCGTGACAGCGCCGTAGCGGAGTACATTCGGGCCGACCCGGATCTGGAGGGCTTCTTTGGAAGTTTGTGCCGCCTCCTCCAGCCATTGTTGCCGAGGTACGTTGCCGAAGGAAAAAGCTATTTAACTTTGGCGATTGGTTGTACAGGTGGGCGGCATCGTTCGGTCTTCGTCGCCGAGCGGCTGGCGAAATGGCTCGGTGACCAGGGAGAGCAGGTTCACCTTCACCATCGGGACGTAAGCGCCGGATAAGGTCGGAACGCCGGTGGACGGGGACAAGGTAGCGGAAGTTCGCAACATATGATCGGAATGGTGCTCGTGACCCATGGCCGGTTGGCCGAGGAACTTGTGGCCGCGCTGGAACACGTGGTCGGTCCCCAGCGTAATCTTGCGGCCGTGGGCATTGGGCCGGATGACGACATGGAAGAACGGCGCATGGAAATCATGGAAAACGCCGTTAAAGCCGATGAGGGGGACGGAGTCGTCGTTCTCACCGATATGTTTGGAGGGACACCCTCCAACCTCGCCATTTCCATTATGGACAAGGCGAATGTCGAGGTGATCGCGGGCGTCAATCTGCCGATGCTGATCAAACTGGCGAGTGTGCGCGAGAGCGAGGACTTGGCCGACGCGGTCACCAGTGCCCGCGAGGCCGGCCGCAAGTACATCAACATCGCCTCGCAACTGCTGGCGAAGGACAAGTAGTGGGCGACAGACGGGCTTCGCGTTCCACGGCCAAGGCGATCATTGCGCGACCCGCGATGATCTGCAACGAAAGGGGGCTCCACGCCAGGGCCGCCAGTAAGTTCGTGAAGCTGGTTGGGCAATTCGATGCCGACATCACGGTCACCAAGGGGTCGCAGACGGTCTCCGGACAGTCGATACTGGGACTGATGATGCTTGCCGCCGGTCCCGGCTGCGAGATCGAAATCAGCGCCACGGGGCCGCAGGCCGAGGAGGCCGTGAGCGCCCTTTGCGGCTTGGTGGACGCCAAGTTCGAAGAGTAGCGGCAATCGGGCAGACCGAGAGAGGCATGGCCGTAAAATCGGTCAAGGAGAAGCATTTTATTGGCCTGGGCGTTTCCCCGGGAATTGGGATCGGTACGGCTCACGTCCGAGACCGGGGCAGCGTGTCGGTGCGCGAATACCGCGTGCCCAGCCGTCTTCTGAAAGCCGAGCTTGATCGCTTCAAGGCGGCCATTCGTCGAACGCGGCGACAGTTCATGGCGCTTCGCAAAAAGGCGCTGGACTCCCCCGATACGGCCGATGACGATTTGGTGCTGCTGCTCGATGCCTATCTGCAAATGCTCGAGGAGTCGCGCTTGGTGCGCGGCGCTGAACACCGCATCCGCGACGGTCACATCAACGCGGAAGCAGCCGTCCAGGCGGAAGTCGACGAAATCGCCGCCGGTTTTGCCGCCCTCGAAGATGCCTATATCGCGGCCCGAATTGCCGATATCCGCGAGGTTGCCGATCGGTTGTTGCGGAATCTCACGCGCACCCGCGAGACATCCCTTTCGCGCCTGCCCAAATGGTCGGTCGTCGTGGCCGACGAGTTGAGCCCCGCCGACACGGCACGGCTCAGCCCGCAGCGCGTCGCGGGCATCGCGGCGATGAGCGGCGGAGCCGAGGGACACACCAAAATCATGGCGCGCGCGCTCTCGCTGCCCGCCGTGCTTGGCGCCCCAGGACTATTGGAAGGCGTCCGGTCGGGCGATACGGTCGTCGTCGACGGAGACGCTGGGCACGTCATCGTCAATCCGACGTCTGGAACCCTCACCCGGTACACCAAGCGACGTGAAGAGCGCTTGCGGGAAAAACGCGTACTCTCCAAGCTCCGGCGGCAGCCCGCGGTTACCCGGGACCGCGTGGAGGTCAAGCTCATGGCCAATGTGGAGCTGCCCCTGGAAATGGCGCAGGTCAGGCAATCCGGCGCCGAGGGCATCGGGCTGCTTCGGACCGAGTTCGTCTTCATGAACCGAAACGGAATGCCAGAGGAGAACGAGCAGTATCGCGTGTTGAGCGAAATGGTGTCGGGCATGAACGGCCGTCCCGTCACCATACGAACTCTGGACGTGGGCGGCGACAAAATCTCCGACGCGCTGATCGGAGACTTCGGTGAAAGCGTGTCCTCGCCTTTGGGTCTCCGGGGCATCCGGCTCTCGCTGTCCCGGGCGGAGATCCTCGAGACTCAGTTCCGCGCGATCTTGAGAGCGGCCAATCACGGCCCGGTCCGAATCCTGCTGCCCATGGTGACCACCGTCTCGGAGGTTCGCCGGGCCCGGGAGGCTTTGTCGCGCGCCGCGCGAAGCCTGGAAAGGCAGGGCGTCACGATTCCCCACCCCCTGCCTCCCTGCGGGATCATGATCGAGGTTCCGGCAGCCGCCCTCGCGGCCGATGGCTTGGCACGGGTCAGCGACTTTTTCGCTATCGGCTCCAACGACCTGACCATGTACACCTTGGCCACGGATCGCAGCGACCAACAGGTCGCGCAATACTTCGATTCCTTGCATCCGGCCGTGCTGCGCCTGATGCAGTTCGCCGCCGAGGCCGGGCTGCGTGCCCGGATCCCCATCAGCATCTGCGGCGAAATGGCCGGGGATCCGCGATACACCGCGCTGCTCCTCGGGCTCGGCTTTCGCGAGCTCTCGATGACCTCGGCCAGCATCCCGCGCGTCAAGCATCGCATTCGCGCGCTTGACTTGAGCGCCGCCAATCAACGCGCGCGGCTGATCATGGATCAGGTCGACGGCGGCCGCATCGCCACCCTTCTGGACGACTTCAACGCCCTGGCCTGAGGAAAGCTTGCAGGGGCGCGGACATTCGACCCTTGCGGGGTCGAAGTGTGGCTGTTAAGACCCCGCGACTCCCGTAGCGATCAGTCTCGAGGAAAGCGAGAATAGGCATGTCAGACGATTACAAAGTCGCCGATATCGGCTTGGCCGAGTGGGGCCGCAAGGAAATCGACATCGCCGAGACCGAGATGCCGGGACTTATGGCGTTGCGCGAGGAGTATGCCGGGCAGAAACCCCTTCGCGGGGCACGCGTCGCCGGCTGCATCCACATGACGATCCAGACCGCCGTTCTGATCGAGACCCTGGTCGAACTCGGCGCGGAGATCCGCTGGAGCTCCTGCAATATCTTTTCCACCCAGGACCATGCCGCCGCGGCCATCGCAGCCCGGGGCCTGCCGGTTTTCGCCTGGAAGGGTGAAAGCGAGGAAGAATACTGGTGGTGCGTGGAGCAGACGATCCTGGGCCCCAACGACTGGCGGCCCAACATGCTGCTCGACGACGGGGGCGACCTGACCCAGGTGATGCACGAGAAGTATCCGGACCTTTTGGCCGAGGTCCGCGGCCTCTCCGAGGAGACGACCACGGGCGTCCACCGCCTCTACGAAATGGAGAAGCAGGGAACCCTGAAGATCCCGGCGATCAACGTCAATGACTCGGTGACCAAATCGAAGTTCGACAACCTGTATGGCTGCCGCGAAAGCCTGGTCGACGGCATCAAGCGCGGTACTGACGTGATGCTGGCCGGCAAGGTCGCCGTCGTTTGCGGCTATGGCGATGTGGGCAAGGGCTCCGCCGACTCGCTGCGCGGACAGGGCGCGCGGGTGATGGTCAGTGAGATCGACCCGATCTGCGCCCTTCAGGCGGCCATGGAAGGCTATCAGGTGGTGACCATGGAGGAGGCGGCGCCCATCGGCGACGTTTTCGTCACAGCCACCGGCAACAAGGATGTGATCACCCTCGATCATATGCGGCAGATGAAGGACCGGGCCATCGTCTGCAATATCGGCCACTTTGACGCCGAGATTCAGGTGTCCGCGCTGCGCAATTTGAAATGGCACAACGTCAAGCCGCAGGTGGACGAGATCGAGTTCCCCGACGGCAAGCGCCTGATCCTCCTGGCCGAAGGCCGGCTGGTGAATCTTGGTTGCGCGACGGGCCATCCGAGCTTCGTGATGAGCGCGTCCTTCACCAACCAGGTTCTCGCCCAGATCGAGCTCTGGACCAACACCGACAAATACGAGAACAAGGTTTACGTCCTGCCCAAGCATCTCGACGAAAGGGTGGCCCGCCTCCACCTCCGGAAGCTGGGCGCGTCGCTCACCAAGCTCAGCGATGAACAGGCGCAATACATCGGCGTGTCGGTGAACGGCCCGTACAAGCCCGACTACTACCGGTATTGATCCTGGCGATACTGATCCTGGGCGGCCGGGGCTGAGCCGGAAGGGCCTTGGTCAGAATGATTCCATTTGGTCCAGCAGTGCTCTAGGATACGATGAAACGAAATCGGAGGCTTCTTTAAGCCGGGCATCGCCTGGCCTTCTGGGCAAACATGACGTCGCTGGCCGCTTTCCTCCTCGGCATTCTTCTGACCATGGCGGCCCTCGTGCCGCTTTTTGTTTCGTTCCGACGAAGACTGAAGCAAACGGAAAGGCGCTGGCGGTTCGCCGAGAACGCGGCCGAGGCGGGGCGGGAAATCCTGGCGGCCACGCCGGAGGGGATGTTCCTCTGGGACGCCCGCAGCGGCAACACCTGCTGCTCGGCAAGACTGGCCGTTCTTCTCAGCCTGCCCAACGGTATCGAGAGCAGCTATGCCGATCTTGTCGGGCGCTTCGACGAAGCCAGCGCGGCCCGGCTCGACGACGGTGTCGAGAAGCTGCGGCGCGACGGAACGGGTTTTTCCTTGACGCTCGATTCGATTGAAAACAACCGCACCGTTCAAGCCGTCGGCACCCGTGCCGAGACCCCCGACGGCAGAGCCCTGGCAGACCTGATCTGGATCCGCGAGCTGGGCGATGACCAGGACGAGGCGGAGATATCGAGGGCTGACCTGATCGACCGGGCTTGGCGGGAAATCATGGACAGCCTGCCCTTGCCAATCTGGTGTCGGGACTCCGGTTTTCATCTGACCTTCACCAACCGGGCTGCTGAAAAGCTGAACTTCTCCAGCTCGGCCGCGCTGCTGGCGGAGCGGGCCGCGGCCTATGGGCGACCGGTGACGGAACGCCGGGGTTGGCTGCGGGGCCGCGCCCAGCGACTTGTCGAGATCACGGAAACGCCGCTCGACGGCGGCGGCACCGTCGGTTGCGCGCGCGAGATCCCTGGCCGACCGGCCATGGCTTCCCGAGACACCGGACGAGAGGAGTTGGCGCGGATTCTCGAAGCCGCGCCGCTTGCGATTTCCGCGTTCGACGCGGAAGCACGGCTTCGATTTCACAACTCCGCCTATGCCGAGCTGTGGCACCTCGATCCGGAATGGCTGGCCACGCGCCCCAAGCTCGGAGAGATCCTAGACCGCCTTCGCGAGCTTAGGCGTCTCCCCGAGGTCGCCGACTATCGTGCCTTCAGGGATGAACAGCTGGCCCAGATCGAGTCCCTTCCGGCCCCCGACCGGACCCTGCTTCACCTTCCCGACGGCACCAGCCTGGATTCGGTCGTCAGCCCCCATCCGGAGGGCGGTCTGATCCTGGTCCAGGAGGATGTCACCGCGCGTCTGAGCCTGGAACGATCGGTCAACGAATTGAGCGCCGTGCAGCGGGAGACCCTGGACAATCTTCACGAAGGAATCAGCGTTTTCGGGAGTGACGGGCGACTCAAGCTCGGCAATCCGGCGTTCCTTCGCCTCTGGAGCTTGGCCCCGGAGGATGTCTCCGACGGCATTCACGTCACCGACTTCCTGGAGCGGGTTCAGCCCCTGCTGGCCGAGATTCAGGATTGGCCAGCCTACAAGGAACGCATTGTTTCGTCCCTGATGGCGAGACGCTTCCGACACGGGCGGCTGGCAAGGTCGGACGGGAGCGTTCTGGACTATGCGCAGGTTCCGCTTCCCGATGGCGGCACCTTGATCAGCTATCTGGACGTCAGCGACAGCGCCCGGGTGGAGGAGGCTCTGCGCCTTCGCGCCGAGGCGCTGGATGAGGCAAACCGGCTGAAATCCCGTTTCATCGCCAACGTCTCGCAAGAGGTGCGCAACCCCGTTACCAGCCTGACCGGCTTCGCCGAGACCCTGAGCGCCGAATCTTTCGGAACGCTGAACGCCCGCCAGAAGGATTGCGTGAAAGGCATTCTGGAAACCTCCCGACACCTGACGACGATCGTCGACGGCATCCTCGATCTGACCAGCATCGAAGCCGGCATGATGACGTTGCAGTTGGACAGCGTGGACCTTTATGACCTTCTCCTCGGTCAGACGGGGCTGATCCGCGAACGGGCCCGCCGCAAAGGGCTGCAGGTGGATTTCGATTGCTCCTCCGACATCGGCTGGATCGTGGCCGATGAAAAGAGACTCAAGCAGATCCTTTTCAATCTTCTCAGCAACGCCTTGCGGTTCACCCCCCGGGGCGGCCGAATCCGCCTTGACGCCAAGCGGCAGGACGGTGAAGCGATCATTCGCGTCATCGATACCGGCGTCGGTGTCGCCCCCTCGGACCTCGAAACCACGACGAGCCGAGCCGCAACCGATTCGTCGACCGGGGTCGATCTGGAGTGGGCGGGTCTGGGTCTCGGCCTGGTGTCGAGGTTCGTCGAACTTCATGGCGGCCGGCTGGAGGTCGCGTCGACGCCGGGTCAGGGAACCACGGTCACCTGCTATCTGCCGACCGGCGACGTTCCCGCGGCCGTCTGAGACGCGCGGATCACGCGCTAGGGATCCCCTTGGTCGTGGAATACTCGAAGTGGAGCGCCTCGCCCGGAAAAACGATGGGATGGGCGGCGTGGGCCGCGGCCGCCGCTTCGGCGAATCCGGTCAGGATCAGCTTGAGCTTGCCGGGATAGGTGACGATATCGCCGATCGCGAAAAGTCCCCGCCGGCCAGTGCAGAAGGTGGCCGGGTCGACCGCGATATGATTCCGCTCGAGATCGAGGCCCCAGTCGGCGATCGGCCCTAGCTTCTGGGAAAGGCCGAAGAAAGGCAGGAGCACGTCGGCCGGAAGCCGCCTCGTCTGCCCGTCGAGATCCTTGACGATCACCGCGCCGAGCACGTTCCCGTCGCCTTCGATCGCCGCGAGCTGGTAGGGCACGACCAGTTCGATCACGCCTTCCTCCGCCAGGCTTTGCAGCTTGGCCGCGCTGTCCGGCACGGCGCGAAACTTGGCGCGCCGATGAACGACGGCCAATGAAGACGCCAACTCGGCCAGGGACAGGGCCCAATCGACCGCCGAGTCGCCCCCGCCGGCGATGATCACCCTTTTGTCCCGGAAGTCCTCGCGGCGTTTGACGAGGTACTGAACGCCGCGCCCCTCGAAACGCTCGATGCCGGCCAACGGCGGACGGTTGGGGCCGAAGGCGCCGACTCCCCCGGCGATGACCACGACGGCGGCATCGATCCGCGTTCCCTTGGCTGTTTCCAAATGCCAGCGGCCATCCGCGCCATCGGTCACGGCGGTGACCTGCTGGTCGAGATGGTAGACGGGCTCGAAGGGCGCCGCCTGATTCTGAAGCTGATCCACCAAGTCCTGCGCGAGGATCTTCGGATATCCCGGAATGTCATAGATCGGCTTCTCGGGATAGAGGGCCGAGCATTGCCCCCCGATCACTTCCAGCGCGTCGACGACGTGGCAGCGCATGCGCAACATGCCGCATTCGAAAATGGCGAAAAGGCCGACCGGACCGGCGCCAATGATCGCCACGTCGGTCTGGTGAACGTGATTGGACATGGAATCTCCGGAATCAAACGGCTAAAACAGCCGCGTCGTCTTGAGACCGCCCCTAACATGGCCGCCGGCTTTTCTCCGATCAAGCCCGGCGGACACAAACGGTCCCAGGCGCGACGTCGAGACGAAACGGCCGGTAGAAATGCCCGAGGTCGATCTCGCGACAACCCACGTTTCGGTGGAACTGCGCAACGAGTCCGCCACCGCCGCGCTTGCTGCCCGCCTTGCCCGGGTGGCCCGCCCCGGAGATGTCCTGGCGTTGTTCGGCGATCTCGGCACGGGCAAAACCGTTTTCGCCCGCGCCTTCATCCGCGCCCGCGGCGACAGGACCGACGAGGTCCCTAGCCCCACCTTCACCCTTGTCCAGGCCTACGAGCTGAAAGAAGGAACGGTCTACCATTTCGACCTCTACCGCCTCTCGGCCTCGGAGGAAGCGTTGGAACTCGATATCGAAGACGCGTTCGCGGAGGGGATCAGCCTGATCGAATGGCCGGAGCGGCTGGGCAGGCTGCTACCGCGTCGGCGCCTCGACCTGCACTTGGCCCATGGCGACGATCCCGACCTCCGGCTTGCGACGCTGTCTGGGACGGGAGATTGGCCGTCTCGGCTGGAGGAGGCCGGCCTTGCCTGACAGCACGACCAGCTCCACGCGCGAGGCCCGGATCGAGGCGTTCCTGAGGACGGCCGGCTGGGGTGACGCAAAACGGGGGCCCCTGGCCGGCGACGCCTCCTTCCGCCGCTACGAACGGCTGACGGAGGGGGAGCGGCGCGCCGTCCTCATGGACGCGCCGCCGCCTCAAGAGGATGTAAGCCCCTTCGTCAGCCTGGCCCGCCATCTCGGCGCGCTAGGATTCAGCGCACCGCAAATCCATGCGGAGGACCCGGCGGCGGGGCTTCTGCTCATCGAGGATCTGGGCGATCAGACCTTCGCCAGCCTGCTCAACGGGGGCGCCGTCCCTGAACCGCTCTATGCGCTTGCCGTGGAAGTGCTGGTCGCGCTCCACGAAATGCCTTCGGACTCCGTCATTCCGCCCGGTCTGCCGCCCTACGACGTCTCTGCGCTGTTGGACGAAGCGTTTCTTCTGACCGACTGGTTCATGCCGGCGGCTCTGGGCGACCCGACGCCGAAGCCGGTTCGCGCGGCCTATGAGGAAGCTTGGCGAAGCGTTCTGGCACCCCTTGAAGCCCAGCCCAGAACCCTCGTGCTCCGCGATTTCTTTCCCGACAATCTGATGTGGCTGGAGGGACGCGAAGGCATCCGCCGTTGCGGCCTGCTCGACTTCCAGGACGCGCTGGCCGGGCCGACGGCCTATGACCTCGTCTCGCTGCTCGAGGACGCCCGACGTGACGTCGATCCAGCGCTCTCGAAGGCCATGAGAGAGCGTTATCTCGCGGCCTTCCCCGATCTTCCCCGCACCCCCTTCGAGACAGCCTTCACTGTTCTCGGCGCGCAGCGGCACGCCAAGGTCATCGGCATCTTCACGCGATTGCGGGTGCGTGACGGCAAATCGAACTATTTGGGCCATATTCCGCGCGTTTGGCGTCTGTTCGAGCGCGCACTCGCGCATCCGGCTCTATCACCGGTCGCCGAATGGATCAACGCGCATATCCCCCCGGAAAAGAGGACATCGCCCCCATGCCCGACGACGCCGACGTGACAGCGCCCGCAGCGACGTCGCGGCTGCCGCGCGAAGCAGCCGCTCCCCTGCCCAAGTGGGCAATGCTGCTCGCCGCCGGGCTGGGCATGCGCCTCAGGCCGTTGACGGAGTCGCGGCCCAAGCCCCTCGTCGAGGTCGCCGGCCGGACCCTGATCGACCACGCCCTCGACCGCTTCGAGGAGGTCGGGGTGGAAACGGTCGTGGTCAACCTCCATCATCTCGGCCATATGATCCAGGATCACCTGGCCGGACGCGATAGCCCCGAAATCCTTTACTCGCACGAGCCGGAATTGCTGGAGACGGGCGGCGGCGTGGCCAAGGCCCTCTCCCATTTCGACGACTCGCCTTTCTTCGTGGCCAACACCGACATCATCTGGCTGAGCGGCCCCCAGAACGCCCTTCAAAGGATGGCGGAGACCTGGGACGACGCCCGGATGGACGGCCTGCTCCTGCTCCATCCGACCGTCACCGCCCATGGCTATAACGGCTCCGGCGATTTCCTGATCGATCCCGCCGGCCTCCTTAGTCAAAGGCCCGAGCGCGAGATCTCGCCCTACATGTTCGCGGGGGTTCAAATCCTCCATCCGCGCCTGTTCGAGAAGGCCCCCGAGGGCGCGTTCAGCCTACGTGTACTCTACGACCGGGCCATTGAACGGGAACGCCTGTTCGGCATCGTCAGCGATGGCGTCTGGTTCCACGTTGGAACCGCCGAAGGTTTGGCGGAAGCCGAGGCCTTCATGCAGATCCGATATGCGGACACCAACCTCCGGTGACGACGACGACCGAAACTTTCGCACACCCTGGAAAGCCGGCGATCTACACCATTGCGGCGGGATTGCCCTTCGTCGACGCCTTGGCCGCGGGTCTGGTGGCGCGCCTCGGCGAGGACCCGGAAAGCCTAGCGGACGCCCGGGTTCTCCTCCCCACAAGGCGGGCCTGCCGAGCGCTGCGGGAGGCCTTTCTCCGACAATCCGAGGGCCGGGCACTCTTGCTTCCCCGCATCACGCCGCTGGGTGATCTCGACGAGGACGAGCTGTCCCTCGGCGCCTGGGAGGGCGGGGAGGTTTCCCGCCTCGGGGAGGATGGAGCGGCGGCGTTCGAGGTCCCGACGGCCTTGTCCGGGCTGCGGCGGCAGGTCTTGCTGACGCGGTTGGTGATGGCCATCGATCCAGGCGGACGCACACCCGAGCAGGCGGCGCGTCTGGCCGGAGAGCTCGGCCGCCTGCTGGACCAGGTACAAACCGAGCGGCTGAGCTTTGACCGGCTCGCCGATCTGGTGCCGGAGGACTTGGCGTCCCACTGGCAGATTACGCTGGATTTTCTGAGAATCCTGAGCGAGCAGTGGCCGCGCATTCTTGCGGAGGAGAGCGCAATCGACGCGGCCGACCGGCGGAACCGTCTGCTCGAGGCCCAGGCGCGGAGTTGGCGGGACCGCCCTCCTTCTCATCCAGTTATCGCCGCGGGCTCGACGGGAAGCATTCCGGCGACCGCCAATCTGCTCGCCGTGATCGCCGAGCTTCCGGCCGGCTGCATCGTCCTCCCCGGGTTGGTGCGAGACTGCCGGCCGGAGGTTTGGGCGGCCTTCGACCCCACCCATCCGCAATACGGCATGGCGCGTCTCCTCGACCGTCTGAACGTCGCCCCCGCAGACGTCGCGGACTGGCCGGCACCGGGATTTCAACCGTCGACAGGCGGCCGTGTCATGCTCATTGAACGGGCCCTGCGTCCGGCCGATACGATCGATGGCTGGTTGTCCGACCCGCCCCTGCGGGAGGACGCGCTGGCCGGCGTCCAACGCATCGACTGCCCGGGCCCACGGGAAGAGGCCGGCGTGATCTCGCTGCTGATGCGGGAGGCGCTGGAGACACCGGGAAGAACCGCGGCCCTGATCACCCCGGACCGGGCCCTGGCGCGCCGGGTCGCTGCCGAGCTCCGGCGCTGGGACATCGACGTCGATGATTCCGCCGGCCGGCCGCTCGACCAGACGCCGGCGCTGACCCTGTTGCGCCTCGCGGTGCGGATGGCCGCTGAGGATTTCGCTCCCGTCGCCCTGCTCGCAGCCCTGAAACATCCGCTGGTCGCCGCCGGATGCGATCCCGCAGCCTTTCGCAGCCTAGTACGGGAGTTGGAGCTGACGATCCTTCGCGGCCCTCGCCCGGCCCCCGGTACCGTGGGGCTGAGGAGGGCGCTCTCTCGACCCGCGCCGCATCTTTTGGAGCTCGTGGACGATCTCGAGCGATGCGTCGAGCCGCTCGTCACGGCGCTCGCGGCCCCGCACGCCGGCTTTTCCGCGCTGCTGAAAGCCCATGTGACGGTGGCCGAATCGCTTGCCTCGACCGCGCTGGAGGCCGGCGCGAATCGGTTGTGGGCGGGGGATGCCGGCGAAGCCGCCGCCGTTTTCGTCTCCGAACTGGCCGAGGCCGCGGAGGCGCTGGGGTCGATCTCGCCCCGCGACTATCCACGGCTGTTTGACGCTCTGGCGGCCGGCCGCGTCGTCCGTCCGCGCTTCGGGCAGCATCCCCGGCTCCAAATCTGGGGCCCGCTGGAAGCACGGCTGCAACAGGCCGACCTGCTCATCCTTGGCGGCCTCAACGAGGGCACTTGGCCGCCCGAAGCTGTGGCCAGCCCCTGGATGAGCCGCCCCATGATGGAAGGGTTCGGCCTGCCCCTGCCGGAACGGCGCATCGGCTTGGCCGCCCACGACTTCGCCCAGGCCCTCGCGGCACCCCGTGTCGCCCTTACCCGGGCGACCCGCGTCGAGGGCACGCCCACGGTGCCGTCACGCTGGCTGAGCCGGATCGAGGCCCTGGTTCGCGACACGCCGCTATCCGAGGCCCTGCGGCCGGAGACGCGCTGGCTGCGCTGGCATGCGGCGCTCGACGACCCCGGCGCGCCGCGCCCGACCCCGCCACCCCGGCCCTGCCCACCCGTCGAAGATCGGCCTCGGGAGTTGTCGGTGACGCGGGTCGAGACCTGGATCCGGGATCCCTATGCCATCTATGCGCGTCATATTCTCGGCCTCAAACCCCTCGATCCGCTCGACGCCCCGCCCGACGCGATGGAACGGGGCATTATCATTCACGAGGCGCTTGACGCGTTTGTTCGCCAATATCCGAACGAGCTGCCCGAGGATGCCGAGTCGGCGCTCCTGGCCATCGGCGAGCAGGTCTTCCGCGACACGCTGGACCGCCCTGGCGTTCGTGCCTTCTGGTGGCCCCGTTTCCGCCGCATCGCGCGCTGGTTTGTGGCCTTCGAGCGCCAGCGCCGTGCCGACGGCTGGACCATCCTGGCCACTGAAGTTCGCGGCGCCATGGACCTCGGAGGCCCCGCCGGGCCGTTCCGGCTGACCGCGCGCGCCGACCGTATCGAGCGTTCGGCCGGGGGAGAGCTCGCCATCGCCGACTACAAGACGGGTGTGCCGCCGAGCTGGCGGCAGGTGAAGGCCGGTCTCGCGCCCCAGCTCCCCCTCGAAGCGAGCATGGCCCAGGCGGGGACGTTCGAAGGCATCGCCCCGCAAGGGATCGCAGAGCTCCTCTATCTCCGGCTGTCGGGAGGCCATACGCCCGGGGAAAGCCGGATTCTCGACAAGGACATCGAGGCGCTGGCACATCAAACCATGGAGGGTCTGAGGGGTCGCATCGCCGCCTATGACGATCCAAAAACGCCCTACTTGTCGCGGCCTAGGCCGATGTTCTTGTCGCATGTCGGGGACTATGACCATCTTGCCCGGGTCAAGGAATGGGCGAGCGCGGGGGGTGAGGGAACATGAGCCCCGGCCCCGCCGGCCCCATGGTTTCCACCGAAACCCTCGACGCCCTCCAGGCTCAGACGCAGGCGGCCGACCCGCGGCGCTCGGTCTGGGTTTCGGCCAATGCCGGAACCGGCAAGACGCGGGTCCTCGTCGATCGCATCTCCCGTCTCCTGCTGCTCGGCGTCGCGCCCGGCCGCATCCTTTGCCTGACCTTCACCAAGGCGGCGGCGGCCGAGATGGCCAACCGCCTGAGCGACCGGCTGGGTATCTGGGCGACCCTGCCCGAGGACGACCTCGCCGGAGAGCTCGAACGCCTTCTCGGCGAGCCGCCCGACGACGCGACCCGGACCCGCGCGCGCAGGCTTTTCGCCCGCGTGCTGGACGTACCCGGCGGCCTAAAGATCCGTACCATCCATGCTTTCTGCGAATCGCTTCTCGGGCGGTTCCCTCTTGAGGCTGGCATCGCGCCTCATTTCTCGGTGATCGACGAGCGTAGCGAGGCGGAGCTGTTGAGCGAGGCGCGTGATCGCGTCTTCCGAGGGGCCTTTGACGGGCCGTCCGGCGAGCTCTCGGATGCTCTCGACCTTGTCTCGGGACTCGTCGACGAGAACGGATTCGCCGACGTCATTCGGGAGCTCGCGAACCATCGGAACCGCCTGCGAACGATGCTGCGGCGGCGCGGATCGGCGGGGGAGGTCATGGTCGCCGCGCGGACCCAACTCGGCCTTGGACCCGAGGACGGCGCGGAGTCGGTTCTTGCCCGGGCTTGCGCCGACGGTGCTTTCGACGCCCTCGGCCTGCATCGTGCCTGCCGGGCGCTCGACAAGGGCACGGCGCGGGACCAGGCACGCGCCGCGACAATCCACGCCTGGCTTGCCGACCCCGACCAACGCCTGGAACGTTTCCACGAACCCTATGCCCGTCTGTTCCTCACATCTGTCGGCGAGCCGGTCTCGGAAAAGAACCTGATCACCAAGCGGGCACGGGACGCCGATCCTCGGGCGTATGATGTGCTCCGCGCCGAGCAGGACCGGATACTCGCGGTTAAGGAGCGATTGAAGGCGGTCGCGGTCGCGGAGGCGACGGCCGCGCTGCTCGCGGTTGGCGCGGCCCTGCTGGACTCCTATGAGCACCTCAAGGCGGCACGGGCGCTGCTCGATTATGACGACCTGATTCTGGCCGCGCGGGCGCTGCTGCTCGGTGGCGGGCGGATCGCCTGGATCCACTACAAGCTCGACGGCGGCATCGACCACATCCTGGTCGACGAGGCCCAGGACACGAGCCCAGAGCAATGGGACGTGATCGCCGCGCTGGCCGAAGAGTTCTTCACCGGCGAGAGCGCGCGCGAAGCTGGCCGGACCATCTTTGCGGTCGGCGATGAGAAGCAGTCGATCTACAGCTTCCAGGGCGCCGACCCTGCGGCTTTCGAACGCATGCGCGCGCATTTCGCCGCCCGCGCCGCGGATGCCGGTCTCGGGTGGCGTTCGGTCGAAATGCCGTTGTCCTTCCGCGCGACCCCGGTTCTCCTCGAAGCGGTCGATCAAGTTTTCGCATCCGAGCCGGCCCGTATCGGATTAACCTTCGATCACTCGCCACCGCACCACCTTTCGGCCCGCCTGGGACAGGCTGGGCAGATCGAACTTTGGCCGACTGTCCGGCCGGAGGAGGCGCTGGAGGGCGATCCGTGGGACGCACCTCTCGATCAGCTCCCCGCTCGGAGCGCGCCTTCCCGCCTTGCCGACCGCATCGCCCGACGAATCAAGGATTGGCTCGACACGGGCGAAACTCTCGAGTCGGAGGGGCGCCCGATTCGTCCCGGCGACGTCATGATCCTGGTGCGGAAGCGGCATCCGTTCGGCGAGGAGATGGTGCGTTGCCTCAAGGAACGCGGTATTCCCGTGGCCGGCAGCGACCGCATGGTGCTGACCGAGCATCTGGCGGTTATGGACCTGCTTGCGCTCGGCCGGTTCGCTCTCCTGCCCGAGGACGATCTGAGCCTCGCCGAGGTCCTCAAGGGCCCGCTCTTTGGATGGGACGACGATGCCCTCTTTTCCCTTGCCCGCCCGCGAAGGGGCACGCTCTGGCAGGCGCTGCGCCACCGCGCCCAGGTCGACCCGGCTGCCGAGCGGGCCCGCCTGCAACTGGCGGCTCTGCTCAACCGCGCCGACTTCATGCCGCCCTTCGAGTTCTACGCGACCCTGCTGGGCCCCGAGCGTGGACGCGAGGCTTTGCTCGCAAGGCTCGGTCCCGACGCCGCCGACCCCATCGACGAATTCCTTGCCCTCGCCCTCGACTATGAGCGTGAGCACGTGCCTTCGCTTCAGGGCTTTCTACAATGGGTCGAGGCCGGCGCGACCGAAGTCAAGCGGGACCTCGAACATGGGGACGGTGAGGTAAGGGTGCTGACCGTGCACGGCGCCAAGGGTCTGCAGGCCAATATCGTCTTCCTTCCGGATAGCTGCACCGTCCCGGACACGCGGCTGGGCGCGCGCGTGCTGTGGACCGAGGAGGCGCCCCTGTGGCCCGGACTGCGCGCCAACGAGGAAACGATCTGCAAGCAACTGCGCGAGAACGTCCGTATCCGCCAGGAGCACGAGTATCGTCGCTTGCTCTATGTCGCCATGACCCGGGCCCGGGATCGCCTGTATGTCTGCGGCTGGGAGACCGCGCGCGGCCGCGACGCGGGGTGCTGGTACGATCTCGTCGCCGAGGGCCTGATACCGGAAGCCGAGGAGCTGACGCTGGAATTCGGGGAGACGGGCTGGCTCTGGCGGACAGAGCAGCAGATCGCTCCCAAAACCGTGACGGCGCCACCTTCCGGCACGGCGGATCTCGACGCCCTCCCGGCCTGGGCCGGGGCACCGCCGCCGCCCGAGCCGGACCCGCCGCAGCCCCTCGCACCCTCGCAGGCGGATGACGACGACCCGCCTGTCGTTTCTCCCCTCGGATCGGATGACGGCATCCGTTTCCGGCGGGGGCGGCTGATTCACCGGCTTCTTCAGTCGCTTCCGGAGTTGCCGCCAGAACGACGCGCCGCCGCTGCGCGAGACTATCTCATGCGCCCCGCCCACGACCTCGACGAGACCGCCCGCAATACAATCGCGAACGAAGTCCTGCGGCTTCTCGATGATCCCCGCTTCGCCGGGCTGTTCGGCCCGGGAAGTCGTGCCGAGGCGCCGGTCGTCGGGCTGGTCGGCGGCCACGTCGTCTCCGGCCAGATCGACCGTCTGGTGGTCGGGGAGAACGCGATCACCGTCGTCGACTTCAAGACGAATCGTCCCCCGCCCCGCGAGGAGAACGAGGTGCCTCGCGTTTACCTGCGGCAGATGGCGGCCTATCGCGCGTTGCTGCGGCGGATCTGGCCGGATTGTGACGTGCGTTGCGCCCTGCTCTGGACGGACGGCCCGTTCCTTATGCCGCTCAGCGACGAACTGCTCGACCGCCACGCGCCTTGACGCCCCACCAGGCACTATCTAGATTTCTCGGATGGTCGCCGGCAAGACCGCCGCACCCACCGCGCCTTCCCTTAAGCCTATGACAGGATTGAATAAATGCCGAAAACCGTGACAGACGCGTCTTTTGACTCGGACGTCCTCAAGTCCTCGACGCCCGTCCTCGTGGACTTCTGGGCCGAATGGTGCGGCCCTTGCCTGCAGATCGCTCCGGCGCTGGAGGAAATCGACGATGAGATGGGAGATCGCGTGACGGTCGCCAAAATCAATATCGATCAGAATCCGTCCACGCCGACGCAATACGGCGTGCGCGGCATTCCCACCCTGATGCTGTTCAAGGACGGCCAGGTCGCGGCCACCAAGATCGGCGCGCTGCCCAAGAGCAAGCTCGTCGAATGGGTGGAATCGGTCATTTAGGGCTCTAACCGCCCATCACCCGTTATCTCGCAGAACCGTTCCCGCGAGGTACAAGGACCCACAGATCAGCACACGGGCCGGTGTCGGATCGGCGCCGGCCAGACTTCTAAGCGCTTCCGCCACGGAGTCCGCGGGCGCCGAGGCAATGGCGAGCCTTTCGGCGGCGTCCGCCAAGGCCTCCGCCGGCAGGCTCCCGGACGCGCCGGGAATGGGGACGGCCCGCAGCCTGACGACGCGGGGCGCCAGGGGCTTGAGGAAGCCGATCGGGTCCTTCGCCGACATCATGCCGACGACGAGGTGCAGCGGCTTGCCACGCCACTGCCGGCCCTGTTCGGCCAGCGCCCGTCCGGCGGCGGGATTGTGACCGCCATCGAGCCACAGTTCCCATCCCTCGGGCAGAAGATCGGGCAGCGGTCCCCGGGAAAGGCGCTGAAGCCGCGCCGGCCATTCCACGGCCCCGAGCCCTTTTTCGATGGATGCCTCGGGAACCGAGAAACCGGGCAACGCGTCGATACAAGCGAGCGCAAGGGCGGCATTGCGGGCCTGATGCTTGCCGGGAAGGCCGAGCATGGGCAGGCGCCGCGATCGCTCTCCCGCCCGGTAGGCGAGCTCGCTGCCCCGCTGGACAACGAAAAAGTCCCGTCCTTCTCGGATCAGGGGACATTCGAGGGAGTCGGCACGTTGCTCGAACACCGGCGCGGCCTTTCGTGGTTGCGCGGCACAAACACAGGTGACGCCGCGTTTGAGAATGCCCGCCTTCTCGGCCGCGATGCGGTCGATCGTATTGCCGAGAAAGTCCTGGTGATCCATGGAGACCGGGGTAATCACGGTCAGCGCCGGGCGCGCGACCAGATTCGTCGCGTCGAGGCGGCCGCCCAGCCCCGTCTCCAAAAGCAGGATGTCGGCGGGTTGGCGCGCGAAGGCGAGAAAGGCGGCGGCGGTCGTGATCTCGAAGAAGGTCACGGGACGGTCCGCGTTGACCCGCTCGCACTCCTCAAGCAGAGCGACCAGCGCCGCGTCCTCGATCTCGGCGCCGGCCAATCGGATACGCTCGTTGAAGCGCACGAGATGGGGAGAGGTGTAGACATGAACGGCGTGGCCTGCCGCTTCCAGGATCGCCCGGAGGAAGGCAATGACCGAGCCTTTGCCGTTGGTTCCCGCCACGTGGATCACCGGCGGCAGCCGATCCTGCGGGTTGCCGAGATCGCGCAGCAGCTCGGCCACGCGGTCGAGCGACAGGTCGATGAGCTTGGGATGGAGCCCCAGCAGGCGGTCGAGAACCGCGTCGCTACTCAGCCGGTTGCCTCCCGTCCTGGACCTCGGCCTTCGCCCGTGCTTTCGGCTTGGCCTCGGCTTTGGGTTCGGCTTCGGCCTCCGTCTCCGGCACAACCTCCACCTCGACGACGGCCTCCACCTCGGGCTCGGGCTTGGATTCGGCCTCCATCTCGGTCGCCGTTTCGGGCAACGGGATCGGAAGCAGCTCGCCGGGCCGGCCCGGGTTGCGTAAGAGGCCGGTCGCGCGGATCAGGGTATCGCGCAGCTCGTGTCGATCGACGACGATATCGACCATGCCGTGCTCATGAAGGTATTCGGCCGTCTGAAAACCCTCGGGAAGCTTTGCGCGGATCGTCTGCTCGATGACCCGCGCGCCGGCAAAGCCGATCACCGCGCCCCGTTCGGCAACCGCGATATCGCCCAGCATCGCAAATGAGGCGGAAACACCGCCGGTCGTCGGGTCGGTGAGCACCACGATGTAGGGCAGGCCGGCCTCGCGGACCTCGTTCACGGCGATGGTCGTTCGCACCATCTGCATCAGCGAGAGAATCCCCTCCTGCATGCGGGCACCACCCGAGGCTGAGACGACGATCAGCGACGCCTCCTGGACCACGGCCAGGCGCGCCGCGACCAGCAAGCCCTCGCCCACGGCGATACCCATCGATCCGCCCATGAACCCGAAGTCCAGCACCGCCACCACCACATTCATGCCGCCCATCGTTCCATGGGCGACAGTCAGCGCGTCATGCGACCCATTCTTGTTGCGGGCGTCCCGCAGACGATCGGAATAGCGTTTCTGGTCGCGAAACTTCAGAGGGTCCTGAACCGACTCCGGCAGCTCGGCGGTTTGATAGGCCCCCTCGTCGAAGAGCATCTCCAACCGCTCCGTCGCGGAGAGCCGCATGTGATGGGTGCAGTGGGGGCAGACCCGAAGATTTGTGTCGAGGTCCCGATGAAAGATCATCTGTTCGCAGGACGGACATTTGTGCCAGAGATTCTCGGGGATCTCCCGCGTTCCGACGAGATCCCTGAGCTTCGGCCGCACCCAGTTCTTCAGCCAGTTCATCCAACGGTCTCCCGCTTACGGGCGCCGGCCACGCCCGCCGCCAAATCACGCACCAGCTCCAGCACCGCGTCGGTGGCACCGGGTCGGGCCCGGCCTTGCTCATCAAGGTTGGCCGCCACCCGTGCAACCAAGGCCGAGCCGACGACCGCGGCATCCGCCACGTTGGCGATCTCGCCCGCCTGGACCGACGTCTTGATGCCGAACCCGACGGCGACCGGCAGATCGGTATGGCGCCGCAACCGCTCGACGGCGATCCGGACATCCCCGGCCGACGCCGACCGCGTGCCGGTGATCCCGGTTATGGACACGTAATAGACGAAGCCGCTCGCCTGCGCCAGAACCGTCTTGAGCCGCGCGTCGTCCGTCGTCGGCGTCGTCAAAAAGATGAAGTCCAGGCCGGCCGCTTGGGCGGGCGTCACCAGTTCCGGTTCCTCGGGCGGAAGATCGACGATGATCAGCCCGTCCACGCCGGCCGCCGCGGCGTCGCTGACGAACGCCTCGACGCCATGGGCATGGATCGGGTTGAAATAGCCCATGAGCACGATGGGGGTTTCGTCGTCGCGGCGTCGGAACGCGGCCACCATGTCCAGCGTCTTCCGGAGCGTCATCCCCGCCTTGAGTGCTCGCTGCGAGCTCTGCTGAATGGCCGGGCCGTCGGCCATGGGATCGCTGAACGGCATGCCGAGTTCGATGAGATCGGCCCCGGCCGCCGGCAGTCCCTGGAGAATGACCGCCGAAGTTGCCGGATCGGGATCGCCGGCGGTGACGAA
The DNA here is from genome assembly GCA_028281785.1 of Rhodospirillales bacterium. Classification (GTDB taxonomy): domain Bacteria; phylum Pseudomonadota; class Alphaproteobacteria; order Rhodospirillales; family Shumkoniaceae; genus JANQJG01. Next base: position 33,751 of record JANQJG010000036.1, read on the forward strand.
GGCCACGAGCCCGCCGCGCCCCTCGCGCTGCAGCGCGTCGAAGCGGCGGGCGATGCGGCGCTTTCCCGTCACGGCCCGTCTCCCGTGAGGTTGGCCACCATGTCCAGATCCTTGTCGCCGCGGCCGCTCATATTGAGCACCGCAAGGTGGTCGCGGCCTAGGTCGCCGGCGATCTTGACCAGTTGGGCCACGGCATGTGCGCTTTCCAGCGCCGGGATGATGCCTTCGAGCCGCGTGCAGAGATGGAACGCCTCCAAGGCCTCGCGATCCGTCACCGAGACATACTCGACCCGGCCGATATCGTGGAGCCAGGCATGCTCCGGCCCGATACCGGGATAGTCGAGCCCGGCCGAGACCGAATGCGCTTCCTCGATCTGGCCATCCCCGTCCTGCAGCAAGTAGGTCCGGTTGCCGTGCAACACGCCGGGCTTGCCCGCGGTCAGGCTGGCCGCGTGCTTGCCGGTCTCGACGCCCTCTCCGGCGGCCTCGACGGCGATGATGCGGACATTGCGGTCATCGAGGAAGGGGTGGAAGAGTCCCATGGCATTGGAGCCGCCGCCGATGCAGGCGATGAGGCTGTCCGGCAGCCGGCCCTCGGCCTCCTGCATCTGCTCGCGCACTTCCTCGCCGATGACGGACTGGAAGTCACGTACCATGACCGGGTAGGGGTGCGGTCCCGCGGTCGTGCCGATCAGGTAGTAGGTGCTCTCGACATTTGAGACCCAGTCGCGCAGGGCCTCGTTCATCGCGTCCTTCAGCGTCGCCGAGCCCGAGGTCGCCGGCCGCACCTCGGCCCCCAGCATCTTCATGCGGTATACGTTCGGCGCCTGACGGGCGATATCGACGGCGCCCATATAGACGACGCAAGGGATGCCGAACAGGGCACAGACCGTGGCCGTCGCCACGCCATGCTGGCCGGCGCCCGTCTCGGCGATGATCCGTCGCTTTCCCATGCGGCGGGCGAGCAGGGCCTGGCCGATACAGCTGTTGATCTTGTGGGCGCCGGTGTGGTTGAGGTCCTCCCGCTTGAGATAGATCTTGGCGCCGCCGAGCTCGCGGGTCAGACGTTCAGCGAAGTAGAGCGGGCTTGGCCGCCCGATATATTGGCGGAAGTAATGCGCCTTCTCGGCGGCGAAGTTCGGATCCTCCTTGGCGGCGTCATAGGCGCGCTCGACCTCGAGGATCAACGGCATCAAGGTTTCGGCCACATAGCGGCCGCCATAGATGCCGAAATGACCCTTTTCGTCCGGCCCGGCACGATAGGTGTTGAGGCTTTTCATACGCGTCTCAAGGGTCCCCGCGATGCGCAGCGTCACGCCGCAGGCCGGGTAATAGAGCATAATCGGGCCGTTGGCGAGAACCCTTTGTTCGTATCGAGACATGGCGATTGGCGGGTGTGGGGCAAGCCTAGCCCGTGGGTTGGCAGCGCGTCGCAGCTGCAAGGAACGCCCGGATCTTTTCCGGATTCTTCGCCCCCGACGCGTCCTCAACGCCGGACGAGACATCGACCGCGGACGCCCCGCTGACCCGCACCGCCTCTTCGACATTGTCCGCATCGAGGCCGCCGGCCAACATCCAGGGCCGGTGCCAGCTCTGACCGGCAACCAGCTCCCAGTCGAAGGCGAGGGCGTTGCCGCCGGGCCGCGTCGCCCCCTTCGGCGGCTTGGCGTCGAAGAGCAGCCGGTCGGCCACGTTTTCGTAGGCACGGGCGCGGTCGACATCGGCCGCCTCTGCAATGGCGACCGCCTTCATCACCGGCAGCCCGAACCGGTTTCGGATCTCGGCCACCCGCGCCGGCGTTTCCTTGCCATGGAGCTGCAGAAGGTCGAGCCTCGCCGTCTCAACGATCTCCGCGAGTGTTTCGTCGTCCGCGTCCACGACCAGCCCGACCTTGGCCACACCGGCGGGTACGGCGGCCACGAGCGCGGCGGCTTGCGAGACCGTGACGAAGCGCGGCGAACGCGGGAAGAAGACGAAGCCGACAAACCGCGCGCCGCCGTCGACCGCCGCCTCCACCGCAGGCAGCGTACTCACCCCGCAGATCTTGACCTCAAGTGTCATGGGCCTAACCGACCGAGCTGGCCGCCATTTCCTCGGCGATCGCGGCTGCCGCCGCGGTCGGATCGGGGGCCGCCGTGATGGGCCTGCCGATGACCAGTACGTCGGCGCCAAGGGCCAGCGCCTCGGCTGGCGTGACCGCCCGCTTCTGATCGCCCATGGCCGCGCCCGCCGGGCGGATGCCGGGAACCGCGAGCTTGAAATCGGGCCCGCAGGCTTGGCGCAGCGCGCCAATCTCGCGGGCCGAGCAGACGACGCCGTCGAGCCCGCAGTCCTGGGTAAGCCGGGCCAGACGCACGACCTGCTCCTCCGCCGTCCCGGTGACGCCCGTCACCCCAAGCTCATCCCCGGCGAGCGAGGTGAGCACCGTGACCCCGAGCACCAGCGGCCGTTCGGCGGGGGCTTCCGCGGCCGCGGAAGCCGCCGCCCGCATCATTGCCGCCCCGCCCGCGGCATGGACGTTGAGCATCATGGGCCGGAGCGGCAGGACCGAGCGGACCGCGCCCGCCACCGTGTTCGGGATGTCGTGGAACTTGAGGTCGAGAAAAAGGGGCAGACCAGCCGTGGCCATAACTTGGCGCGCGCCATCCAGCCCCCGGGCCATGAAAAACTCCAGGCCGATCTTGATGCCGCCGACCCGGCCCTTGACACGCCCGGCCAGATCCACCGCGCGATCGACTTCTGCCGTGTCCAGTGCGACGAACACGCGCTCATGCGGCGCTGAGATGGTCATGGCTGCTCCTCAGGCGGCGTCGGCGCGCGCCGGAAGGGTGGTCTGCACCGGCTTCGGCGCGTCGTCCGATTCCACCTCGCTCAGTCGGTCGCGCAGGCTCGCCGCCTGGCGCTCGGCGGTCATCGCCCGGCGAGTCTCGACCCGGGCCCGGCGTCGCGTCCGGCCCCCGGACAGCCAGGCGAGAACGGCCCCGATCATCATGCCGGCAAGGATGCTGATCAGGACGATCGCAAAGATGGGCGCGTCCACGGTAAAGGGCGCCGGCCAGATATCGACCGGGATACGCTCGCGGTTGTTCAGGGAGAACGTCACCACGGCCACCGCAACGGGCACCATGATGATCCAGGACACAAACCTCACTGTGCGGGACCTTTTCTCAATCGGACGGACGTCGGCACGGCACGGCCGATGCCCCGGTCACGTTGTTACCCTTCGCTGTTCAGCCGCTGCCGCAACTGCTTGCCGGTCTTGAAGTAGGGAATGTACTTCGCCGGCACATCCACCGCGTCCCCCGTGCGCGGATTGCGGCCCAGCCGCGCGCCCCGCTCCTTCACCGAGAAGGCACCGAACCCGCGCAGTTCGACGCGATCGCCGTCTGCCAGCGCGTTCGTAATCTCCTCGAAAATGGTTGTGACGATGCGCTCGACGTCGCGGTGATAGAGGTGCGGGTTGGCCTCGGCAAGGCGCGCGATCAACTCCGACTTCGTCATGCCCGTTCCTTTCTCGTGGTATTTCCCCCGGGGGCAGGCGGCGGGCCCGGAAGGACCTCGCCATGGCCGTCACGGCGACCCGGCTACCAAAGGTCAGGGTGCCAGAGCGAAATCAGGCCGTCAAGTCTAAGCCGTTCAGAAAACAGAACTTTTCCGACCGGCCCTTCGAGAAATTCGCGCCAGATCTCATCCTCGCGCTCGATCTCGACGTCGCGCAGGGGTAAACGGATATCGATGTCGAAACTTTCGGCCAGCCAGGATCGCGCTTCCGACTCGCCGCCGAGCTCGTCGACGAGACCCCGGTCGACCGCTTGCCGGCCGGTGAACACGCGGCCATCGGCAAGCGTGATGACATCGTCCCGCGTCAGCGCGCGGCGCTCGGCCACCATGTCGACAAAAAGCTCGTAGAAATCCAGCACGACGGTCCGAATCGCCTCCTGTGCCTGCGGCGTAAAAGGCTCCAGGGGATTCGGCTGCGCCTTGAGGGGGGCACTCTTGATGGCTTCCGGCTTGATACCGAGCATGTCGAGCAGGCCGGTGATATCCGCCGACTGCATGATGACGCCGATGGAACCCGTGATCGAGCCGGCACGCGCGAAGATGCGGTCGGCGCCGAGCGCCGTCATGTACCCGGCCGAGGTGGCGACCTCGCTCATGACCGCGACGACCGGCTTGCGTTCGGAAACCTTGCGGAGCTCTCGAAACAGGGTCTCGCCGCCGACCACTGTCCCTCCCGGGCTGTCGATTTCGACAATCAGCGCCTTCGCGCGGTCGTCCTCGGCGACGCGCCGCAAGGCGGCCAGACGCTCGCGGTCATCGACGATCACGCCGAACACGGACAGGCGCGCGACATAATCCGTGCCACGAAAGTCGATGTTTCGGCCCACGGTTACCACAACAAGTCCGACCACCGCGAGAATCGCCACCACACGCCATATGGTCAGCCCCCTTTTGAGGCGGCGGCGATCGATGTACTGGTCGGTCTCGAACGGCATCAGCGTTCCGCTGGTCCCGATTCCCAGGCCCCTAGGGGCGGTTCGGTGGAATCACGACTTGGCTTCGTCCTCGCCGGAGGGCGCGGCCTCGACGGCCTCGGCCTCCGGTTCCGCTTCCTCGGCAGCCGGTTCGGACGATGCGTCCTCGGCCGCGGCAGCCGGCTCCGGTGTCGGCTCCGCCTCCTCCGCTGCCGGCTCTTCGGTTTCCGAGGCGGACGCTTCCTGGGCTTCGGCCGACTTCTTCTTGTTCGAAGCCTTCTCCCGTTCCGCGCGCTCCGCTTCCTTCTGCATGATGGCCGCGCCGAGGATATCACCCAGGCTGGCGCCGGCATCGGACGAGCCGTACTCCTTCATGGCCCGCTTCTCCTCCTGGATCTCCAGCGCCTTGATGGAGAGCGTCATGCGGCGTCCGGCGCGATCGATCTGGGTGACCTTGGCATCCACCTTCTCATCCGGCGCGAACCGATCGGGACGCTGCTCGCTGCGGTCCCTCGATAGATCCGACTTGCGAATGAAGCCCGGAACGCCATCCCCGACGCTGACCTCGATTCCGTTGTCCTGAACGGCCGTAATCCTGCAGGTCACGACATCGCCCTTTTTCAGCCCCGTCGTGCCGGATTCGAACGGATCCTTGGCGAGCTGCTTGATGCCCAGGCTGATGCGCTCTTTCTCGATATCGATGTCGAGGACCTTGGCCTTGACCTGGTCGCCCTTCTTGTAACCGCCGATGGCCTGCTCGCCGGATTCGCTCCACGAGAGGTCGGAGAGATGGACCATGCCGTCGATGTCGCCGGGCAAACCGACGAAGAGCCCGAACTCCGTGATGTTCTTGACCTCGCCCTCGACCTCGACTCCGGCCGGATGGGACTCGGCGAAAGACTCCCAGGGATTGGCGAGACACTGCTTCAGGCCGAGACTGATCCGCCGTTTCTCGGGATCGGCGTCGAGGACCATGACCTCGACTTCCTGGCTGGTCGAGACGATCTTCCCGGGATGCACGTTCTTCTTCGTCCAGCTCATCTCGGAAACATGGACAAGCCCCTCGACCCCCGGCTCCAGTTCCACGAAGGCCCCATAGTCGGTGATGTTGGTGACCCGGCCCACGAACTTGGCGCCGGCGGCATACTTCACTTCCACGCCTTCCCACGGGTCGGCTTCGAGCTGCTTCATGCCGAGGGAGATACGCTGAGTCTCCGGATTGAAGCGAATCACCTGAACGTTGACGGTCTGGCCGATCTGCAACGCCTCGCTGGGGTGGTTGATCCGCCGCCAAGCGATGTCGGTAACGTGCAGGAGCCCGTCGACCCCGCCGAGATCGACGAACGCGCCGTAGTCGGTGATGTTCTTGACCACCCCTTCTAGAACCTGGCCTTCCTTGAGGTTGGCCACCAGCTCCGCCCGGGCCTCGGCGCGCGCCTCCTCGAGAACCGCGCGGCGCGACACCACGATGTTCGAGCGGTTGCGCTCCATCTTGAGGATTTGGAAGGGCTGAGGCGTGCCCATCAGCGGGGTGATGTCCCGCACCGGGCGAATGTCGACCTGGCTGCCCGGCAGAAACGCCACGGCGCCGGAAAGATCCACGGTGAAGCCGCCCTTGACCCGGCGGAAAATGACGCCGGTGACCCTGCGGCCTTCCTGGAACGCCTTCTCCAGTTCGGTCCAGGCCTCCTCGCGGCGGGCCTTTTCGCGGCTGAGGCGAACGACGCCATCCTTGTCTTCATAACGCTCGACGAAGACATCCACATTGTCGCCGGCCTTGAACGCGACGTCCTGGCCGGGACTGACAAACTCCTTGAGCGGAACGCGGCCTTCCGACTTCAGTCCGACATCGATCAGAACCATGTCGTTTTCGATGCCGAGAACCGTGCCGGTGACCACACGGCCGTCAAAACTCTCGCCGTCGCCGATCACCTCGTCCAGGAGATCTGCAAAATTCTCGCCGGTGGATGGAATCGACCCTTCGCCGGCAATATCCGAGTTCGCGGAAACCATTAACTTCTCGATCCTTGTCCTGTGTCACATCTTTCTGGCCAGCCGGTTAAATCCGGCGGTCTCTTCGCCTACTCCCAAGAAAAATTGGCCCCTTCTCAACGAGACAACCCGCACACGACATCCTTCACCGGACACCGTGTCGGGCCTCACAACCGTTCCTGCCGACTTTTGATGAATTTCAACGCCTCAGCGAAAACCGCATCCGGGTCAAGCTCGGAGGTATCGAGCACAAAAGCATCTTCAGCCGGCTCCAAGGGTGCAACGTCGCGTCCCGAGTCGCGACGGTCACGTTCCTGCATGTCTCGCAGAACCCGGCTATGTATAGCTTCGCGCCCACGCTCCCGCAACTCCTTAAGACGACGCGCCGCACGCACCTCCAGACTCGCCGTAACGAAGAGCTTGGCTTCGGCATCGGGACAGACGACGGTGCCGATGTCGCGGCCGTCAAGCACCGCGCCGGCCGCGCCGGCCGGCGGAGACGCGGCGAAGCGGCGCTGAAAGTCGAGCAGCGCCGCGCGAACTTCGGGGATCGCGCCAACCTTCGAGGCGGCATTGGCCGCCTCGTCGCCCCGCAATTGAGGATCCCGCAGATCCTCTTCCGTCAGCTCCGTTGCCGATCGGATCGCCGCTTCACGGTTCGATGGATCGGTTCCGCCTCGGAGTGTCCTCAACCCGACAGCCCGATAAAGGAGCCCCGTATCGAGCAGGGCAAATCCGAAATGGTCGGCGAGGCGGCGGGCGAGCGTCCCCTTGCCGGCGGCGGCCGACCCGTCGACGGATATGATCAAGACGCGCTCTCCCGCTCGATTTTTGCGCCGAGTCCGTTCATCATCTCGATGAATTGCGGGAAGCTGGTGGCGATGGGCGCGGCGTCGTCAATGCCGACGGGCTCTTGAGTGGTCATCCCAAGGACAAGAAAAGCCATGGCGATCCGGTGATCGAGTTCGACGGCAATCTGGGCGCCTCCAGGCGGTGGCCGACCCTTGCCGCGGATCGTCAGGTCGTCGCCCGCTTGCTCCACGCGGACGCCACAGGCCTCCAGCCCCCGCGCGATCGCGGCCAGGCGATCGGTTTCCTTGACCCTGAGCTCTCCGAGACCGCGCAGCTTGGTTGTTCCGTTCGCGCAGGCCGCGGCCATGGCGAGGATCGGAAACTCGTCAATCATCGCCGGCGCGCGCTCGGGCGGAACGTCGGTACCGCGCAGCTCGCTCGCACACACCTGGAGATCCGCGAGCGCTTCGCCGTCGCCATCGTTCAGCGTGGTCACCGTGATCTCCGCTCCCATCTCCCTGAGCGTTGGGAGAAGACCAGATCTCAGAGGATTGATGCCGACGCGCCGAAGGGTCAGTTTCGAGCCCGGCACGATCAAGGAGGCAACGATGGCGAAGGCTGCGGAGGAAAAGTCCCCGGGTACGGTTATATCGCTTGCCGCCAGTTCCGGCTGCCCCGTAACCGTGACCGCGCGACCGCCCTCGGGCAACGGCTCGACAACAACCTCGGCCCCGAATTTACGGAGCATGATCTCGGTATGATCGCGCGTCGGCCGTGGCTCGACGACAGTCGTCGCGCCGGGCGCGTTCAAGCCGGCGAGAAGGACCGCCGATTTCACCTGCGCGGAGGCGACGGGAAGCTCGTAGACGAGGGGGATGGGGTCCGGGGCTCCCGTGACCGCGAGCGGCAGCCGTCCGCCCGATCTTCCGAGGAACGACGCCCCCATGCGCGAAAGGGGAGCCGTCACCCGCTGCATCGGCCTGGCGGAAAGCGAAGCGTCGCCGGAGAAAAAGCTCGTGAAGGGATGGCCGGCGGCGAGCCCCAGCAGCAGCCGCACCCCGGTTCCGGAGTTGCCCATGTCAAGCACGCTCGAGGGTTCGGCAAGTCCGCCCACACCCCGGCCGGCGACACGATACTCGCCTCCGTCCCGGCGCTTGACAGACGCGCCCAGGGCAGACATCGCCATCGCGGTGCGATGCACGTCTCCGGCCTCCAGGAGTCCGTGGATCGCGGTCTCCCCAACCGCCAGTCCGCCGATCATCAGGGCGCGGTGCGAGATCGACTTGTCACCGGGAACCGCCACTTCGCCATGCAAGCCTTGCGTCAGGCGGGACATGTGCGACATGTAATCGAGTGCTCCTTCCCTCGTGGAGCCGAAGAATATTCGCCAGGTGTCCTATCACAGCTTGGATCGAATTGAACAGCGGCAGATGCTGCCGGCGGAAAGGCCCCTGAGCGGTTCTCGTCCGTCTCATGACCGTCTTATGCCGCGGTTGCCGCAACGACACACTGAATTCGCCTTTGACAGCGCCGCCGGAATCTGCTTTTGACAGCGTCCTTCGAACGTGGCAAGTGCACCAAGAGTGGCCGCACGGCCCTCCCCGCACCTTAGACTTGTGAGGTGACACAGGTGGCGAAACCCGAATGGGGCACCAAACGGATCTGCCAAAGCTGTGGGGCAAGGTTCTACGATCTCCTCCGCGACCCGCCGACATGCCCCGGTTGTGGCGCGGTTGCCGCCGGAAAGCCCGCCGCCAAGCTAAAGCGCCCGCCGGCAGCGGCACTGGAGGAGACGGCACCGGTGGCGAATGAAGCGCCTCCGACCACCACAGCGGCAGTTGAGAAAGACCTTCCCGAAGGTGCCAAGGAAGAGCTCGACGAGGAAGACGAGATTCTAGACAGCGATAGCAACAGCGAGGACACCGATGACCTCAATGAAGACGAGGAGGACGATTCGCTGATCGAGGACACGTCGGAACTTGGCGAGGACGACGACGACATGTCCGAGGTCATGGAGCATATCGACGACGACGATCTCTCCGATCGGAGTTGATCGAGACCCCGTTTTTCGCTTGCCCCGGCCGGCCGATCCTCAGTAGGTTTCCCGCTTGGCGCCCCGGGGCAGCGCGGATTTACGCGGAAGCTTCGTGTTTCTTGGGCGCTCCATGGGGCCGTAGCTCAGTTGGGAGAGCGCTTGAATGGCATTCAAGAGGTCAGGGGTTCGACTCCCCTCGGCTCCACCAGTTTCCCTAAGGGCCTAGCCGCACGCGGTTAGGCCCTTTCGTGTTTAAGCGGTCGCCACGACAGCCCTTCAAACGCCCAGCATCACCGACGACGCTTTGATAAGGACGGAGACCTCTTTTCCTTCGCCGATGCCGAGTTGCTCGACCGAATCGACCGTGATCACCGAGGTGATGACGTTTCCGCCGCCGATGTCGACCGTGACCTGGGCGTTGACATCGCCGGCCTTCACGGCGGTCACCCGGCCTTTCAAAACGTTGCGAGCGCTGATTTGCATGGTCGTTGTTCTCCCCTGTCTCGGTAAGAGTTCGACACCGCTCTTGGCATGGGCGCCGATCGGATTTCAACCCAAGAATGCCCAGAGCGTCCACCGAAAGAAAGGGACGGCTGCGGCCGCGCGGAGAGCATGACTCGAACCGGCTCGGCGTACCCCGAGCCGAACAGCTGATCAGCTATCATTCGACAGATCGACCGCCGTCAGGCGCGAATGCTGGAAATGGTGCTCCTGAAATCGTTCGCCACCTCGTGGTGGCCGTGAAAATACTGAGACTCCATCAAATCTTGAATGGCCGCGCCCTCGGTCGGGAAATGCCCGGCCCGGCGAACGAACGAGCGGTCGACCCAGGCGACCTCTCGCCAAAGGCCGTCGGATTCGCTCTGATAGACATAGCCGAGGAAATCCTCGGCGCAGAACACGGAGGTCAACTGGCCTTCTCGACATGCCAGAATCTTGTTCACGGACGCTTCTCCTTCTTTCACGCTACTGACCCATTCTCGGCAACTTCGATCTTCCCCCCGCGCTGAGATTTAGCGCTTCCCATGCCGTTCTCGCCCGCATTTTCGTTCTCTCAACACCGGCACCGATTGGAAGGCGATACCCAAGGCACCGCCTTCTCTTCGGCCGGCGCGCCTTCATTTTCGCCTGCCCACCCTTTTGCCCTCACGCGGCCTCGGCGCGCGGGGATTCCCGAAGCGTGGTCCGCGAAGGGGCGGACCGCTTGAAAAATGTCCTTCGAACGTCGGGAATGCCGCGGACCACACACCACGCCATGATCGCGTAAGTCTGCCAAACGCCAAACACGGCGCCGAACCCCATGACCAAGCCGAACACCCCCAATAGCGAGAAGAAAAACATCATTCGAATGAGGTGTCCGGGGAAAAGCTGGCGGTCGCCGTCGCTGCGTCGGATGGCGTATTTCGTCCAGGTCCGTGTGATCTGTCCGAACAGCAACGCGAGCCCCGCCGGCCCGGAGGCGAATATCAACGCCGGCGCAAAGTACTTGACCAGATGAAGCGGATAGAAGATCGCGATACGCCAAATCAGCGGGGCATGATTGAACAGAAAGAAGATGGATCGCGCGACGCCAATCAAGGCCAGCCAACCCGCGACAAGCACGCTTCGGGCCGCCATCGTCCCGATCTCTGGGTCGAATCCCAGACGCGTGACCGATGCGAGGACAAACTCCGCGTCAAGGACGAAGATGCCGAAGAAGGTCAGGGCAACAGCCCAGTACCAGGCATAAGGCGTGACCCGGTAGTCTTTGTAGCGATAGTATTCCTTGCTGAGCTTCGGGTTGGCTTCGTAAAGAAAACCAACACGGTCGTTTTCCACGTAACCGATCTCGTATGTCAGCCGGAAGGCCAAGAACAAGGAAAACGCGCAGATCCAGATCGACCAATGCCAAGGCTGATACAAGAGGAAGCAGAACGCGACGAGGGCGAACTCGTCAAGCAGGATGGTTCTTATGAAGAAGCCCTGCCCCGGGCGTTTGACGACATCGGTGTAGAAGAACGGGACGTAGACCTTGTCGTGCGGCCGCGGCTTCTTGGTCGCCGTCCAGCGAATATGAAAGCCTTGCTCGAACCGCGCCAGGACATCGGCGTCGTCGACTTCGGAATCGGTCACGAAGATATCGCGAGTCGCATCGGCCGCGACCCGCTTGCCAAACAACCGCGAGGCCTTGCCTTCACGCCGGAATCGCGATGCGTCCAGCATCGAGCTCGCGATCACGGACGCTCCCTCAAGGGGTGTCCCGACAATCAGGCGGCGGATCACGAAGGAATAGCCGAAGCTGACGATCACCACCCGGTCGGCGCCCACCTCAGCCAGCAGCGGAGCCAGAGCCCGATTATAATGACGTTCGAAGATGGCATGGGCCCGCCGCCGGAAGAGAAGCAGGGTCCACGGCATCAGAATCACGACCGCAAGCACGCGAATCGGGTCCCGCCATACGAAGGACCGCCGTTCGCCGGGGAGGAAAGACCAGGGCTTCAGAAGGCCCAGAACGCGCAGGAGTAGAGCCGCCAGGAACGCTGGCCTCGCGCATTCGAGAAACTCGTCGGTCGAGTTCGCGAGGAAAAGTGTATAGTCGAAGTCGACAAAGACCCTGCTGTCGCCGCGATCCTTGTGCAGCGCTTGGCGCAGACCGTCAAACTGGTTGGCCGTGGCTGGATGGCAGAGGCTCGTCATCGCTTTGGGCGGCATATCCTACCCCGCGCGGTTTCATGCGACATCTCCGCCCCTCCCCGACGTATTGAAAGGCGGGCGCGGGCCCCCTCCTTAGCAGTGACGATAAGCCTCTCCGGGCTTCACATCCTCCATGTACTGCGGACTGTAATCGATCCGATCTCACCCAACTATTATACTTTTGGGACACTCATCTCCTTTGTGCCGATTTGGGAGTAACTCTATCGGATAGATAACTTCCAAACGACGGGCCACCTATCCATTAGTTTCCCCAAAAACTCGGCTCGGAAGGATCAATAGCTCTTGAGTGGCAGCATTCTCTTTCGAAATCGCCGGGAATCAACGGGCTAAGGGCCCCGCGGAACTTGGCGGTGGAGTCCTTGCCCACGCCTTGCGCGAGGGGTGGTTTAGGCGTCAACGGCAACTGCGTCCATGCGATGCGATATCTGGCAATTTTGCTACCAAAGGGGAACGCGCTCTCCCATCTCTTAAATAATGTCCATGCGACGACGAGACGGGGAGTGTCTGATGGGTATCAGGCCGTCAGTTTTGTCCGGCATTGCCGCTTTCTCGTGGATTCTGACGCTTTGGACCGCGCCGGCGGAAGCGAGGAAGGTGGATCTCGAGTTGGTTCTGGCCGTTGACGTGTCGGGAAGCGTCGACATCGAAGAGGCCAAACTCCAACGACAGGGTTATGTCTCCGCGTTGGTTGATCCCGCCGTGATCAGCGCCATAGAGGGTGGCTACCAGGGTGCGATCGCCGTTACCTATCTGGAATGGGCGGGTAGCCACCACAAGTCGGTGGTGGCCGAATGGGCCGTAATCGAAGACGAGGCCAGTGCCCGAGCCTTCGCCGCCGCAATTGGTGAAGCGCCGATCACATCCGGGCTCTGGACATCCATCAGCGGCGCGATCGAATTCGCCATGCCGATGTTTGATCAAAACGGGTATGAAGGATCCCGGCGAGTCATCGATATCTCCGGCGATGGCGCCAATAACGACGGCCGTCTAGTCACGCTCGCACGCGACGACGCGGTGGCCGCCCGCGTCACCATAAACGGCCTGCCGATCGTGAACGACCGGCCGAATCCGTTTGGCTGGCGTCAGATCCCCGATCTCGACCTCTACTATCGCAACTGCGTGATCGGCGGGATGGGTGCCTTCATCGTCGTCGCGGAGGGATTCGAGGATTTCGCCGCAGCTATTCGCAAGAAGCTCATTTTCGAAATCGCGGGCACGGCTCCTTGGAACGGGCAAACGGTCCTGAGAGGCCAGGGGCGTGTTTTCTTGGGGTCGCCATCCGCCTTGTATACCCTGGCAACCGCGCCGCTTTCAGCCGCACCGTCCCGGCATAGTGACGTCGGGCTGCAGCAGGCTGCACGAACCCCGCCGAGTTGCGACATCGGCGAGCGGCTATTGCGGCAGCGGCGCGGGTACTGGGGCAACGACAACTAGCGTGCTGACCGACCATAGGAGCTATCGTGACGGAACTCAAATTACACATATATATGGTATAATAAATAATAACTTCTCGAAGATATGTGTTTTTTGCATATTCCTCTCGAAAGCGCTTCCGTCGCACCCTAAATCAGCGGAATCACAGATGGGGCCATCAACGATGCACGGAGGATGATTCAATGGCCATTCGCTTGGGGGATACGGCGCCCGATTTCACCGCCGAGACGACCGAAGGAACGATCAGCTTTCACGATTGGATCGGGGATGGCTGGGCCATTCTCTTTTCTCATCCAAAAGACTTCACGCCGGTCTGCACCACGGAACTCGGCTACATGGCCGGCCTGAAGTCGGAATTCGACAAACGGAACTGCAAAATCATAGGCCTCAGCGTCGACCCGGTCGGCAGTCACGAAGGGTGGGCAAAAGACATCGAGGAAACCCAGGGGCATGCCGTCAACTACCCGTTGATCGGCGATCCCGAGCTGAAAGTCGCAAAGCTCTACGACATGCTCCCGGCCGAAGCCGGCGAGACGTCCGAGGGCCGGACACCGGTCGACAATCAGACGGTCCGGACCGTTTTCCTCGTTGGGCCCGACAAAAAGGTCAAGCTGTCCTTGACATACCCGATGAGCACCGGACGCAACTTCGACGAGGTCCTGAGGGTGCTCGATTCCTGCCAGCTGACGGCCAAACACCAGGTGGCGACACCGGTCAATTGGAAGCAGGGCGAGGACGTGATCATCGTTCCGGCGGTGTCGGACGAGCAGGCAAAGCAGAAGTATCCCGAGGGGTGGAAGACCCTGAAGCCTTATCTGCGAATCGTGTCGCAGCCGAAGTAATTTGGACAGCCGGGCCGAGTGGTCATTGGCACTGCTCGGCCCTGTCCTCCCATCGCCTTTGCGGCCGGTGTTCAAAATCGGGCCAAAAGATGACCATCGCCCGATCTGCCTCGAAAAGCCGCTTGGCCAGGAACCGCCTTGTCCTTTTGGAGCCCGCGCTTTCATCCCGGAGCCAGACTCCCAGGGTCGCCAGCAGCAGGGCGGTCAGCCCGACTTCCTCGATCTGACGTCTGAAACCCGAGGCTTCGAGCCGTGCCGCGTCGCGGATCCAATGGACTGTGCGTGACAGATTGAAGACCAGCGGCACCCAATGATGCGGATGGCTGGGATGGAGCTTGACAGCGATCATCTGTCCCGTCACCCGGCGGTGGAGCGATAGCGCTTCGAACCAGGCCATGATGACCCGATAGAGGCGCTCGGGCGCGGGCAGGCCGGCGGCGGCATCGTCGTCCGCCTGGATCATCGCCATCAGCGCCCGCCCGAACCAAGCGTTGGCCACCGCGTCGAGATCCCGAAACTCCTTACGGATCTCCGCGAGCGACACCCCCAGATCGGCGGCGACTGAATGGAGGCTCATGTTATGCCACCCGACCACCTCCGCCCTCTCCAACGCGGCGTCAACGATGCGATCCGCCAGATCTGCGCGCGGCTTGCTGCTTGAGCGGGCCATTCCGAGACGCCTCCCCTTCCGTGACCGGGGTGCTCACCTTTCGAGAGACACGTGGGGATGCGACCGTCGGTGGGCAACTCAGCCCGGCGCAAGGCTACCGGTAAATCGCCATGTTCGATCCGGGTTGTTTTGGGGAGTCAATACCCTTGAAAACCTGACTGCTCCGCTCTATTTTGCAATCGGGACTAATTTAGTACTGTATTGGCGGGATGCTCAAACTCAATCGGATGACCGACTATGGAGTGGTCGTGCTGGCCCATTTGGCGGAGGCCGACGGCCAAGTGCTGACGACGCCGGAGATCGCGGCGGCCACCAGGCTTTCCCAGCCCACGGTCGCCAAGCTGCTCAAACTCCTGGCGCAAGGCGGCTTGGCCGTGTCGCACCGCGGCGCACGTGGCGGTTACACCCTGGCACGGCGCCCCGCCGAGATTTCGATGTTCGAGGCGGTCGAGGTGCTGGACGGGCCTGTCGCCGTGACCTCTTGCGTGGAGACCGATCACGAAGGCTGCAACCGTGAACCTGTGTGCCCGATGTCGGGCCGCTGGGACCCGGTAAACGTAGCCATCCGGACGACCCTCGAAAGAATCACCTTGGCCGACATGATCGCGCCCGACAGTCTTTTCCATTTGCGCAAGGCGGCGCCGGCCCCGCCCGCCCAAAAGGCCGCATTGACGGCGTAATCCCATGAGCCCATGCCCCGAAAAAAATCGCTGAGGAGATCGCGATGCCGCCCGTGACCGAAACCATCGACCACGTCCGTTCGGTGACCGAACAGAAGTACAAGTACGGCTTCGTGACCGACATCGAAACCGATACGGTGCCGAAAGGCCTGAATGAAGGCATTGTCCGATTCATTTCGGCCAAGAAAGGCGAGCCCGAATGGATGTTGGAGTGGCGCCTGCGAGCCTTCCGGCTCTGGCAGACGCTTGAGGAGCCGAGTTGGGCGAAGATCGGCTATCCCGAGATCGACTATCAGGATGCCTACTATTATTCGGCCCCCAAACAGGCATCGGATCGCCCCCAGAGCCTCGACGAGGTCGATCCAAAGCTCCTTGAAACCTACGAAAAGCTCGGAATTCCGCTGCGAGAGCAGGAAGTGCTGGCAGGCGTCGCCGTTGACGCGGTGTTCGACAGCGTCTCGGTGGCCACGACCTTCAAGGGAAAACTTGAGGAGCAGGGAATCATCTTCTGCTCGATGTCGGAGGCGATCCGCGAACACCCGGAACTGGTCCGCAAATATCTCGGCAGCGTTGTCCCCTATTCGGACAACTATTTCGCCACCTTGAACTCGGCGGTCTTCACGGACGGATCCTTCGTCTATGTTCCGAAGGGCGTGCGCTGCCCGATGGAGCTGAGCACCTATTTCCGCATCAACGCCGCGCAGACCGGCCAGTTCGAACGCACCCTCATCATTGCCGAGCCGGGAAGTTATGTAAGCTATCTCGAAGGCTGCACGGCACCGATGCGCGATGAGAATCAGCTCCACGCCGCGGTGGTCGAACTGATCGCCATGGATGACGCCGAAATCAAATACTCGACGGTGCAAAACTGGTATCCCGGAGACGAGGACGGGAAGGGCGGGATCTACAATTTCGTCACCAAGCGCGGCGCCTGCCGCGGCCGGAATTCCAAGATCTCCTGGACCCAGGTCGAAACCGGCTCGGCGGTGACCTGGAAGTATCCGAGCTGCATCCTCCAAGGCGACAACTCGGTCGGTGAGTTCTACTCCATCGCCATCACCAACAACTTCCAGCAGGCCGACACCGGGACCAAGATGATCCATATCGGCAAGAACACGCGCAGCACGATCGTGTCCAAGGGGATCTCGGCCGGCCGGTCCGACAATACCTATCGCGGGCTGGTTCGCGTTCAGCCCAAGGCCGAGAACGCCCGCAACTACACCCAATGCGACTCTCTGCTCGTGGGCGATCAGTGCGGGGCCCACACCGTTCCCTATGTCGAATGCCGCAACCGAACGGGAAAGATCGAGCACGAGGCGACCACCTCGCGGATCAGCGACGACCAGCTGTTCTATTGCACGCAGCGCGGGATGTCGGCGGAGGAGGCGGTGTCGTTGATCGTCAACGGTTTCTGCCGGGAAGTCCTGCAGGAACTGCCGATGGAATTCGCGGTGGAGGCCCAGAAGCTCGTGGGCATCAGCTTGGAAGGCAGCGTCGGCTGACGTCGGACGCCTCGTCGAAAACAAGGAAAGAACAAACATGCTTGAGATCAAGAACCTGCACGCCACCGTCGAGGACAAGAAGATCCTCAACGGCCTCGACCTAAAGGTGAATTCCGGCGAGGTGCACGCCATCATGGGGCCCAACGGCTCGGGCAAGAGCACGCTGGCCTACGTCCTCGCCGGCCGTGACGGCTATGACGTCACGGAGGGCAGCGTTACCTATCTCGGCAAGGATCTCCTTGACCTGGAACCGGACGAGCGCGCCGGTGAGGGCGTGTTCCTCGCCTTTCAGTATCCGGTGGAGATCCCGGGTGTCGACAACGCGACCTTCCTGAAAACGGCCTACAACGCGGTCCGTAAATACCGCAGCGAACCTCAGATGGACGCGATGCAGTTCCTCAAGCTTCTCCGCGAGAAGCGGGAGCTTCTGCACATGGGCGACGAGATGCTGCGCCGGCCCGTCAACGTTGGATTTTCCGGCGGCGAGAAGAAGCGGAACGAAATTCTCCAGATGGCGGTTCTCGACCCCAGACTCGCGGTGCTCGACGAGACGGATTCGGGGCTCGACATCGACGCCCTGAAGACCGTCGCCGACGGCATCAATACGCTGCGCAATCCGGAGCGCGCGGTCGTGCTCATCACCCACTACCAGCGACTCCTGGACTATGTACAGCCGGATTACGTCCATGTGCTCTCGGCTGGCCGCATCGTGAAATCCGGGGACAAGGAGCTGGCGCTGGAACTCGAGCGATCGGGCTACGCCGGCATCGCCGCCCCGGCCGCCGCCTGAGGACCCGGCCATGAGCGCATCGCGGAGCATTACCCTCCCTTACGCCGATCGGTTCGCCGAGATCGAAACAAGCCTGCCCGGAGGCGGAGCTGGCTGGCTCTCGACCCTTCGCCGCGAATCGATTTCTCGGTTCAATGAGACGGGCCTGCCGTCCCCCAAGGTGGAGGCCTGGAAATACACGAATCTCAACGCCTTGGCGCAGCTGGACCTGCGCCCCGCCGGCGCGGAGCATGCGGGGATGTCGGTCGCCGTCACCGAGGTCCCGAGGATCGACGGTGCCCACCGGCTGGTTTTCGTCAACGGCCGCTTCCGGTCCGACCTTTCAGGCATTGAGGGTCTCCCCCCCGGCGTCGAACTGACGACCTTTGCCGCCGCCGCCGACAGCCGGGCGGACTTTCTGCAGGCGCATTTGGGGCAGGTTGCGCAGACCAATGGCCACGCCGTCGTCAACCTCAACACGGCGTTTATGGGAGACGGGTACGTCCTGACCGTGCCGGAAGGCGTGGAGATCGAGGCACCGGTGCATGTCGTGTCGGCGTTTGTCCCGGGAACCGACGGCGCGGCCCTGGCCTACCACCCGCGCAATCTGGTCGTTGCCGGGCCGGGCAGCCGCGTCACGATCATTGAGACCCATCTCAGCCTCGTGTCCGATTCTCCCTATTGGGCCAACCCCGTCGGCGAGATCTCCATCGGCCGGGATGCGGAGGTGCGCCATATCAAGATCCAGGAGGAATCCCTGGCCGCGTCCCATCTTGCCTTTACGCGGGCCCATATAGAGGCGGGCGGACATTTCGACAGCTTCGTCATGACCGTCGGCGCGCAGCTCTCGCGCAACGAGATTCAAGTGATTCTGGATGGCGAGAACGGCACCTGCCGGCTCAACGGAGTCTACCTCCTGCGCGGGCGCCAGCACGCAGACACCACCACCTGGATCGACCATGCCAAACCGCATTGCGACAGCGATGAGGTGTATAAGGGTGTGCTCGACGATCGCGCGCACGGCGTTTTCCAGGGCAAGATCACGGTGCGCCGCGACGCCCAGAAGACCAACGGCAATCAGCTCAACCGTACGGTGCTGCTATCCGAGAAGGCCGAGATCGACACCAAGCCGGAGCTTGAGATCTATGCCGATGACGTCAAATGCAGCCACGGCGCGACGGCCGGCGAACTCGACGAGAACTCGATGTTTTACATGCGATCGCGGGGTATACCTCAAAAGGAAGCACGCACCCTCCTGATACGGTCGTTCGTCGAGGAGACGCTCGAAGAGGTCGCACAAGCGGAAGCACGAACCTATATGGAGAGAAAATTGGAGACATGGCTCCAAAAGCTCCATCGGGAAGGAGACGCCCAATGATCGCAGCAGCCGCCTTGGCGGATCGGCCCATGGTCAACACATGTCCGGCTTTCGATGCCGATGCCGCCCGGCGAGATTTTCCGATCCTGGCGACCCCCGTGGTCCATGGGCGGGCATTCCTCGACAGCGCGGCCAGCGCGCAGAAGCCGATTCAGGTGATTGATGCCGTGCGCCGATGCTACGAGGCGGAGTACGCCAATATCCACCGCGGCGTCTACGAGCTGAGCGCGCTCGCAACGCGTAATTATGATGCCGCGCGCGAGAAGGTGCGGGCTTTCATAAACGCCAAGGAGGCGAGCGAGGTCGTCTTCGTGCGCGGCGGCACTGAGGGCGTCAACCTGGTGGCCAGCACCTATGGGGAGAAGTTCGTGGGCTGGCGGGACGAGATCATCATCTCCCACCTCGAGCACCATTCTAACATCGTGCCTTGGCAGCTCTTGGCCGAGCGCAAGGGTGCGACGATCCGGGTTATTCCCATCAACGACGCCGGCGAACTGATCCTCGAGGAGTACGAAAAGCTCCTTGGACCACGCACGAAAGTGGTTGCGGTGACCCATGCCTCCAATGCCTTGGGTACGATCGTTCCGGTGAAGGAAATCACCGCGATGGCCCATGAACACGGCGCGGCCGTCCTGGTCGACGGCTGCCAGGCGGCGCCGCACATGCCCATCGATGTGCAGGAGATGGATTGCGACTTCTATGTCTTTTCCGGCCACAAGGTCTATGGGCCGAGCGGCATCGGCGCTTTGTATGGCAAGAAGGCCCTTCTCGAAGACATGCCGCCTTGGCAGGGCGGCGGCGACATGATCGACAGCGTCACCTTCGAGAAGACGACCTATGCGCCGCCGCCGGCGAAGTTCGAGGCCGGCACGCCGCATATTTCTGGAGCGACCGGCCTGGCCGCTGCTCTCGACTACGTCAGCAGCCATGGCCTCGACCGCATTGCCGCCCATGAAAAGAACCTGCTTGCGGAGGCGACCGAACGGTTGAGGCAATTCAACGGTATTCGCATCTTCGGGGAGGCCCGGCAAAAGGCGGCGATTCTCTCGTTTCTGATCGACGATATTCATCCCCACGACGTGGGAACCATCGCCGACCAGATGGGCGTCGCGGTGCGCGCGGGCCATCATTGCGCGCAGCCGGTAATGCAGCGCTATGATATTCCGGGGACGGTGCGCGCATCCTTCGGTCTGTACAACACATCGGGGGACATCGACCTGCTCGTCAACTCGGTGCGCAAAGCGAAGGAGATTTTTGGGTGACCTTCGAGCTGCGGGAACTCTATCAGGAGGTCATACTCGATCACGGCCGAGCCCCGCGCAATTTCGGCAAGCCAGACCGTGTCAGCCATGAAGCGCACGGCAACAACCCGCTCTGCGGAGACAAGGTGACGATCTATCTCCAGGTCGACGACGGCGTCGTGAAGGACATCGGCTTCGAGGGGCAGGGCTGTGCCATTTCGACGGCGTCCACCTCGATGATGACGGAGGTTCTCAAAGGTAAGACGCTGGACGAGGCGCACACGCTATTCCACCGGTTCCACGCCCTTGTGACGGGCTGCGACGAGAGCACGGACGGCGAGGACGATCCGAACCTGGACTGCGAGGCGCTCGAAAGGCTCAGCGTGCTCTCGGGGGTGCGAGAGTTCCCTATGCGCGTGAAGTGCGCGACGCTGTGCTGGCATACGATGGAAGCGGCGGTCAAAGGGCATGGCGAGCCCGTGACATCGGAATAGGCCCGCATCAAGGAACTTCGAGGAAAGCATGAGCGATTTCGTCTTCGACAAGGGTGAAACCTCGCGGATCGAACAGCCGGACACTTCGGCATCAGCCGGCACGGACACCGGCGGCGCGGGTGGGTTGGGAGAGCGCATCGTCGAGGCGCTGCGCACCGTTTATGACCCCGAGATCCCGGTGAATATTTACGAGTTGGGCTTGATTTACCGAATCGACATCGCACCCGATCAGGATGCGGTGGAGATCGACATGACCCTGACGGCGCCTGGCTGCCCCGTGGCCGGGAGCATGCCGGGAATGGTTGAACACGCCGTGCGCGGGGCGATTCCCGAGCTCAAGGATGTGACGGTGGAGCTCGTATGGGACCCGCCCTGGACACCGGACCGGCTGTCGGAGGCCGCGCGTCTCGAACTGGGTATGTTTTGACGGAGGCCATGACGTGACGATCCCGCGACCTCAAGTCATCACGATGACCGACGCCGCCGTCGAGCGCGTGCGTTTTCTGCTTTCGAAACAGAACGATAGGCAAGGAGCCCTACGCATCGGCGTCAAGGCGAGGGGTTGCTCGGGCATGTCCTACCACATCGAGTTTGCGGCCGCGCCAAACCCCCATGACGAGATGGTGGAGGCGGACGGGGTCACCGTTTATGTCGACCCGCAGGCAACGCTCTATCTCCTCGGCAGTCAAATGGACTATGTCGAGGACAAGCTGCAATCGGGCTTCGTGTTCAACAATCCCAATGAAAAAGCGCGCTGTGGTTGCGGCGAGTCTTTTCAAGTCTAGGTCTTTCCGGGTCGCGTCCGGGTCTCGATGGAGTGGAACTGGCGATGAGCGAAAACATGGTATTCGAGCGCATCCGCAAGGAAATCGACGACAACGATGTCGTGTTGTTCATGAAGGGCACGCCGCTGGCGCCGCAATGCGGCTTCTCGGCCCAGGTCGTGCAGGGCCTGGACTATCTGGGTGTGAAGTACAAGGGTGTCGATGTCCTGGCGGATCCTGAGCTGCGGCAGAACATCAAATCCTTCAGCAATTGGCCGACCATCCCCCAGCTCTATGTGAAGGGCGAATTCGTGGGCGGTTGTGACATTTTCCGGGAGATGTTCCAGAGCGGAGAAATACAGACCTTCTTCGCGGACAAAGGCATACAGGTCCGGGCCGCCTGAGGACGGGGCAAAGGGTGAAACGCCCGGTAAGCCCCCTATTGACTTTCGACGACCATCGACCGACATAGGTGGTGGTCGGGCGGTGCTGGTTTGACCGCCGACCGGGCGCCTCGACGAGGGCCCATTTAAAGACGTCGTCGCTCAACCTCGGCAAGGAGGGCACGTCATGGCTCGCCTCTCTGTCTTCGACAGCCCGCTGCTCCTGGGGTTCGATCATTTCGAACGCGTGCTCGACCGCGTCGCGAAGTCATCCCACGACGGCTATCCTCCGTATAACATCGAGCAGGTAGAGGAAAACCAGCTGAGGATCACCCTGGCGGTGGCAGGATTTTCCATGGACGATCTGGCGGTGTCGATCGAGGACAACCAACTCATCATTCGCGGACGAAGCGGCGAGGACGACGGCGGGCGCATATTCCTTCATCGCGGAATCGCCTCGCGCCAGTTTCAGCGCAGCTTCGTTCTCGCTGAGGGTATCGAGGTCAAGGGCGCCAGCCTCGATAATGGCCTTCTGCACATCGACATCGAGCGCGTGATGCCGGAACCGCGAGCGCGAACCGTCAAGATCGAGGCCGGATCTGGAAATCGTCGTTCGTCGGACAAGCAGACAAAGTCCATCGAGATGAAGTCGGACGTTTGAGCACTAATCCACGTTCAGCCATTCACCGAAAGGCGCGCTTGAGCCTTGAAGGCGCTTGAGGGAGATAAGCAGTGACCGATAATCCCAACCATCCCAACAATGCCGACGATCGGCTGGTCCCGCCCAACCTGTCCGCGAGGGAACTGAACGCCCTCGGGCTCGAGCAGGTGGCCTACATCAAGCCGATCTCCAGCCACGGCACCCGCGCCTACGCCATTCATGCCGCCGACGGAAGCCAGCTCGCCGTCGTTCCCAACCGGGCTATCGCCCTGGCGACGGTTCGACAAAACGATCTCGACCCCGTAAGCGTCCACTGACACCGCAAGGGGCGAAATCACCCGCAACATTCGCAGCTTTATATTAATTCGGATCGTTTCGTTTCGAAAAAAGATCGCGGAATTTCCCTGCCCCGCTCGCAATTGGGTTTGTCGAGGTAACCTCGGACGCGCGCAGTTTTGGGCGTGCGGTTTAGGAATCTCGCCAACGCGTCAGGCCGCGCGCGCTTCCGACTGTGTAAGAAGGGCGTACAGGGCCTCGGCGCCATCCGTGCCTCTCAGCTTTTCGCATTCGGACTTGTCGCGGAGCAGCCGCGATACACGGGCAAGCGCCTTGAGATGATCTGCGCCGGCCGATTCCGGAGCGAGCAGGAGAAAGATGAGGTCTACGGGCTGATCGTCGATGGCGTCGAAGTTGATCGGTGTATCAAGGCGAGCGAACAGCCCATGCAGACGTTCCAGATTGGGAAGCTTGCCGTGGGGGATGGCGATCCCGTTGCCGACGCCGGTTGTGCCCAGTCTTTCGCGCTCCAGCAAGACGTCGAAGATGGCTCGTTCATGCACCCCCGTGATCTCCGCAGCCCGTTTGGCGAGTTCTTGAAGCGCCTGCTTTTTGCTCGTGGCCCGAAGGTGGGGAATGACGCTTTCGGGCGTGAGCAGATCGACGATTTCCATGATGGTATCTCAGCCCTCCCGGGTTCCGCGAGGATCGATCCAACCGATGTGGCCATCGTTCCTGCGGTAAACCACGTTCAGCCCGCCATGAGCACGATTGCGGAACATCATGACAGGCGAGTCCGCAAGGTCCATGCGCATAACGGCTTCACTTACGGTCAGCGTGTCGATTTCCGCGGTCATCTCGGCAATCACCGCAGGCTGGCCGTCCTGAGGTACCTCGTCGTCCTCGTGCTCCGGTGCAAGCACATATTGCTGAGCGGACAACACTTCCTCGGTCTCGGCGCCCCGGCCCTTGTGGTGGTCCCGCAGGCGCCGCTTGTAGCGGCGCAGACGCTTGCTGATACGCGACAACGCGGCATCGAAGGCCGCGTATATCTCGTCGGCGGTTGCGCCACCTTGCATGACCAAGCCACGCCCCGCATGTACGGTAATCTCCGAGCGGTACATATGGGCTTCCCGCGAAAAGATGACGGTCGCCAGCAGGGCACGATCGAAGAACTTGGTTACGTCGGCGACGAGGTTACCCTCCACATGGGCCCGCAAGGCCTCGCCGACATTCAGATTTTTGCCTTTGACGGTGATATCCATGAAAAAAGCTGTCCTGCCGTAAAAGGGCTCACAGCCTTCCGATCGCTGCACATTTTCAGATATGTCCAGATCGCTGGGGCAGCAATGTCTGCGCTTATCCCGCGCGGCCTCCAACAAAGGTCCGGAAGGTAGTGGCCGGAGATGGCGGTGTCAATAGATGGTACCCCCAAACTCCCACGGGTCAGAGCATTTCTCGACCGTGTTGGCGAGAATTGCTCTAGATCCTGCTCCTCTTTTGTCGCCGGCGCTGTACCGACGACGGAATTCCAAGTGATTCCCGATACTTAGCCACGGTACGGCGGGCGATGTCCACGCCTTCGCGCGCCAGCAATTCGACAATCTTGTCGTCGGATAAAACGGCGTCGGCCGGCTCGTCCTCGGTCAGAACCTTGATTCGGTGGCGTACCGATTCGGCGGCGTACGCCTCGCCTCCCGATGCACTCGCGATCGCAGGTGAAAAAAAGTACTTCAGCTCATAGATCCCTCTTGGCGTCGCGATGTACTTGTTCGAGGTCACCCGGCTGACCGTGCTCTCATGCATTTCGATCGCCTGGGCGATGTCCCGCAGCACCAGGGGGCGCAGCGCCTCGACACCGTGGCGGAAAAAGCCGTCCTGCTGACGCACGATGTCCCGGGCGACCTTCAGAATCGTCGTCGCCCGCTGATGCAAAGCCTTGACGAGCCAGTTGGCCGATTGCAGGCATTCATCCACGTAGTGCCGTTCTTCCCGATTCCGGGCCGCCTGGCGGACTTCGGCATGATAGCGGTTGTTGATCAAAACCCTCGGCAACGTCTCGGGGTTCAGCTCCACGATCCAGCCGCCACCCGACTGCGCGCGCATCAGCACGTCGGGCGTGATCGGCTGCACCACGCTCCGGTCGAACGCCAGGGCGGGTTTGGGATCAAGGGCCCGAACCTCGGCCACCATTTCGGCGAGATCATCGTCGTCGACCCCGCACAAGGCGCGCAACTCGTCGATTTCGCGCCGGGCCAGCAGGTCCAGATGGTCGAGCAGGGCCTGCATGGCGGGATCCAGTCGATTGAGATCCCGCAGCTGCAGGGCCAGGCACTCGGCCAGCGAGCGGGCAAAAATCCCGGACGGCGTAAACTGCTGGAGCCGGGACAAGGTCGCTTCGACCCGCGCCAAGTCGCATCCGAGCATGTCCGCAACCGGTGTCAAATCGGCGGAAAGATACCCCGCTTCGTCCAACCGATCGATCAAATGCAGGCCGATCAATCGGTCCGCCGGGTCGGCCAACTCCATGTTGAGCTGTCGCGTCAGATGCTCGGTGAGCGTCTCCTCCCGGGAGAGGGTCAGTTCGAGATCGGCCTGCGGAGCCTCGAAGTCACGGCGGCCGCCTTGCCCCCAGTCGCCGATTGTCTGCTCCGGCGCCCCGGCGGCATCGGCCGGGCTGTCGTTGTTCCAGACGTTTTCGTAGTCGGCATCCAGGTCTTCCGTCAGGTTTGGCTGATCCGCCGTGGCCTCGAAGTCCACGCTGGACAAAAGATCGGCCTCCGTGGAGCCGCCATCCGCGGCTGCTCCGTCCTCTGGTCCATCCCACTCATCGGCCGGGTCAAAGCCGTCCGCGTCCTCCCGCTCGAGCAGGGGGTTGCTGGCCAGCTCCTGCTCCACATAGGCATCCAGTTCGACGCTCGACAACTGCAGCAGCTTGATGGCCTGCTGGAGTTGCGGCGTCATGACCAGGGATTGGCTCTGCCGGAGTTCCAGACGCGGGGTCAGGGCCATTCCGCCCTCCCACCCAGGCGGACGCGGGCTTGCGCCCGATCCGAAGGCCGGCTCCGATGCGACCGGGGAAAAACAGATTGGGGTTTAAAGACTGAAACGATCGCCCAGGTAGACACGCCTGACGTCCTCGTTTCCCACGATGTCCGAGGGCGTGCCCTCCATCAGCACCATGCCGTCATGAATGATATAGGCACGATCGATGACATCCAGGGTTTCCCGAACGTTGTGATCGGTGATCAAAACGCCGATCCCGCGGTCCTTGAGATGTGACACCATGTCGCGGAGATCACCGACGGCGATCGGGTCGATACCGGCGAACGGTTCGTCGAGGAGGACGAAGTGAGGGTCCGTGGCCAGCGTCCGCGCGATCTCGACCCGGCGCCTCTCGCCGCCCGAAAGGGCCAGGGCCGGCGCGCGCCGCAGATGGGTGATCGAGAATTCGGCGAGAAGGGAGTCGAGGATGGCCTCGCGCCGTTCGCGAGATTTCACGACGACCTCGAGCACCGCCCGGATGTTGTTTTCGACCGTTAGGCCGCGAAAGATCGAAGCTTCCTGCGGCAGATAGCCGATCCCAAGGCGCGCTCGGCGGTACATGGGCAGACCGGTCAGATCCTGGCCGTCCAGCAGAATGCGCCCATGATCCGGCGAAAGCAGCCCGATGATCATGTAAAAGCAGGTGGTCTTCCCCGCGCCGTTCGGTCCCAGCAGGCCGACGACCTCGCCGCGTTGCATATGGAGGCTGACGCCGCGAACGACGGGACGCTTCTTGAAGCGCTTGCCCAGATTCTGGGAAACCAAACCGTGGGTCAGCGCGACCAGGCGCGGACGCTGACCAGCGTTCGGCGACGCGCCATCGGCTTTGCCGGGAAATGATGTGAGCGCGTCCATTCTCGATCAGCGTTCCGATGGATCCTTGGCCTTGTCGGGCGAGTCGATCTGCTTTCTGTCTTCCGGAAGCAGGAGTCCGCGAACCCGGCGTCCTCCTTCCTTGCAGCTTTTGAGCCTGCTGATGCCGGTTTCGAGGTTCACTTCCGCCGTGCAGCCGGCGAGGGTGTTCTCACCGCGCACGATTGTAACCTCTCCCGTTAGTGTAGCGATACTGGTTTCAACATCGTAAACGCCGCGATCCGCCCAGGCCTCGTCCTGGGGCGTCACGATGTGGATGTTGTCGAATGCCTCCACCCGATGGATGCGGTTCTTGCCTTCTTGATCTCGACGGAAATGGGCCACCAGCACGTCGCCGCGCAAGCTGTTTTCACCGCGACGCGCATAGGCGTTGCCGCGCGCAACGGCCATTTGTTTTACGTTGAAGTATTCAAGCTGCTGATCGGCTGTGATCTCGTCCTCGCCGCTCGTCAGGCGCACCTTGCGGCCACTCAGCACGAGCACCGCTTTTTCGACGTCGTAGACGCCGGCGTCGCCCCAGGCCCGCTCGGTCTGGGAGGAGATCTCCACAGATCCCTCGGCGTCCAGCCGGGAGATTTCGTTTCCGCCCGCTTCCGACTTCCGATAGTAGGCGCGCAGGATATCGGCGCGGACCTCGACTTCACCGCGGATGGCCCGTGCGTTTCCGCGCGCCACCACAACCTCGTTGTCCTGCTGCCATTCAATCCCGTCGTCGGCCTCGATCTCGATGGGCTGGTCGGAGTCGCCCGCTCCGAAGTTGAGCATTTGGCCCCACGCGCCGCCATCGAATACCAGCAGAAACGCCGCTGTCACGACAGCCACTCGCGGAAGGAGGGAACGACCGCGGCACCTCATTGGGGGTCCTGACGGGTTACCCCCGGATAGAGCGTCAGGCTCGATTTGCCCGTGAAATGGATCCGACCTCCGCGTTTCTCCAGGCGAAAGCCCTCCGCCGTAATGTGTCCGAACGGCCCATGTCCGTCGACGATTTCGTCTCCCGAGGCGATGCTGTTGGCGAGATCGATCATCGCCCTGGAGGTCTCGAACTCATAGCCTGAATCATGGTAGAGATTGACTTCTCCCATGAGTTCCAGCGTCCTATCCGGCGGCAGAAGGACTCCCGACTCGGCCGTCAGCACGACCCAGGTGTCGTCCTCCAGAATCATATCCGCCTTTGGCATTTCGAACTCGACCGGATCCGCCGTTTCCCAGAAGTCGGCCGACGGTGTGATGTTTTTCGCGAGATCGGCGGTCAACGAGAAGGGCTGGTCCTGAGAGTCGAAGCCCACGAGACGGGGATTGACCATTTCGAGGTCCATCGCCTCCGTCGCCGCCAGCGAGCTGAAACCCACGCGAAATCTTTTTTCCGAAGGGTTCAAATGCGGCCAGGTCAGCACCACGCCGATCAGGACAAGAGCGATAAAGGGCAACAGAAACTTCATCGCGCCGACGAATCGGCTGTAAGTGGTGCTGAGTTGGCGGGCGGCGGCCCATTCGGCGCCCTCCGCGAGCCGCCGCGGGGCTCGTTCCATGATGCCCTCGGCGACCGGCCGTATCGTCAGGCTGTTATCTTGCGTCACCACGCTCATGGTGGCCTCAAGCGACTCCCGCGCGCAGGCAATCGTGAATATGGACGATCCCGCTCGGCCGGCCGTCCGAGACGACGAATAGGTTCGTGATCGTACGTGCGTTCATCAATCGCAAGGCTTCGCTGGCCAGGACGTCGGGACGGATGGTTTGAGGGTTGGACGTCATCACTTCAACGGCCGGCTTGGCGAGGAGGTCCTGGCTCATATGCCGCCTCAAATCCCCGTCGGTCACGATACCTACAAGCATACCGTCATCGTCCACGACGCCGACACAGCCAAAACCCTTGCCCGTCATGGTGATCAGGACGTCGGCCATCACCGCGCCCGGCTCGACCAATGGCAAATCAGATCCGCCATGCATGATATCGGAGATTTTGAGGAGTTTTCTGCCAAGCCGTCCGCCGGGGTGGAGAATCTGGTAGTCGTCCCGCGAGAAGCCTTTGCGCTCCAAAAGGGCGACGGAAAGGGCATCGCCCAGCGCCATCATGATCGTGGTCGAGGTCGTCGGCGCCAGCCCCATCGGGCAGGCCTCGACATGTCCGGGTAGAACAAGAGCGACGTCCGCGGCACGCGCGAGCGCGCTCCCGCCGTCTCCCGTGATTGCGATGACGGGGATCGCGAAGCGCTTTGCATAGCCGAGAAGATCCGCGAGTTCCGCCGTTTCTCCCGAGTTCGACAAAGCGAGCAGGGCGTCCCCCTCGACAATCATGCCCAGATCCCCGTGGCTCGCATCGGCGGGGTGCACAAACAGCGCCGGCGTGCCGGTCGAGGCCAGGGTCGCGGCGATCTTCCGGGCCACCTGACCGCTCTTGCCCATGCCGGTGACGACGACCCGGCCGGGGAGTTCCGCCAACCGGTCCAACGCCTCCAAGACGGCCGAACCCACCTCCCTCGCGGCGGCCTCGATTCCCGCTGCCTCAAGGCGCAGCACCCGGCGCACCGAGTCAAGATCCCGGTTCGAATCGAGATCAACCGTTAGCGGGAGTCTCTCCGGCGAGTTCATGGTATTTCGTCTTCTGGTTTCGAAACGGCGCCTCTATTTCACGCCCCGGAGGTCTGGGTCGCGACCCCGGTCGGCGCCCGATCTTTCGGCTGTTCCATCCAGTATGGGCCCGCGGAACACGGAGGTCAATGAATCGAGTAATTTCTTGCACTTCAGCAAAGTGTTGAAATCAATGCTCGAAGATGTTCGGCGCATCCCAACCGAGAAGATCCAGCTCCGCCCGAGCCGGCAGGAAGTCAAAGCAGGCCTGGGCCAAAGCGGCCCGTCCCTCCCGCGCGAGCAAGGCGTCCAAGCGCTCGCGCAAGGCGTGGAGATGAACGACGTCTCCGGCGGCATATCTGAGTTGCTGCGGGGCCAGGCTCGCGGCTCCCCAATCCGACGTCTGCTGTTCCTTGGAGAGTTCAACCCCCAGAAGATCTCGGCACAAATCCTTCAAACCGTGGCGATCGGTATAGGTTCGCGTCATCTTGGAGGCGATCTTCGTGCAATAGACCGGCCGACATGCGATGCCGAGATACCGCCGGATCACAGCCACATCGAAGCGCGCGAAATGAAACAGCTTGGTGATGTCGGGATCGCCGAGAAGCCGTTTCAGGTTGGGCGCGTCATAACTGCCCTTCGCGAACTGGACGAGATGGCATGTGCCGTCCCCGCCCGACAGCTGAACAAGGCACAGGCGGTCACGATGGGGGTTGAGGCCCATGGTCTCGGTGTCCACCGCGACCGACGGCCCAAAGCTGAGGCCCGGCGGAAGATCACCAGCGTGGAGTTCCGTTTGAATGTCGTTGGAATTCACGCGAGGCGTCTTTCAGATGAGCAATGGACCGCAAAATGTTTGGTGCCCAGGAGAAGACTCGAACTTCCACGACCTCTCGGCCACAGGTACCTGAAACCTGCGCGTCTACCAATTCCGCCACCTGGGCAAGCTTGCGGTACCCGCGAAGCCGGCAGAAACCGAGTGGTTATCCCGGGCGAAAGCGGTTGTCAACCGAGTTTCGCCGGCTCAAGGTTGACGGCCTCACGCGCCCCGGTATAACCCGAAGACGGCGTTCCGTCCGAGAACGCGGATCGCCAGGTCGGCAGACACGGGATCCCGCCTCGAAATTGCGGGTGAGGGGCGCGAGTGGCGGATGGGGCGGAAGGCTGCTCCAGTCCGCTCCAGACCCGGGAGACGAAGGGAAGGTGGAAACATGAGCCGTCGCGTCATCGTCGTGTTCGGAGGCTCGGGGTTTGTCGGCCGGCATCTGGTGCGGCAGCTCGCCAAGGAAGACGCCATCATCAGGGTGGCGGTCCGCGATCCCGATGCCGCGCTTTTCCTGAAAACCGCGGGTGAGATCGGCCAGATCGTACCGATACAGGCCAACGTGACCCACCCCCGGTCCGTGGAAGCCGCGATCAGGGGGGCCGACGGGATCGTCAACCTGGTCGGTATTCTTTCGGAGTGGGGACGCCGCACCTTCCAGCGCGTCCATGTCGAGGGAGCCGCCAATGTGGCCCGGGCGGCCGCCGCTGCGGGCGCCTCGCGGCTCGTTCAGATGTCGGCGATCGGAGCGGACCCGGATTCGGACTCCGCCTATGCCCGGACGAAGGCCGCTGGCGAACAGGCGGCGCGAGAGGCTTTTCCCGATGCGACCGTGGTCCGGCCGAGCGTCGTGTTCGGCCCCGAGGACAAATTCTTCAATCTTTTCGCCGGCCTCGCTCGTATGATGCCGGTGCTGCCGGTCTTCGGTGGCTCGCCTCTCCCCCGCCTGCCGCGTTCGGCCGATTTCGTCATCGACCTTTGCCGAAACGGGGGAACACGCTTTCAGCCCGTCTATGTCAGCGACGTGGCGCTGGCCATTTCGAAGGCCCTGATCGCCCCCGCCGCGAAGGGACAGAGCTACGATCTGGGAGGCCCCAAGATCTACAGCTTCAAGGAGATCATGGCGTTGATCCTGACGGAGACCCGCAGGCGGCGTATCCTGATGCCCATCCCTTTCTTTGCCGCTTCGATCAACGCGTGGTTCCTGGAAAAAATGCCAAATCCGCTTCTCACGCGGGATCAGGTCCGGTTGCTGAGACGCGACAACGTCGTCCCCGAAGGCGCCCTGGACTTGAAGGATCTTGGGATCGAGCCGACACCCGTGGAATCCGTCGTCCCTGATTATCTGCGGCGTTTCCGACCGCCAACGAGACAGGGACGACGAAACCGCGCTCAACCCTGATCGCGGCCGTCGCTTGCCTTCGCGTCCGCGCGCCAGTCCGCTTCGAAAACGGGAACCGGATCCTCGAACCCTTTGAGTTCACGCGTGCCGTGAGACACAAAGGCAATGCCCTTGCCCGCGCAAAGACCGCGCACGACGTCCGATACAAAAATCCGATCGGGGTCCGCGGCGTTGCAGACGCGCGCCGCAAGCTGAACCGTGGCGCCGAACAAGTCATCGTCCTCCACGACCGGCTCACCCGCGTTGATTCCGATCCGGACCTGCAGGGGAACATCTCCCTCGGCCTTGTTGTGCGCCGAGATCCGCCGCTGGATGTCGATCGCGGCCTCGACGGCGTTCGAAACGACGGAAAACGCGGCCATGATTCCGTCGCCCGTATGCTTGATCTCACGGCCATGGGCGTTGGTCAGCGCGGTTCTGACGATGCGATTATGCGTGCGGAGCACATGCTGCGCGGCGTCATCTCCCAGGCGCACGGTCATGCCCGTGGAGCCCACGATATCGGTGAAGAGAACCGCCAGTGGTCCCGGCGGCTCGACCGTCCTGTTGGGCTGCCGCCAAGACTCGAGCGCGGCCCCCAGATCATCGGTGGGGATGCTGCCACCTTCCAGATAAGCAGCCAAGGCATTGCGGCCCGCCTGATACATTTCCAGGTATTGCGGCTGCATGAGGTATTCTTGATACCGCTCTGCAAATCTGGCCGCCTGATCGGCAGGGGTGCCAAAGAGCCTGGCTCCCTCGCCCAGAAGAGCCTCGCCGTCCTTCTCGGACATCCCGCCAAGCGAAGCCAGACCATCCACCGCGCCAGCAAGAAACAGATTGACGCCGAACCGCTCGCCCCCATCGACATCTTTGGCAAGCGGATGAAGATCGTGCAGGAAGCTCGCGAACCTTAGCCGTTTGCCCACGACGTCTTCGCCCGAGGGCTCCTTCTCCACGTCGTTCTCCGAAGCCGAGGAGAGTTCCTCGTCCTCGTCGACGCGGCGCCGAACGGACCGGCTTGGCGGGCGCGGCATCGCGCCTTGCTTGTCGCGCGAAGGGACGACGCGGCGTTTCGCTTTCGGTCCTCGCCCTCTTTTCCGCCGCGCTCCCTGCGCCCCCGCCGGCAAGCCGACGACCCGGACCTTCGACAAGGTGATCACCGACATGATCGAAAAGCTCACCAAAAAGGCCGCCATGAAAATGATGAGCAGCGCGGTCGATTGGTTTCCGCCCGTCAGCGCCAACATGCGGGACGATACCTGCGGCAGGATCGAGGGGCCGAGAATCGTGACGATCACGGCCAAGAGCACACTCAGCAGCACCACGATCAGCATTCGCATGGCCAGCCCGCTAACCGTGATCCGCTTCGGGCCGGGCCGCATCGCTCGCCGCGACGGCGGGCGGGTTTTCGACGGCTCATCGGCTTGGTGCTTGGCGGCCGACTCTTCCGCTTCCTTCGCTTTCTGATCGGGTTTTACGGAAGAGACGGTTCCGGCCGCAGCCCTTCGTTTCGTCGGGGTCGGGGTGCCGGGCTTTGCCCGCATCGGCTGGCTGGGCGGTACGTAGGCGCTCTTATAGACCGTCGTCTGCTTGTAAAGGCCAGACTCCTGATCGTAGGCCTCGCGCACGACCCTAACGACAGCCTTGGAGACCTTTTCCAGGTGTTTCGCCTCTTCGACCGCCTGGGTAACCTCGGATGCGGAGTATCGCGCGTGGATTTCCCAGCGCTCCCCGACCTTGACGCTCACCTCAATTCCGGCATCCGAGTCGCTTGCCATATCCCGTCCGAACTGCCCGTTATTTCGGGCACAACAGAAAATAACACCGTAGATTAGCAGATGAATTCCGGATTCGTGAAAAACATCCGATCATCACGCATGAGTAGCGAAACCCCTGTCGACCGAAGCCGAGCTCGCGCCCGGGCTTCAGCCTCGAAACAACACGAAAATTTGTTTTTAACTCGGAGAGAGATAAACTGACGTTAAGATTTGTAACTCCGAGCGGAACACTCGGAGCGGACATGGGAAGAGGTTGAACACATGAGAACTGGTCGACAGTTCGCTCCGCCGCGCTTGGGACAATTCGCGCTTCTTCTTGTCGTGACGCTCATGGCCGGCAGCGCCGCCCATCAGGTACGCGCGGAAGGTGTGCCGATCGAAGCGTTTTTCGGCCGCTACACCGGTCAAGCCATTTCCTCCACGGAAGACGGGCTTTCGAAGCGCGATCTCAACGTGCGGATCAAGGATGCGGGTGGCGGCAGATTCACGGTCGATTGGATGACATTCACACGCAAAAGTGACGGCCGCCGAAAGCGCAAGAGCTATTCCATCACATTCCGGGCAACACCACGCGAGGATATCTTCGCGTCGGCCATGGGCCGGGACATGTTCGGAAACGCCGTGCCCCTGGATCCCATGAAGGGGGACCCGTATGTTTGGGCCCGCATCAAAGGAAAGACCCTTACGGTCTATGCCCTGATCGTCACCGACGAAGGGGGCTACGAAATGCAAGTCTACGACCGGACCCTCACGGAGCAAGGGCTCGACTTGCGTTTCGAGCGGTTTCGTGACGGACAGAAGTTACGTCTGATCACCGGAACCCTGGTTAAATTCGACAACTAGAGCATGTCTTCTCACCGTGGCTAGGCGGCGACCGAGCCGCGCAACCGTCAGGTCCGGAGTTCGCCGCCCGTCTTTTTGGCCACGCGGTCGACGATCCGTACAGCGATGGCATCGATTTCGGCGTCGGTGAGGGTCTTGTTCCGGGGCTGCAGGACGACGTTGATGGCCAGCGACTTCTTGCCGCCGGGGAGGGATCCTCCCGAAAACACGTCGAAAACCGAAACCTCGGCAATGAGGCCGGTATCGGCGGCCCGTGCCGCGTTCAAAACGTCTGCGGCTGGCACGCCCTCATCCAGCAGGAACGCGAAATCACGCGCCACCGGCTGAAACGGCGACAAGCGCAGATGCGGCTTGGCCGCTGTTTTCCGGCGCTTGGGCAGGGGCAGGCGGTCAAGCAGCACTTCAAAGGCAACGACCGGCCCCTTGATCTCCAGCCGGTTCAGGATCGACGGGTGAACCTCCCCGAACCAGGCGAGAACGTTCTGTGGGCCCTGCTTGACGCTGCCGGCACGGCCGGGGTGATACCAGGAGGGAGCCTCGGCGACGACCTGCAACCGGTCGACGCTCGCGCCCGCGGCGGCCAATGCGGCCAGCGCGTCGGCCTTCGCGTCGAAGACATCGACGGTGCGCGGCGGCTGCGCCCAGTCGCGGGGGCCGGTCCGGCCGAGCCGTATGCCCGCCGCCGCGATGGTCTGATCCTCGGGCCGCACGCCCGCAAATTGGGGGCCGATCTCGAACAGGGCGGCATCCGGCTGTCCGCGGTCGGCGTTGCGCCCGGCGGCCTGAAGAAGATTGGGCAGAATGGATGGCCGCATCGCGTCGAGATCGCTGCTGATCGGGTTGATGAGCGGTACGCTCTCCACGCCCTCGGCGAACAGGGCAGCAGGCCCCGAGGACATGAACGAAAAAGTCACGGTTTCCACCAAGCCCCGGGCGGCCAGGGCGCGGCGCGCGCTCACGCGCCGCGACTGAATCGGCGAAAGGGCCTTCTGGGGAAGCGGTGTCCGGCTGACCAGCGGCACCGTGGGGATGTCTTCGTAACCATGAACGCGCAGGACCTCTTCCACAAGGCAGGCCTCTCCGACGACATCGCTACGCCAGGGCGGCGCGGTGACCTTCAGCAACTTATCTTCTTTTTGGAACTCGAAGCCGAGAGCGTCGAGAATCCGCTCGATTTCGCTCCCCGGGATGTCGACGCCTCCCAGGGTCGCCACCCGCTCCGGTCGGAACGGGACGGTGCGGCGCCACTCCGGCTCGCCACCGGCGATCACCAGGGACGAGGCCTCGCCGCCACAGATGTCGAGAATCAAGCGGGTGGCGATCTCGGCCCCGTCGACCAGGAAGGTCGGATCGATCCCCCGCTCGAAACGGAACCGCGCATCGGATTGCAAATCGAGCTTGCGCCCCGTGGCGGCCGTGCGAATGGGGTCGAAAAGGGCGGATTCCAGAAAGACGTTGACCGTTTCCTCGATACAGCCGGAGCGCTCGCCCCCCATGACACCGCCGAGGCCCTCCGGCCCCTCGTCATCGGCGATGGCCGTCATCTCCTCGTCAAGCTCGTAGACCTTGCCGTTGAGGGCCGCGAGCGTCTCGCCCTGCCGCGCCAGCCGCGGCCGGATATGCCCGTGCACCTTGTCGGCATCGAAGACGTGAAGCGGCCGGCACAAACCGATGGTGAGGTAGTTGGTAATGTCGACCAACGCCGAGATGGGCCGCAGCCCCACCGCCAGAAGCAGATTCTGCAGCCAGCGCGGACTCTCCACGTTCTTCACGCCGCGGATATAGCGGCCGACGAAGTAGGGACAGGCATCGGCCTTGTCGGGCGGGAAATCGAGATACACCTGAATGGGGCTCTCGAAACCGCCCGGCACCGGCTGGGCATCGAGCGGCTTCAACCGCCCGAGGCCCGACGAGGCCAAATCTCGGGCAATGCCGCGAACGCCCAGGCAATCGCCGCGGTTGGGCGTCACCGCGACATCGAAGACGGGATCGGAAAGGCCCATCACGTCCACGGCCCGCTCCCCGATCGCGGCATCCCCGGGCAGCTCGACAATGCCGGTATGCTCGTCGCTGAGCCCCATCTCGCGCTCGGAAAGCAACATGCCGTTGCTTTCGACGCCGCGAATGGTGGCCTTCTTGAGGGTCACATCGATCCCGGGGATGTAGTGCCCGGCCGCGGCGAACACCCCCTTCATGCCGGTCCGGGCATTGGGGGCGCCGCAGACCACGTCGGTCACGCCGGACCCGAAGTCGACGGTGCAAAGCCTGAGCCGATCGGCGTTGGGATGCGGGCGGGCCTCCACGACATGGCCGACCACGAAATCCTCAAGCCCCTTGGCGCGATCGATGACCGACTCGATCTCAAGGCCGAGCATGGTGAGCCGCGTCGCGATCTCCTCGACGCCGGCATCGGTCTCCAGGTGCTGCTTGAGCCAACTCAACGTGAATTTCATGGGTCAGTCTTTCAGGGCCGGGGCGGGTTTTTCACCGATTGTATGGATCAATGCCTTCAACAGGTTGGCCAAGCAATCGCGGCGATCGCGCTCGTCGAACTGCCCGCATAGGGGACCGCTGCCGAAGAACTTCATGAACACCGAGGCATGCGGCAGGACCAGCATGGGCATATCGGCGGGGATGCCCAGCCGTTCACGGTAGGGACCCCTGACGTAGTGGTCGAAGACGCTTTGGGCGTTGTCCCACCACAGATCCGCCTTGGTGACCACGGTCAGCATCCAGCTTCCCTTCAGATCCGCGCCTCGAAGGGCGTTGAAAAGCGAGGCCGTCGAAGCCAGCTCCGCATCCCGGCATCGAGCCAGAAACCGGGGATCGGCCATGCCCTCGGGCGTCAGCGCCTCGGCGCGCCAATGCTCATGTTCGTGGTAGCCGAACGCGACGACGTTGAGGATTCCGCTCGGCCCATTCGACAGCGCCCTGGACACGGCCTGGCCGTCAATGTCCGCCGCGTCGGGATAATCCAGTTCGACGAAATCGAACATGCCGGGGTCGATCCGCAAGGCTCCGGCGTCCGGCGTTTCGGCGAGCAGGCGGCGAAGGCTCTCGGCCATGTCGCGGCGAAGGGTCGCGATCAGCTGGCTCTTGCCGACACCCGGCCGCCCCAGGACAAGGATGCGCTGCCGCCGCGTTAGCGCCTCCCGCGCACGATCCAGCCAGCCCTCGTCGCGCGCGAACTGATAGGCCTGGAACAGGCCCCGCGCGATCCGATAGGCGGTGAACACGGGCGGCGTCCACATCACCCGGTCCCGGTTACCAAACTCGGAATGTCGAGCGGAACGAAGCCGAAATGACGCAGCCAGCGCAGATCCGATTCGAAGAAGGTCCGAATGTCCGGTATGCCGTATTTGAGCATGGCGATGCGCTCGAGCCCCATGCCAAAGGCGAAACCCTGATAGACGGTCGAGTCGATGCCGCAGTTCTCGAGCACTGCGGGGTTGACCATGCCGCTGCCCAGGATCTCCAGCCATTCGTCGCCGTGACCGATGCGGAACTCCCCGCCTTCGCGGGTGGCGCCAATGTCGACCTCGGCCGAGGGCTCCGTGAACGGGAAATAGCTCGGCCGGAACCGTACGGGCAGATCGTCGACGCCGAAATAGGTCCGGCAGAACTCGATCAGACAGCCCTTGAGGTGGCCCATATGGGTCGCGCGATCGACGAGGAGCCCTTCGACCTGATGGAACATCGGCGAATGGGTCGCATCGGAATCGCATCGATAGGCGCGTCCCGGAACGATGATCCGTATGGGCGGTTTCTCCGCCTGCATGGTGCGGATCTGAACGGGCGAGGTGTGGGTCCGCAGAACCATGCGCTCACCCTCTGCGGCACTTGGCAGGTAGAAGGTGTCATGCTCCTGGCGCGCCGGATGCTCCAGCGGCATGTTGAGGGCGGTGAAGTTGTGCCAGTCGTCCTCGATATCCGGCCCCTCGGCGACCGTGAACCCCATCTCGCCGAAAATGGCGACGACCTCGTCGATGGTCTGGCTGATGGGATGGATGAAACCCTCGCGTTCGGGCCGGGCGGGGAGCGAGACGTCGACGCGCTCGGCCATCAGCCTGGCATCGATATCGGCCTGGGAGAGCTCGGCCTTGCGGAGCTCGATCGCCGAGGCGACCTCGGATTTGAGAGCGTTGAGGGCCGCTCCGGCCTGTTTGCGCTCCTCCGGGGACATCGTGCCCAGCCCCTTCATGAGTTGGGTGACGCGTCCCTTGCGGCCGAGCGCGGCGACGCGCACGCCTTCCAGGCCGGCGAGGTCGCCCGCCTCGGTTACGGCCGAGAGGAGTTCGGAACGAAGGGCGTCGACGTGATCCATGTCTTTTCCTGCCCGCTGAAATTAGCCACGCCGAACCGGCCAGCAGCCCGTTGCGCGGCTCCCGGTTTCAAGCTCATCCACGCTGGGCGTGGGATCAAGCGGTTTTTGGGAGGGCCGCCTGGGCTTTTTCGACCAGCGCCTTAAATGCCTCCGGCTCGCGGATGGCGAGATCCGACAGCACCTTCCGGTCGATCTCGATGCCCGCCTTGCTCAAGCCGCTCATAAACTGGGAATAGGTCAGTCCGTGTTCGCGAGCGCCGGCGTTGATCCGCTGAATCCAGAGGCGGCGGAACTGCCGCTTGCGGGTCCGCCGATCACGGTAGGCATATTGGAGGGCCCGCTCGACCCGCTCCAAGGAAAGGCGGAAGTTGTTCTTGTTGCGCCCGCGATAGCCCCGGGCCAGTCCGAGAACTTTCTTGTGGCGGGCGTGGGCGGTGACGCCCCGTTTTACGCGTGCCATGGTGGCGGCCTCCTCAGGCGTGCGGCATGTAGGATTTGACGATGCGGGCGTCGGCCTGCGACAGAATCATCGTGCCGCGCGCCTTGCGCTTCATCTTCTGCGGCCGGCGGCGCAGGAAATGGCTCTTGTAACCCACATTGGCCCGAACCTTGCCCGAGGCGGTCAGGCGGAAGCGCTTCTTAGCGCTGGACTTCGTCTTCAACTTGGGCATTTTGCTATCCTTTCGGTCATGCGTTATGGAGCGGCTGGGCATGCCCGCGCCGGACCGCTCCCAATTCCCATCAGGGGCGAGGGTTATACCGGCCCCCGGCGATGATTGCAAGACACCGCCACTCGCCGAGCCCATGCCGAAACAAGCACGGCCCACACCGACTCCCCCCGGCCCATCGGCGGGGGCGTCGGAAGGCCGCGCCGCCGGGCCTCTATTTGGGCGCGACCACCATGGTCATCATGCGCCCCTCCGTGCGCGGAAACTGCTCGACGCGCGCGATCTCCTCGAGATCGTCCCGAACCCGCTCAAGCACGCGCGCGCCCAAATCCTGATGGGCCATCTCGCGTCCGCGGAAGCGAATGGTCACTTTCACCTTGTCGCCCTCGGTGATGAACCGGACCATGCTCCGCATCTTGGTCTGGTAGTCATGCTCCTCGATCCCGGGGCGCATCTTGAGTTCCTTGACGTCGATGACCTTTTGTTTCTTGCGCGCCTCGTTTCGCTTCTTCTGCTCAAGATATTTGAACTTTCCGTAGTCCAAAACCTTGCAGACGGGCGGGTCGGAGTTGGGCGCCACCTCGACCAAATCCAAGCCGGACTCCGCGGCAATCGCCAGTCCTTCCTCAAGAGAAACGACACCAACCATCTCGCCATCGGCACCGACCACACGAATGCTGGACGATGCGATGGCATTGTTCACCCGCGGCCCCTTACGGTCCGGCGGCTGCTGCATCGGGGGTCTCGCTATGGGCCTCCTCCTTCTCGTCTGTTTGCCAAATCAAAACCGGCTACGCCACACCGCTTACGCGACGGGGTCCCGGTCGGCTCGTGGTCAACTATCGCGGTTCTGCGCACCGTTTCGCCGCAGAAGAGGACCAATCGCCTCACTTTTGAGTCTAGCAACTGCCTCTTCCAGCGCAAGAATTTCTTGCGCCTTGCCGCCAAGGCGCCGCAGGGCGACCGTGCCCTGCTCGGCCTCGCGCCCGCCAACCACCAGAATCACCGGAACCTTGGCGAGGCTGTGTTCGCGCACCTTGTAGTTGATCTTTTCGTTCCTGACATCGGACGCGGCGTGCAGGCCCGCATCCTTGAGCGCCGCTTCGACCCGATGGGCATAGGCGTCCACCTCGTTGGTGATCGTCGCCACCACGGCTTGCACGGGGGCCAGCCAGAGCGGCAGCCGCCCGGCATAATGCTCGAGCAGGATCCCGGCGAAGCGTTCGAGCGAGCCGAACAGCGCCCGATGCAGCATGATCGGGTACTGCTTGTCGCCGTTGGCGTCGATATAGGTGGCCTCCAGGCGCCTGGGCATGTTCATGTCGACCTGCAGCGTCCCGCACTGCCAGTCGCGACCAATGGCGTCACGCAGCACGAACTCCAGCTTCGGCCCATAGAAGGCGCCCTCGCCAGGATTGTACGAATAGTCGTACCCCATGTGTTCGAGCGCCCCTTTGAGCGCCGATTCGAGCCGATCCCAGTCCGCGTCGGAGCCGATCCGCTTTTCCGGCCGGTCGGCGAATTTGATGCGCACGTCGGGGAAGCCGAAATCCTTGTAGATGTCGAGGATGAGCTCGACGACGTCGCGGCACTCCTCCTCGATCTGCTTGGGCGTGCAGAAGATGTGGGCGTCGTCCTGTGTGAACTCACGCACCCGCATCATGCCGTGCAAGGCGCCCGAGGGCTCATAGCGGTTGACCTTGCCGAACTCGGCGACCCGCTTGGGCAGATCCTTGTAGCTGGTGATCCCCTGCTTGAAGACCTGGATCCCGCCCGGGCAGTTCATCGGCTTGATGGCAAAGACACGCTCGTCCTCAGTTTGCGTCGTATACATGTGCTCGCGGAAAGTCTCCCAGTGCCCCGACTTTTCCCAAAGCGAGCGGTCGAGCACGGTCGGCGTCGAGATCTCGACGTAGCCGGCCCGCTGCTGGCGCATCCGCATGTAATCGATCAGGGAATTGAACAGTGTCCATCCCTTGGGGTGCCAGAAGATGGCGCCCGGCGCCTCCTCCTGGAAATGGAAAAGGTCCATCTCCCGGCCCAAACGGCGGTGATCACGCTTCTCGGCCTCCTCCAACATGGTGAGATAGGCCTTGAGCTGCTTCTCGTCGGCCCAGGCGGTGCCATAGATGCGCTGAAGCATCTCGTTGCGCGAGTCGCCGCGCCAATAGGCGCCGGCCAGCTTCATCAGCTTGAAAGCCTTGCCGAGCTTGCCGGTCGAGGGCAGGTGCGGCCCCCGGCACAGATCGATGAATTCGCCCTGCCGATAAACCGAGATGACCTCGTCGGCCGGCAGATCGGCGATGATCTCAGCCTTGTATGTCTCGCCGATCCCCTGGAAGAAGGATACGGCCTGCTCCCGGTCCCACACCTGGCGCTCGATCACCTCGTCCCGATCGACGATCTCGCGCATCCGCACCTCGATGGTTTCGAGATCCTCCGGCGTGAAGGGAGTCGGGCGCGCGAAG
This sequence comes from Rhodospirillales bacterium, assembly GCA_028281785.1. Classification (GTDB taxonomy): domain Bacteria; phylum Pseudomonadota; class Alphaproteobacteria; order Rhodospirillales; family Shumkoniaceae; genus JANQJG01. The sequence continues at coordinate 75,610 of JANQJG010000036.1, forward strand.
TCGTAATAGAAGCCGTTTTCGATGGCCGGACCGATGGTCACCTGGGTTTCGGGATAAAGCTCCTTCACCGCCTCGGCCATGACATGCGCGGCGTCGTGACGCAGAAGCTCGAGAGCCGTCTCGTCCTTGCGGGTGACAATGGCGATCTCGCTGTCCGTATCGACAGTGGCGGAAAGGTCCTTGAGCTGGCCGTCGACACGTATGGCCAGGGCCGCCTTGGCAAGGCCCGGACCGATATCGGCCGCGATCTCCGCCCCGGATACCGGCCGTTCGTAGCTCAGTTCACCACCGTCCGGCAGCCGCACCCGGATCGCTGTCTCTAACTTCGCTTCCTGTTTCACTGGATCACCCATCGCAAAAAACCCTCCGCGCCGGGGCTTGGAGGGTCCGTTCAAAACGCTGTAAACAATCGAAGCGTCACGGCCCCCCAGAGGTCGTGGTCGTCGTTGTCGTCGTGGTCGTAGTCACAAACATCTTCGACAATCCGCTCCACTCCCAGCCAGAAGGTCAGGGGTCGCGCGGCGGCCCCATCCTCTCTGCTTATCTCGACGATCCGCCTCTTGGAGTCAAGCGCTCATTCGGTTTGCGTCCTCTTCGACGCCCGTCGTAACATCGCCATTCCCCTCGGCTGCGGCCAACGCGGTTGCAACCTCGTCGACGGTCAGCTGCGCGAGGGTGGGGCGCCGAAGGATACGCACGGTCGGTCCGCGCTGGCCGCAGAGCGCTGGATCGGACTCGTTTGAATAGAGCACGACGCAGGGGCAGCCGGCGACGGCGATGAGGTGCATGGGCCCGGTATCGTTGCCGACCGCAGCAAGGGCTCCCTGCGCCAAGCCGACGATGTCGAGGAAATCGGTTTGGCCGGCGACGCTCCGAGCCTCGGGGCACGCCTCGGCGATTGCGTCAAGAGCGTCCCGCTCGGTGGACGTTCCGATAAGGACGGGGAGAATTCCGGCCGCCGCGAGACGCCGCGCCAACTCACCATATCGTTCCGCCGGCCAGCGCTTGCCCGGACGATGGGCCGCCCCGCCCGGAACCATGAGCGCGCAGCGCTCTGGCAGCTTGAAACGCCCAAGGTCGGGCTTGGCCCAAGCGAGGTCAGGAGGGGGCACATGATCGATCCCGGCGTCACGCAGTTGTTCGGCCTGGCGTTCGAGGGTGTGCATCGTATCGCGCGAGGGATTGGCATGGGGATGGGAGCAGCCGCTGGCAATGCCCGACCATTCGGGAACCGGCCCCGGCCAGAACAGGCGAAAGTAGGACGAGCTGCGGCCCGATGTCTGAAGGTCGTAAACGCGCGCAAAGCCGGCGCTTCGCAAGCGGCTGCGCAGGGCCAGGCAGCGGCGCGGCTGCCAAGGTTTGGGTCGGTCGTCCAGCCACACCTCGTCGAACAGACCGGAACCGCCGAGGAACGCCTCATAGGGCGCCGTCGTGAGCAGCGTGATATGGGAATCGGGATGGTGGCGGCGAATGGCGGAGAAGGGGCCCAACGCCTGAACGATGTCGCCGAGCGCTCCCAGTTTGATGACGAGAATACGTCCCGCCGCGTCGCCCATCAGCCGGTCGCCTTGAGGTTCAGGGCCTCGTTGTAGACGTCGAGGGTCCGCGCGCACATGGCGTCCTTGGAGAAGTTGGCGCGAACGTTGGAGATCGCCCGATACGCCATCAGTCGGCGGGCCGGCTCGTTCAGTTTCAGCGCCGTTTCCAGGGCCGCCGCGAGCGCGTCGGGATCGCCGGGCGGGGTGAGCCATCCCGTCTCGCCTTCGATGACGGTTTCACGGGCGCCGCCATGGTCCGAGGCGATGACCGGCCGGCCGAGCGCCTGAGCCTCCGCGATGACGCGGCCAAAGGCCTCCGGATCGGTTGAGGCCGAAACCGCCACGTCGGTCAGCATGTAGGCCGCCGGCATGTCGTTGCAGTGATCGACGATCTGGACCACACCCTCCAGGTCGTAGCGTGCGATAAGCCGCTGGAGCTCGCGGCGATAGCGCTTGCGGCCTTGATCGGAGCCCACGAGCACGCATCGGAAGTTACGCTCGTCGAGACGCGCGAGCGCCTTCAACAGAACGGTCTGGCCTTTCCAGCGCGTCAGCCGGCCGGGCAGCATGATGACGGGCAGATCATCCGGCAGGCGCCAGCGGCGCGCCAGCGAGATGACACGCTCGGCGGAGACGCGCGCGGGATCGAAGCGGGTCAGATCGACGCCTCTGTGGACCACTCGGATGCGCGCCGGCGGGGTTCCATAGGTCTGCCGGATATGGCCGGCAATGAATCGCGATAACGCGATAACACGGTCGCCCCGCGTCATGATGGCGTTGTAACGTCGCTTGAGGAAGCTCTGGGCGCCGTAGGTTCCATGGAACGTCGTGACGAACGGCCGGTCGGTACGGCGGGCGGCATAGTAGGCGCTCCAAGCCGGCGCCCGTGATCGGGCGTGTACCAGGTCGACGTCCCCCTCACGGATCAGCCTGGCGAGACGTCCGACATTGGCGCGCATGACGATCGGGTTCTTGCTGTCGACCGGTAGCGTGAAGTGCTCGGCCTGAACGCGAGCGAGATCATGCTCAAGGGGGCCGCCGGCCGAGACGACCAGGGCGCGACCGCCGGCTTTCACAATAGCCTCGGCGATCTCGACGGTGCCGCGTTCGACCCCACCGCCCGCGCCAAGGGCGGGCAGCACTTGAAGCACGGTCGCCCGTCTATCGGTCAGCGTTCGGGGCGCGAAGCCCCCCGGTTCCCCCTCGTCACCGAGGATGCTAGTCTGCGAACTCTCGTTCATACGTTAAAAATAGGCCTTCCATTGCCCATGACCGATGCCGTCGACGCCCCCTCCGAACCGCAGATATTAGCACGCGCCGCCGGGGCGGCAATCGCCTACCGAAAAACGGCCGGACGGGAGCCAGGTGTGATTTTTCTTTCGGGCTTCATGTCGGACATGTCCGGGGGCAAGGCGATCTTCCTGGAAGAACTGTGCCGGCGCCGCGGCCAGGCCTTTCTCCGTTTCGACTATTTCGGTCATGGCGAGTCCTCGGGCGCCTTCACGGACGGCACCATCGGACGCTGGGCCGAGGATGCCGTGGCCGTGCTCGACGAGGTCGCGACGGGCCCGCAGGTTCTGATCGGCTCCAGCATGGGAGGCTGGATCATGCTTCTCGCCGCTCTCGCCCGACCGGAAAGGATCGCCGGCCTGCTCGGCATCGCGCCGGCGCCGGATTTCACCGAGGACCTGATCGCCAGCGAGCTGACGGCGGAGCAAAAGGAGGCGCTCGCCCGCGAGGGCGTGCTTCATGTGCCGAGCGAATACGGCCCCGAGCCGACCCCCCTGACCCGCGACCTGATCGAGGAGGGGGCGCGGCATCTACTGCTGCGCCGCCGCATTCCGCTGGCCATGCCGGTGCGGCTGATTCATGGGATGCGCGACCCCGACGTGCCCTGGCAGACGAGCCTGCGGCTCGTCCAAATGCTGGAGTCCGAGGATGTCGAGTTGCAGCTGGTCAAGGAAGGGGACCACAGGCTCTCGGCGCCCCAGGATCTCGATCGCCTGGGGAAGACACTGGACGCCCTATTGGGCGCCGTTGGCTGAGCCTGTCGGTAAGGGGGACTCAGTCTTCTTTCTCCGCCGAGAGAACCGCGCGCAAACCCGACCGGTAGTCGGGATAACGCAGCGCCACACCCAGCTCCCTCTTGATCCGCGTGTTGTCCACCCGCCGGTTGTCGCGCCAGAAGGAAAATGCCATCGGCGACATGGATTTCGCCGCCTCCTCGAAGGGCACCGCCGGCGGAGGCGCCACGCCGAGCAGCTCGCAGGCATAGGCGACGACGTCACCCGGCGCGGCCGGCTCGTTGTCGCAGACGTTGTAGGCCGTGCCCGGGTTCGGCCGCGCCACGGACGCGCGAAGCACGCCGGCGATGTCCTCCACATGGATTCGGCCGAAGAGATGTCCCGGCTTGTCAATGCGCTGCGCCGCGCCCGACCGCACACGATTCAGGGCGCTGCGGCCCGGACCATAGATTCCGGCCAGCCGGAAAACGTGCACCGGAAGGCCATGCGCCCGATAAAGCTCAAGCCAGGCCCCTTCCGCCGCGACCCGCCGCTGCCCGCGTGCCGAAGTCGGCCGCAAGGGCGACTCCTCGGTGACCCAGTCGCCGCCGCTATCGCCATAGACACCGGTCGTTGACAAATATCCGGCCCAGGTCAGCCCGGAGATTTCCGCGATCGCCGATCCATGAATGTCGAGCACCGGGTCGCCCTGTACGTCCGGCGGCACCGAGCTCAGGAGGTGGGTCGTCCCGGTGAGAAGGGAGGCCATGTCGGTGCGCGGACGTTCGCGGTCGAACAGCACGGCCTCGATCCCCTGCGCCGCGAGCTCCGCCCGGCGGTCCTCTGTCCGGCAGGTGCCGGCAACCCGCCACCCCCCGGCGATCAATCCGCGGGCCAGGACGAGCGCGCTATATCCCAATCCGAAGCAAAACAGCCGTGACGGGGTCTGCGACATGGTCCATCCTCGAAGCGGGGTCTCACCGGGCTTGCAATCCCCGGCACGGGGCGAAAGTCTATCCGGGCCGCCGGCTCTGAGGAACAGGCCGATGCAAAAACTCTTATGGCTCGCGGGTACGCTCACGACCGTCTTCCTGGTCTCGACGGCTCGGGCGGAGTCCATCGATCATGCGCGTGAGTACGAGTCCTGCATGGCCCTGGTCGAACGCGCCCCGAAAGAGGCGTTCGACGCGGCCCTCGCCTGGCGGGATGTGGGCGGCGGCGACGGGGCGGAACACTGCCTGGCCAAGGCGCTGCTGTGGATGAAGCAATATCGCGAGGCCGCGGGCCGCCTGGAAAACCTCGCCCAGACCGTCCGGGCGGAGGCGCCATTCCGGGCGGCGTTGCTGGGCCAGGCGGCCCAGGCCTGGCTGCTGGAGGGCGACGCGCCGCGTGCCGAAGCGGTGCTGACGGCGGCCCTCGAGCTGGCGCCGGAGGACACCGACCTTCTTATCGATCGTGCCCGTGCGCGGGCGGAAATCGGTGCGTACGAGGATGCGGTTGCCGACTTGGACGCGGCCCTCGCCCGGGCGCCCGAACGCGCCGACGCGCTTCTCTACCGAGCCAGCGCCCGGCGTTATCTCGACCGCCTCGATGAGGCGCGAACCGATGTCGAAAGGGCGCTGACCCTGGCGCCGGGCGATTCCCGCGCGTTGCTCGAACGCGGCAACATCCGCCGCCTCCAGGGCGATAACGAAGGGGCACGGCAGGATTGGCTGCAGGTCGTCAAGCAGGCCCCGGGGACGACGGCCGCCAAACATGCGCAAGCCAACCTCGCGAAGATGGATGTGAAACCGGGAAATGACTGACTTCGGGCCGACCACGCGCCGCGCCGCGCTCGACGTGCCGCCCGGAAACGCGGTGGTCTTCGAGGGTGAAGACGGCGCGGCCCGACTCGGTCTGAAGGCTCTACGCAAGGGCAAGAGTTTCTTCCTCGACTACGTGGTACCCCTCGATCCCCTACCGAAAGAAATCCGCCTCGTCTTCGTCGATCCCGACACCGAGCTCGGGGACTGCGGCCAAGGCCTCGATTTCGATCTTGGCCCCGCCGCGCCGCAAGTCTCCGGCGACCGGCCGCGCGCCCGAATCGGCGACATCGTGGGTACCCCTCGCGGAACCTTCCTGGTCGTTCGCGAATACACAAAGCTGCACGAGATCTGGACCTTCGTCGAGATCGCCACCGGCGAGGTGCGGCGCCTGCGGGAAGGCACGATCGCCGAGATCCACCGGGAATGGAAACTCGGCGGGCTGGGCGAGCTGGAAAAGGGGCCGGCGGCCCGGCAGGGAACCGGGCCGCCGCAGGGAGGATCGAGGCACAGTAGTAAAGGCTAACTAACGCTCGAGGTCGTTGATTTCCCGACTCAAGCGAAACTCCTGCGAGGTCACATAGGTCTCCATCCGCCGCAAGCGCTGCTCTAGTTCACGGAACCGGTGGCGTAGCGCCGACAGCGTGTTGACGGGCTCGGTCCGGACATCCTTCCAGAAACGCTCCTCGGCCGGGGTTTCATAGAGCCCGTCCGGCCGCCGCGGCAGAACGAAGGTCAGGATCAGATAGATGATGATCGTCGGCGGCGGGAACATGAAGAGGGCGATGACCACCACGCCCCGCACGATGATCGGGTCGATCCCGAAATATTGGGCGACGCCGGCGCAGACACCCTTGAGGATCCCACGCTCGGGATCGCGGTAGAGGCGGCTCGGACTCGGCCGTTGCATACCCTCTTCACGCCACCGCCCGGGCCCGCGGGGGCCGCAAGGCCCCCAATGCCTATGACGTCTCATGAAATCCTCCACCAGGCCGGTGCCCGGGGCAACAGCAAACCCAGAAGCACGTAACCGGCGATGGTCAACAGCGGGTGGAACAGGAAGCAGAGGACGGTCAGCGCCCGCAACAGAAGTGTCCCCACCCCCAAACGCTCCGCCAGCCCGGCGCAAACGCCGAGGAGGATGCCGCGCATCGGGTCCCGGTACATCCAGGCCGCGCGTCGGCGATTAGATTGCCAGCGGTTGCGGTTCATATCTGCTGCCTCCAATCCGGAACCTCGGCGTCGAGAATGCGCTCAAGGTTGTTCATCCGACTCTCCATGCGGGGAACGCTTTCCCAAAGTTCCGCCAACATCTTCTCGTCATCGGCCGACAGGGTCTTCATGGACCGCCAGCGGGTCACGTAATGGGCGATGATCCAGACCGGGGCGACGATGGTGAGAAATATGATGAGCGGAACATGTAAGAACTCACCCATGAATCCCATCCCGACTCACCGTTCGCCGGCCGTCGGCTGGTCGCGCCCCATACGCGCCTTCAGCTCCGCCAGTTCCTGCTCGATCGCGCTTTCGGCCTCGAGGTCGGAGATCTCCTCGCGCAGGGACTTCGTGCGCCCGAGGTCGAAGGACTCGACTTCGCCTTCCGCCGCGTCCAAGCGCTTTTCCATATGCTCGAAACGGGCCAGGGCGTCCTCGATCCGTCCGTCGTAAAGCTGCGTGCGAACCTTCAGGCGGGCCGAGGTCGTCTCGTGCCGGGCCTTGATTGTCTTCTGCTTGGCCTTGGCCTCCGTGAGCTTGGCCTGCAGCTTGACGATGTCCTCTTCGTTGCGGGCAAGGGCGCGATCAAGCTCCTCGGCCTCGTCCAGCAGGGCCTGCGATGCTTCGGCCAGTTTTGCCTTTTCGATCAGGGCGCCTTTGGAGAGGTCCTCGCGGCCCTTGGCGAGCGCGATTTCGGCCTTGCGCTGCCATTCAGCCTGCGCCGCCTCGTACCGCTTGAGGGAACGCTGGATCTCCTTCTTTTCAGCGATGGTCTGGGCCGCGGTCGCGCGAACCTCGACCAGGGTCTCCTCCATCTCCTGAATGATCAGGCGGATGATCTTTTCCGGATCTTCGGCCCGGTCGAGGATCGAGTTGACGTTCGAATTGATGATGTCGGCGAGTCGCGAGAAGATTCCCATGACAGTCTGATCCCATTTCAAGAGTTCGGTTTCCCGCCGACCCCTCCGCGGCCGGCCTCGCCTTATTAGGAGCACGGATCGTGCCAACTCGTGAAAATACTCTAATGCATTGATATCAAATGATTTCATTTGAAACGAATAGCCCTTTAGGCTTGCTTAATTCACCGATTATTTGTATTTATTACTATGAATTGGTAAAAAACACTGAATGCCAAGCCCAGATCTCCCTCCGCTGATCGGCCAGTCCCCTGCTTTCCTCGAAGTCCTGGAGCAGGCGTCGCGCGCCGCCGCCCTCGACCGCCCGGTCCTGGTGATCGGCGAGCGCGGCACCGGCAAGGAGCTCATCGCCGCCCGCCTTCACTTCCTTTCGGCGCGATGGGACCGGCCGCTCGTCAAGGTGAACTGCGCGGCGTTGCCGGAATCCCTCCTCGAGACCGAGCTCTTCGGGCATGAAGCGGGCGCCTTCACCGGGGCCGCGCGGCGGCGCCTCGGCCGTTTCGAGCGGTCCGACGGCGGTTCCCTTTTCCTCGACGAGATCGCCAATGCCAGCCTCGCCGTGCAGGAAAAAATCCTGCGCGTCGTCGAATACGGCGAACTCGAACGGGTCGGGAGCAGCGCCACGCTCTCCGTCGACGTGCGGGTCATCGCGGCCACCAATCTCGACCTTCCGGCCGAGGCCGAGGCCGGCCGTTTCCGCCACGACCTGCTGGATCGCCTGGCCTTCGAGGTGGTGACGGTGCCGCCCTTGCGGGCGCGGGAGGAGGACATTCTCCTGCTGGCCGGACACTTCGCGCGAGGCATCGCGCTTGAGCTCGGCTGGGATGCTTTTCCCGGCTTCACGCCGGAGGCCGCCGCGGCCCTTGCGACCTATGCCTGGCCCGGAAATGTGCGGGAGATCAAGAACGTGGTGGAACGCGCCGTCTACCGCTGGCCGGAGGAGAACGAGCCGGTCGCCGACATCGTCTTCGATCCCTTCGACTCGCCCTATCGGCCACCGCCGCGCGACGAGGGCGAAAAAGACGAGACTCCGAGGGCCAGGGCCGTGGCGACAACGGAACGGCCTCTCCCGGATGCCTCGGTTCCGCTCGACCTCCGCGCGGCCTTGGTGGAGATCGAGGCCCGGCTGCTACGGCAAGCCATGGCCGCCAATCGCCACAATCAGCGGGCCGCGGCGCGCCATCTCGGCCTCAGCTACGACCAGCTGCGCAACCGGCTGCGCAAGCACGGCCTGCTCGGCTCTTCTTGATTTTTCGCGATATCAGAAATCCAGATCGGCGTAGTGCTTGGGCGGTGGCGCGCCGGGGATATGATCGGCGAGCAGCGGGCGGAGGCTCGGCCGCGACTTGATGCGCGCGTACCAATCCTTGGCCTCCTCATGCTCCTCCCAGGGCACGTCACCGAGATAGTCGACGGCCGAGAGGTGGGCCGCGGCCGTAATGTCGGCGAGCGACAGTTCGTCACCGGCGAGCCAGCGGCGATCGCGGATCAGGTAGCCGATATAGTCGAGATGGACGTGGACGTTGGCGAGGCCGGCGCGGATCGCCGAGGAATCCGGCACGCCGCGCCCGAGGAAACGCTTGTCGATCTTTTCCCCGACCAGGTTCTCCGTGACCTCCCGGTTGAACTTGCGGTCGAACCAGGCCACGAGGCGCCGGATCTCCGCCCGCTCGGGCGGCTCGCCGCCAATCAACCGGGGCTCGGGCTCGATCTCGTCGAGATATTCACAAATCGTCGTGCTGTCGCAGACGGCGGCGCCGTCGGGCTCCACCAGCACCGGTACCTCGCCGGCGGGGTTGAGGGCGAGAAAGCCCGGCCGCCGGTCCCATACCTGCTCGGCCCGCAGGTCGAACTCCATTTTCTTCTCGTGAAGAAGGATGCGGACCTTGCGGCAGAAAGGCGACAGAGAAAGATGATAGAGCACCCTCATTTCATCAAATCCACCCCCATACAACCCTAGACATGCCACAGCCCCGAGGCACGAGCAAGCCGCACGAAAAATGCGTGGTCCCAAACGCCTAACCAAGCGTTTGCGAGGCTTTCACGGCCTTGTTATTCGACCCGCCGGCCTTACCTGACTATCTGCGAGTGGCGCGCGTCGGCGGTCAGACACGTCCGGCGCGCATGTCGCCCACGGCGGAGGTAACACGTGAAATGTCCCAATCGGTAGGCCGTCGATCGATGTTGCGCATGGCCTTGAGCGCCGGTGCGCTGGCCGGATTGGCGGGAACCGTCCTCTCGGCTTCCGGTGCCCCGGCACGGGCAGCGGGAACGGTGTTCGTCGGCGAGCGGGACTTGGCCATTCACGGCTACGACCCCGTCGCTTATTTCAGCGAGGGTCGGCCGGTCGAGGGCTCCGCCGATTTCACTTTCGAATGGATGGGCGCGAACTGGCGCTTCGCCAACGCCGCCAATCGGGACGCCTTCGCCGCCGAACCCGAGAAATACGCCCCGCAATACGGCGGCTACTGCGCCTGGGCCGTCTCGCAAGGATACACGGCGAGGATCGATCCGGATGCCTGGCGCATCGTCGAGGGGAAGCTCTATCTCAATTACTCGCGATCCGTCCAGCGCCGGTGGGAACGGGACATCCCGGGCCACATCGCCAAGGCAGAATCCAACTGGCCGGGGATTCGGGACAAGCTCAGCCGATAACGGGGAAACGCGTCATGCTCATCAAATTCGCCAAGCCGTCGGACGTCAAGCCATCCGAAATCACGCCGCTGTCTGCCTACCTGGATCGACGACGATTCATGAAAACGGCGGCGGTAACCGGAGCAGGCGCGGCACTGTTGCCGCTGCTCCCGAATGGAGCCTCGGCGGCGGCCAAGTTCGACGACCTGGCGAAGAGCCCCTACAGCACCGACGAGGAGCTGACCAGTTTCATGTCGGTAACCAGCTACAACAATTTCTACGAGTTCGGTCCGGGCAAGAGCGATCCCATAAAGAACTCGAAGGATTTCAAGCCGCAGCCCTGGAGCATCGCGGTTGACGGCCATTGCGCGAATCCCGGCACCTATGCCTACGAGGACATCATCCGCCCCCACAAGCTGGAGGAGCGGATCTATCGCCTGCGCTGCGTCGAGGCCTGGTCGATGGTGATCCCCTGGGTCGGAATTCCGCTGGCGGATGTCCTCAAGCGGTTCGAGCCGGCGTCGACCGCGAAATACGTCGCCTTCGAGACGGTTCTGCGCCCCGAGGAGATGCCGGCCCAGAAAACCCGACTGCTCGATTGGCCCTATGTGGAGGGCCTGCGCATGGACGAGGCGATGCATCCGCTGACCCTTCTCGCCATCGGCCTCTACGGGCAGGAGATGCCCAATCAGAACGGGGCGCCGATTCGCCTCGTGGTGCCTTGGAAATACGGCTTCAAGAGCATCAAGTCGATTGTCCGGATCAGCTTCGTCGAGAATGAGCCGCCGACCACCTGGAACAAATCGGCGCCGCAGGAGTACGGCTTCTATTCCAACGTCAATCCAAACAAGGACCATCCCCGCTGGAGCCAGAGGCGGGAGCGGCGAATCGGCGAGTTTCTTCGGCGCGAGACCTTGATGTTCAACGGCTATGCCGAAGAGGTGGCGCATCTATATGAGGGCATGGACCTGAACACCCAATACTGAGCTTTGGGGGGGGACGGCTCTTTTGGCGATGACAGCAGATCAGGGAATACGCTGGGTCGCTAAGCCGACCGTATTCGCCCTGTGCCTCACGCCCGTGGCGTGGCATGTGTGGCTGCTGTTCACCGGCGGGCTGGGCGCCAACCCCATCGAGGCGACCAACCGCTTCTGTGGGGAATGGGCCTTGCGCTTTCTTCTGGTCGCGCTGGCCGTCACCCCCGTGAGGGAGCTGTTCGGCTGGTCCGCGCTGGCCCGCTTCAGACGGATGATGGGCCTCTTTGCCTTCTTCTATGTCTTCCTGCACCTCTCCAGCTATGTCGTTCTCGACCAGTTCTTTCATTGGCCGTCGATCTGGGAAGATATCGTCAAGCGCAACTACATCACCGTCGGCATGGTCTCCTTCGTGTTGCTGCTCCCGCTTGCCGTCACCTCGACAAAGGGTTGGGTAAAACGCCTCGGCGGCCGGGCCTGGAAGCGGCTGCATCGCCTGGTTTTCCCAGCCGCGGTGCTGGCGGTCGTTCATTTCTACATGATGGTCAGGGTCGACACCCGCGAACCGCTGATTTACGGCGCGATTCTCGCGCTCCTCCTGGCCGTTCGCTCCATTGGGCCATTGCGGCGCCGTCTGAGCCGTCGACGGCGTAAGCCGGCGGAACGACCGGCGGTCGTCTGATCGTTGCCCTGACAGCGGGTCGTGCCCATCGGACCGTCGCTTCGTGGCATATCCTTCAGCACGATACAATCTCAGGTTGATGTCGGGGCGATCCTGCCGAATCGTGCCGCAATGCCGCCACAAATTTGCCACAGCGCCGGCCGCGATACTTGGCATGTTGCGTTGGGATGGCTATGAATGACGGCATGAAAACTCTCTCGGTCTCCGCATGCGCGATCGCCGCCGCGATGCTCCTGGGTTGGCCCGGTCCGGTTACGGCCCAGGAAGGGGGGTTCATCGCCACGTTTGACGATTGGAGCGCGTTTTCCGAGAATGAGGGTGGCAAGCCCCTCTGCTATGCCGCCAGCCTGCCCAAGAAGGCCGAAGGCGACTATACCCAGCGCGGCGACACTTACGTCATGGTGACCCACCGGCCGGCCGAAAAAGCCGTCGGGGTCTTCAGCGTCCGGGCGGGATACACCTATCAGGAGGGCAGCGAGGTCGAGGTCACCATCGGCGGCCAGACCTTCACGCTCTTCACCGACGGCGGTTACGCCTGGGCCGAGGACGAAGACACCGATCGTGCCATCAACGTCGCCATGAAGGCGGGAAAGAACATGGTCGTCAAGGGCACCTCGAGTCGCGGCACCCTCACCACCGACACCTATTCCCTGATCGGCTTCACCGCCGCCCAGGGGGCGATCGACAAGGCCTGCGGCGTGGAGAGCAAGCCGGGCGGCTGAGCGCCGGCGATCCGCTCCCGTGACGCCTCCCGTGGTCGTTTCCGCTTGGGTCCCGCGTCCGACACGCGATATGTAAGCGTGATGACGGAGCATCTCGGCAATCTCGTCGGCCTGTCGCGGGCGGAGCTCGAAGCCGCCCTGGTCGAGTTCGGCGAAAAACCTTTCCGGGCCAAGCAGATCTGGCACTGGATCTACCATCGCGGCGCCAGGGACTTCGAGGAGATGACAACCCTGGCCAAGGGGCTTCGGACCCGCCTCGCAGAACGTTTCACGATCGCGCGACCGGAGATCGCCCGCGAGCAGCGCTCCAATGACGGCACGCGCAAATGGCTGCTGCGATTCGACGGGGGCCATGAGGCGGAAACCGTATTCATCCCGGAGGAGGACCGGGGCGCCCTCTGCGTGTCCAGCCAGGTCGGCTGCACCCTGACCTGCCGCTTCTGCCACACCGGGCGGCAGCTCCTCGTCCGAAACCTCACGGCGGCGGAGATCGTCGGCCAGGTCATGATCGCCCGCGATTCCTATGGCGAGTGGCCGGCGCCCAAGGAAGGGCGGATGATCTCTAACGTCGTCATGATGGGCATGGGCGAGCCGTTGATGAACTATGACGCCGTTGCCAAGGCGCTGCGCATCGTCATGGATGCCGAAGGCATCGCCATTTCCAAGCGGCGGATTACGCTGTCCACGTCCGGCGTCGTGCCGATGATCCGCCGGGTGGGCGACGAGCTCGGCGTCAAGCTGGCGATCAGCCTGCACGCCGCCAACGACCGCCTGCGCGACGAAATCATGCCGATCAACAAAAAGTATCCCCTGGCCGACCTCATGGCCGCCTGCCGTGACTATCCCGGCGCCGACAACGCCCGCCGCATTACCTTCGAATACGTGATGCTGAAGGATGTGAACGATTCTCCAGCGGACGCCCGCGAGCTGGCGCGGCTCGTGCGCGGCATCCCGGCGAAGTTCAACCTTATTCCGTTCAATCCCTGGCCCGGCGCCACTTTCGAATGCTCCTCCGCCCCGGTGATTAAGCGGTTTTCGGAGATTCTCAACGCAGCGGGCTATTCGGCGCCGATCCGGGTGCCGCGCGGACGCGACATTCTGGCCGCCTGTGGCCAGCTTCGCTCGGCGACCCAGCGCGAGCGGCTGAGCCTCTACAAGGCCCGGCGGGCCGCTGGCATGACGGACGGCGACCATGCCGCGCACGCTTGAGGCCGGGGGGACCGGAACCCGCAACTCGATCTCCGTCTTTTCCTGGCCGACGGGCTTGCGCGCCTATTTCCTGCTGTCTCTGCTCTGCCTGGCCGTTTATCTCCCCGGCCTTACCGTCATACCCCCGCTCGATCGGGACGAGGCGCGATTCGCCCAGGCGACGACGCAGATGCTGGAGACCGGGGATTTCGTCAACATCCGCTTCCAGGATCAGCCCCGACACAAGAAACCTGCCGGCATCTATTGGCTACAGGCGGCCTCGGTCGCCCTGTTCAGCGAGGTCGAAAGCCGCGAGATCTGGATCTACCGCCTGCCCTCGGCCCTCGCCGCCTGGGTCTCGGTATTGCTTTGCTATGGAATCGGCCGGCGCCTGTTCGGCCCGCGAACGGGCTTCCTGGGCGCCGCGTTTCTCGCCGTCTCTCTGCTTCTCGTGCTGGAGGCCCACCAAGCCAAGACCGACGCGGCCCTCCTCGCCACGGTTCTGCTCGCCCAGGGCAGCCTAGCGCGGATCTACCTGGCAGCACGGGACGGAGAACGGGCGGGGCTCGTGCCGGCGTTGCTGTTCTGGGCCGCGCAGGGCGCCGGCATCCTCATCAAGGGCCCGATTCTGCCGATGGTGTCGCTGGCGACGATTCTCGCCCTCCTGATCGCCGACCGCAAAGTTCGATGGCTCGCGGCCTTGCGGCCGATCGCCGGCCTGCCGCTCGCCTTAGCCATTGCCCTGCCCTGGTTCGTCGCCATCGGTGCCTCGACCGGCGGCGGTTTCGTCGCCGACGCGGTGGGTTCGGATCTTCTGCCGAAGCTGCTGTCCGGGCAGGAATCGCACGGCGCCCCGCCGGGCTATTTCACCTTGCTGATGATCGTCTTTTTCTGGCCCGCCTCGCTGCTCGCCTGGCCCGCGATCATCGGGGCCTGGCGTGAGCGCAAGACGCCGGCCTTGCGCTTCTGCCTGGCTTGGCTGCTGCCCGCGTGGATCGTCTTCGAGCTGATCCCGACCAAGCTGCCCCATTACGTCCTGCCGCTTTATCCGGCCCTGGCCCTCATCACGGCCTACGGGGTCCTCGCCGCGATCGAAGGGCGTGGCGCGGCGTATGGGCGTTGGCCGGCCCGCACGCTTTACGTCCTCTGGGCCGTGATCGGCGTGGTTCTGGCGGGCGCGGCGGTGGCCGCGCCCATCCTGTTCGCCGACGGCTTCACGGCCTGGTCCCTGCCCTCGATCGCCGCCGCCATGACCGCCGCGGTGTTGCCCACCCTCCTTGCCTGGCGTGGGCGAATCGGTGCCGCGACCGCCGCCGCGACCGGCTGCGCCGTGCTGGTATTCGCCGCGACCTTCCATCTGGTCATGCCGCGTCTCGACGGCTTCTGGCTCAGCCGCGAGATCACGCGGGCCGTCGCCGAAATCGACCCCGGCCGCACACGCCCCATCGCCGCCGCCGGCTATCACGAACCGAGCCTGGTATTCCTCCTGGGCACCAGGACGACGCTGGCAACGGGGCAGGGTGTGGCCGCGTGGCTCGGGACGCGGGAGGACGGCTTGGCCGTCGTCAGCGACCGCGAGGAGGACAAGTTCCGCGAAGCCGCCTCGGATCTGCCGCTCGCCCTTCAACCCTTGCATCGGCTGAACGGCTTCAACTATTCGAAGGGCGACCCGCTTGAAATCACGATTTATGAAGCGACTCAATAAGATAGCTCGTTTCTTCGGCTTGTTTGTCCTTGTGTTCGGGCGGTCCCGCTGGTAGTGCAATGCGGATGAAGCACGCCGGGCGAACGCGGGACATGGTCGAGCGGGCGATGCAGATATGGCGCGATGCACGGGATGCGGCCGTCGCCGTGTTTCGAAATCGGCCCTATGTCACATCCTTTCTCCTGGTTTCCGCCGTCTGCGCCTTCTGCATGGCGTTCCTTGACCGGCCGCTCAGCCTCTATTTCGAGACCGACGCCAACCGGACCTTGATCGCGGTGTTCCGTCGCGTCACCGAGCTCGGCGACGCGACCCCTTACATCGTCGCATGCGTCGCCGTGATCTTCGTTTGCCGCGTCGCCTCCTATTTCGACGTGAGCTCGCAGACCAGGCTGCGGCTCACCCGTTTCATGGACGCCGGCGTATTCGTGATCCTCGCCGTCGCCTTCTCCGGCATCGTCATCAACCTGATGAAGGCGGTGTTCGGGCGGTACCGGCCCGAGGCGCTGTTCGACGACGGACTCTACGGCTTCAGCTGGTTCAACCTCGGCTACGAGGTGACCTCCTTCCCCTCCGGTCACTCGCAGACGATCTGGGCCGTGGCCATGGCGTTGATCCTTGTCTATCCCCGCTATGACGTGCTCTATATCGCGGTCGCCGTGCTGGTCGCCTTCAGCCGCGTGGTCGTCGGCGCGCACTACCTCTCCGACGTGATCTTCGGGGCCTATATCGCGGTCGTGCTCACCCTCGTGCTCAAGCACCGTTTCCACGACCGCCGCGGCATCGCCGTCCGCATCGGGTTCGAACGGGATCATCGGATTCTGGCCGATGTGCCGCCTGACACCGAGGCTGGTCGGGATCCGGTCGATCCTGCGAGGATCGCGGCGGAATCCGCATCCGAGAACGTGGTCAACCTCGCGCCGACCGACACAGCCGACCGCAAATCCTCCTGACCTCCGGAACCCCTTCGGTACCTTGGCCGGCGGTCGCTTGCCCTGGCCGGCGGCTTCCCTATACTGCGCGCTTCCATTTCAACCCCGGTTCAAAGGCGAAGCGAAGATGAAGGGCAAGGTCAAGAAGGTGGTGCTGGCCTATTCGGGAGGGCTCGACACCTCGGTCATTCTGCGTTGGCTCCAGGACGAATATGGCTGCGAGGTGGTGACCTTCACCGCCGATATCGGCCAGGGCGAGGAGCTGGAGCCGGCCCGGGAAAAGGCCAAGCTGCTCGGAATCAAGGAGATCTTCATCGAGGACCTGCGCGAGGAGTTCGTCCGCGATTTCGTTCTCCCCATGTTCCGGGCCAACGCCATCTATGAGGACACCTATCTGCTCGGCACCTCCATCGCCCGGCCGCTGATTTCCAAGCGCCAGATCGAGATCGCGGAGGCCGTGGGCGCCGACGCCGTCGCCCATGGCGCCACCGGCAAGGGCAACGACCAGGTGCGCTTCGAGCTGAGCTACTATGCCCTCAAGCCCGACATCCGCATCATCGCGCCCTGGCGGGAATGGGACCTCAACTCGCGCAGCCGCCTCATCGAATACGCCGAGAAGCACCAGATCCCGATCCCCAAGGACAAGCGCGGCGAGGCGCCCTTTTCGGCCGACGCCAACCTGCTGCACATCTCCTGCGAGGGCAAGGCGCTGGAGGATCCCTGGGAGGAACCGGAGGAATACGTCTTCAGCCGCACCGTCCGCCCGGAAGACGCGCCCGACCGGCCGACCTATGTCGAGATCGAGTTCGAACGCGGCGATCCCGTCGCCGTCGATGGCGAGAAGCTCTCTCCCGCCGCGCTGCTCACCCGGCTCAACGAGCTGGCCGGCGCCAACGGGGTCGGGCGCGCCGATATCGTCGAGAATCGCTTCGTCGGCATGAAGTCGCGCGGGGTCTATGAGACACCGGGCGGCACCATCCTCTTCCACGCCCGCCGCGCGGTCGAGAGCCTGACCCTCGACAAGGGCGCCATGCATCTGAAGGACGAGCTGACCCCGCGCTATGCCGAGATCGTCTACAACGGCTTCTGGTTCTCGCCCGAACGCGAGATGCTGCAGGCCGCCATCGACGAGAGCCAGAAGGTCGTCACCGGCACGGCTCGCGTTAAGCTCTATAAGGGCAACGTCATGGTGGTCGGCCGGAAATCGCCAAACAGCCTCTATTCGGAAGAGATCGCGACCTTCGAGGCGGACTCCGTCTACGATCAGTCCGACGCCACCGGCTTCATCCGGTTGAACGCGCTGCGCCTCCGGCTGCGCAAGAGTGTGGAGGGCTGACGCCGCTAACCCAACGCCTCGGCGACCCGGGCTCGGAGGTCCGGCAGCAGCTCCGTCTCGAACCAGGGATTGCGCTTGAGCCAGCCCGTCGTGCGCCAGCTCGGATGGGGCAGGGGAAGGAACTCGGGCCCATACTCCGGCCAGACGCGCACCGTCTCGGTCATCGTGCGCTTGCGGCGCGTGTCCAGATAACATGCCTGGGCGTAGGTCCCGACCAGCAGGGTCAAGCGGACGTTCGTCAGGTGATCGAGCAGTTTCGCGTGCCAAGCCGGCGCGCATTCCGGCCGCGGCGGGTTGTCGCCGCCCCTCGGATTCCGGCCGGGATAGCAGAACCCCATGGGCATGATGGCGATCCGTTTTTCGTCGTAGAAGGTCTCGCGGTCCATCGCCAGCCATTCGCGCAAGCGGTCGCCCGAGGGGTCGTTCCACGGAACCCCGGTCTCATGCACCTTCGTCCCCGGTGCCTGGCCTATGATCAGCAGCCGCGCGCTTTCGGCCATGCGCAATACCGGACGGGGCCCGAGGGGCAGATGCTCGGCGCAGATCCGGCAAGCCCGAACCTCCGCGAGGAGGGTGTCGAGAGCGCCGCTCGGTTCGTCTCCACCCATCCTTACAACCCTTCGCTCAGCAACCGCTCGACAAAAGCCGGCACGATCTTCGTCGCGGGTCCGTATTCGGCCGTGTGAAACCGGCTCGCGCCCTCCGAAGGTTCGAGATTGAGCTCGACCGTCTGGGCGCCGTCGCCCAGACGCACCTGCTCGATAAACCCCGCGGCCGGGTGGACATTGCCCGAAGTGCCGATCGAGACGAAAAGCGCGCAGGCGTCGAGCGCCGCATAGATCCGCTCCATCTCCAGCGGCATCTCGCCGAACCAGACGACATGGGGGCGCAGACCGCCCGACGTCCCACAGGAATCGCAGACCAGGCCGACGGAGAGGTCGGCCTCCCACGCGAAGATGACGCCGCAGGCGTCACAGCGGGCCTTCAGGTGCTCGCCATGCATATGGATCAGGTTCCGGCTCCCGGCCCGCTCATGCAGATTGTCGACGTTTTGGGTCACGACCAGAACCTCGCCCGGCCACTCCGCCTCGAGCCGCACGAGCGCCAGATGGGCCGCGTTGGGCTCGACCTCCCCGGAAGCCAAGCGTTGCCGCCGCCCGTTGTAGAAGTCATGCACGCGCGCGGGATCGCGGATGAAGGCTTCCGGCGTCGCCACGTCTTCGAGTCGCACCTTGGCCCAGATGCCGTCCGCGTCCCGGAAGGTGTCGAGGCCGGACTCCTTTGAGATGCCGGCACCGGTCAGGATGACGATATTGCCGTCACGTCGCTCGCCCATTTCGTCTCCGGTCGGGTTAGAGCATGTCTTGTTCATATAGGCTCATTCTGACGGAGCGGTTTCGGGCCGTGGACGGCTTCGGGCGCCTTGACCGTAGTCGCCGCCCTCCTGGCCACGGACCGAAACCGACCACCCCGAAGGGGTGGACCTCGCGTCGGCGGCCATGATAATGCAGTCCTCGGCCGCGGCGCCACGGGAGGATCGTCTTGGTCAAGGTTCTGTTTGTCTGCTCGGGTAACATCTGCCGTTCGCCCATGGCCGAAGGCGCGTTCCGGCAACTGGTCTCAAACGAAGGACTGGAAGAGAGCTTCGAGATCGATTCCGCCGGTATCGGCTCCTGGCATCTGGGCGAAGCGCCGGATCGTCGCGCTCAGATCGTGGTTCGAGCGCGGGGTGGCGACCTCAGCGAGTTGCGGGCGCGTCGCGTCACGCTGGAGGATTTTTCCCATTTCGACCACGTCCTGGCGATGGACGAAGAGAATTACGAGGCCCTGACCCGGCTGTGCCCGCCGGGAGAGGAGCATCGCGTCGCCCGATTCATGGATTATGCCCCGGAATCGAACCATCGCGAGGTCCCTGACCCCTATTACGGACATTTGAGGGACTTCGAAACCGCCCTCGACCTGATCGAGGCGGCCTCTCGCGGTCTGCTCGCCGACATTCGCGCCAACGGCCTCTGAACGGATGGCGCCCGCCGACGTCAAGATCCGGATCGCCGAAATCACCGGCTGTGACGCGTCGCATATCGCCGCGATGGGCGGCGGTTGCGTCGGCGAGGTCTGGAAAATCGGTCTTTCCGACGGCCGGACCCTCGTCGCCAAGACCGGCGCGGCGGGCAGCGGGTTGGCCCTGGAAGGAACCATGCTGCGACGGCTCGCGGAACTCAGCCGCCTTCCCGTGCCCAAGGTGCTGCACGCCGATGACGGCCTCCTGCTCATGACCTTCATCGAAACCGCTGGCGGGCTGACGGCAGCGGCGCAACGCCACGCCGCCGAGCTTCTCGCCGATCTCCACGGCCTTCATGGCAACGCCTTCGGTTTCGAATGTGACACGCTGATCGGCGGCCTTCACCAACCCAACCCTTCAACGGCGAGCTGGTGCGCGTTCTTCCGCGATCACCGGTTGCTCTATATGGCCGGCGAGGCCCTCAACGCCGGCCACCTGCCAAGCCGGCACATGCACCGCGTGGAGGCGCTCGCCGGCCGCCTCGACCGCTGGATCGAGGAGCCGGAGCATCCCGCGCTCCTCCACGGCGACATGTGGACCGGCAACGTGCTGTGCCGTGACGGCCGCATCGCCGGCTTCATCGACCCGGCGATTTACTACGGCGATCCCGAGATCGAGCTTGCCTTTTCGACCCTTTTCGGCACCTTCGGGGAACCCTTCTTCGAGAGGTATAGCGGCCTCCGTCCCCTTCAACCCGGCTTCTTTGAGGAACGGCGTGATCTCTACAACCTCTATCCATTGCTCGTCCATGTCCGGCTGTTCGGCGGCAGTTATGTGGGCGCGGTGGACAGCATTCTCACCCGTTTCGGAGTGTGAGCCCCGTGGACCCGGCCATCGCGGAAACCCTCACCCGGGTCACCGGCGCCCGGCCGCTGTCCTTTACCCCTCTGTCGGGGGGATGCGTCAGCGATGTGATGCGCGTCGATCTGGACGGCGGCGAACGCGTGGTCATCAAGATCGGCGATTCCCAGACCGGCCTGGATCTCGAAGCCTACCGCCTGCGCTACCTAGCCGAAAACAGCCGTTTGCCTGTTCCGGAGGTGATCCACGCTGATCCTGGCCTGCTGGTGATCAGCCATGTCGAGACACGGGGCGGGATCACGCAGGCCGCGCAGGGGCACGCCGCCGAGCTTCTAGCCGACCTGCACGGCATCACCGCCGATGCCTACGGCTTCGATCACGGCACGTTGACGGTGGGCCTCGCCAAACCAGCATCCTGGACCGGGAGCTGGCTCGACTTCTACCGAGAGCAACGGCTCTGGCATATGAGCCGCGCGGCATTGAACTCCGGCAACCTGCCGCCCGCGATGATGCCGCGTCTGGAAAAGCTCATCGGCCGCGTCGAGCAGTGGCTGTATGAGCCGGAGCGGCCCGCCCTCATCCATGGCGACATGTGGACCGGCAACGTGCTGTGCCGAGATGGCCGGATCGCCGCCTTCATCGACCCGTCATGCTATTATGCCCATGAGGAGTTGGAGCTCGCCTACAGCACCCTGTTCGGGACCTTCGATACGCCTTTCTTCCGGCGCTATAACGAACTGCGTCCCATCCGCCCCGGTTTCTTCGAGGAGCGGCGGCATCTTTACAACCTCTACCATCTTCTCATTCATGTGCGGCTGTTCGCCGGCCCCTATGTGGGCGCGGTCGACGAAACCCTGCGCTACTACGGATTTTGAAGCAACATGCTGAACGACCCTCCCGTCGACCTCGCTATTTTCGACTGCGATGGCGTGCTCGTGGACAGCGAGATGCTGGCCAGCCGGCTGCTGTCCGAAGCCCTGGCCGGGGAAGGCTACGCGGTGACACCGGAGCAGTGCCGGGCCCGCTTCACCGGCATCAGCATCAATCGAGCGATGGCTCTCATCGAGGCGGATTGGGGCCGCAAGCTGCCCGACGACTTCGAGGAGCGCCTGCGGGCCCGCGATCTGGAGATCTTCGCCCGCGAGCTGCAACCGATCCCCGGGATCGAGGACGCGCTGAAGCGCATCCCGCAACCCAAATGCGTGGCATCTTCCGGCGCGCCGTCCAAGATCAGGACCTCGCTCACGGCCACGGGCCTGCTCGGCTATTTCGAGCCCCATCTCTACAGCGCCCATCAGGTGGCGAACGGCAAACCGGCGCCCGACCTGTTCCTCTTTGCCGCCGAGCGTATGGGGGTCGCCCCCGCCCGCTGTTGTGTCGTGGAGGACAGCGAAGCCGGCGTCTCGGCGGCGCTGGCCGCCGGCATGCGCGTCATCGGCTTTGCCGGCGGCGGGCATTGTGGGCCCGGCTATGCGGACATGCTGGTCGCCGCAGGGGCAGATCACGTGATCGACGACATGGCGGCCCTTCCCAGGCTGCTTACGGGTCAGCTTTCGTCCAGCGTATAGTCCGCGAGCGCTTCGTAGACCGCACCCTCGCGCCCCAGATGGCTCCGGAACAATGTGAAGTGATCGGCGCGGAACGGATCGCTGGCGAAGCCGTCATGGGCCTCGATATAGGTTCCCACATGGTGCGCCGGCGTGCCTCGAAGGCGCGCGATGGTCACATGCGGCTTGAACTTCCGTCGTTCCGGCTCGAACCCGGCCCGGACGATGGCGGACTCCACCTTTCGCTGAAGGCGCTCAAGACCCCCCTCGGCCTCGATCCCGGCCCAAACCGCATGAACCTTTCGGCCTCGATCGAAAAACCCGATACCGCCGACGGACACGTCGAAGACCGGCACCCGAATTTCGGCCAATGCCGCATCGACCTCGTCCACCTCGTCACCTTCGACCTCGCCGATGAAGCGCAGGGTGACATGCATGTTCTCGGGCGCGACCCACCGGGCGCCCGGCAAGCCCGAACGCAGGCCGGCCAAGTGCCGACGAATCGGGTCGGGAAGGGGAAGCGCCACGAATATTCGCATCGGGTTCGCTCTGGCTGGCCTGGATGGCGCGTCACAGGAAAAGGGTGAGAACCCCGGTATACGCGTAGAGCCGGTTGAACGAAACTTCGCCGTTGGCATAGAAGCCGATCACGGGCAGGTCGCCCAGCACCTCGCGCAGGATGGCCATCTCGTTGCCTTCCGCTCCGAACAGGTTGGGTCCGCGCGCCACGCAGGAAACATAGACGGCGCCCCTCGGTGGCCCCTCCAGGCGGCCCTTCAGCCGGTTCAGCATCAATCGAAGGTCTCTTGCCGCGCTTTGCGGATCGCGACGAACGAACATGATCCGGTCACCCGGCTCGACCTGGCCGGCAATCGCCAGCCATCCACGGTCGGGATCGATGCCGACGAGGGTGCGCACCAGATAGTCGCCCATATCCGATCCGTGGATGGGAATGGCCGCATGGACAAGTCCGCCAACGCGACGGATGTCGCGCGACAGCTCCTCGCCGATGTCCTCGCTCAACACCTCCAACGCGCGCCGCCCGTCGAGGCCGATGAGTACGTTGTCCAGGCAATCCGATATCACATGGCTTTCCCCAATGGGCGCGCAGCCCTGGCTGAGGCCGGTGGCAACAGGCACCTCGGGCGCCAGTAGGAGGCCGGATATGCCGCCACCCGTCATCCGACCCGCGACTTGGTGGCAGGTCGACCGGGAAGACGTCAGGCCCCCGACCAGATAGGCCGAGGTTGCATCCGCCAAGCCATCGATCAACCCGACCAGGGACTCGTGCGTGGGGTCGCAGTGGATGAGGCCGAGGGCCGGGGTATTGCTGGCAATCCAGGCCTGATGCTCGGCCGAAAGCTGCTCCGGCCCCTTGCTCACGCTCGGAAAGAGACAAAAAGAGCGCTGCGGGAAATCGGCGAGCATGACCGCCACGGCGGGTCGGTCGAAATACTCCTCGGCGCCCGCGCAGATGCCGATGCCGACCGTGCCCACCCACTGCTGAACGCCGGTCTTCTGGCGGAGATAGGTCAGGATGCTCGAAACGTCATCCGCCAGCGCGTCCGTCACATAAACGAAGCCGAGGCTGGTATCCGCGGGGATGGCGCCCAGGCGGTCCGTACAGTCCTTCGCGGCATGGGCCCAATCCTCGGCCGCGGCGTGCGCTAGGCGGAACGAGGACATCCTAGCCTCTCAGCTGTCCCAAGGTACTCGATGTGCCTCCCCGTCATCTCGTTATCATATGACAATCGCGAGACAATCCAAAACGCGCGATTTCAGGAGCTTTCGACGGCATTCAACAGGCCCTCTACGGCCGGCAGGATTCGCCGGACGATCTCGCGCACGCCTTCTGCGTTGGGGTGGATCCCGTCATACTGGTTAAGGTTCGGATCCCCGGCGACGCCGTCCAGGAAGAAAGGGTAGAGGGGCACGTCGTGCTTCTCCGCCAAGTAGGGAAAAACGGCCGCGAACTCCTCTCCATACTCGGCGCCCAGATTCGGGGGCGCGAGCATGCCGGTCAGCAGGACCGGGAGACCCCGTTCTCGGACGCCGGTCAATATGGCGTCCAGATTGGCCTTGGTCACCACCGGCTCAAAGCCCCTCAGGCCGTCATTCCCGCCGAGTTCGACGATGACGGCGTCGGGCGGTCCCTCCGGCCCGGCGGCAAGGGCCCAGTCGAGGCGTGCCAGACCGCCCGCAGTCGTGTCGCCCGAGACCCCGGCATTGACCACCCGGACGTCATGACCCGCATCTTTCAGCGCGGCCTCGAGCCGGACCGGGAACGCCTCGTCCTCCGGCAAACCATATCCGGCGGTCAGGCTGTCGCCCAGAACCACGATGCGAAGGGGATCTGCGACGGCGTCTGTCGCGTACAGAACAACCAGGACAAGAATGGCGGCGACGTTGAAACGGCGGATCATCGCGCCATATCGGGAAGGTTCACTCAAGAAACACAGGGTTCTCATTGACCGCTCATATTTCGGAGCACAAGGCTGAAGCGAATTCGTCGATTCGGCTGGAGGATGTCCACCTAAAGCTGGCGAGCGCCGCGGGCGAGGTCAACATTCTCCGCGGTATCGACCTCTCCTTGGCGCCGGGCGAGGCGGTCGGGATTGTCGGTCCGTCGGGATCCGGCAAGACGAGCATGCTCATGGTCATCGCCGGTCTGGAGCGGCCGAGCTCGGGCCGGGTCCATGCCGCCGGCGCCGAGCTTACCGAATTGGACGAGGACGCGCTGGCGCTTTTCAGGCGCGACCAGGTGGGTATCGTCTTTCAGAACTTTCATCTGGTGCCGACGATGACGGCGCTGGAAAACGTCGCCATCCCCTTGGAGTTCGCCGGCCTCGACGATGCCTTCGACAAGGCCCGTGTCCAACTGGAAGCCGTCGGCTTGGGCCATCGCCTGACCCATTACCCCGGCCAGCTCTCGGGCGGCGAACAGCAGCGCGTCGCCCTGGCCCGGGCTTTCGTCGCCGAACCCGCGATCCTGCTCGCCGACGAGCCCACCGGCAATCTCGACGGCGCGACCGGCGAAGCCGTGATGGATCTGCTGTTCGATCTCCACCGCCGCCGTAAAACGACCCTGATGCTGGTCACCCACGAGCCGGCGCTCACAAAGCGCTGCTCGCGGATCCTGCATCTGGCCGATGGCCGTATTGCCGGCGACGAGGCCGTATGGGCCGAGGACGTCCACGCGTGAAGGACCTGCCTCTGATCCTTCGACTGGCGCGACGGGAACTTCGGGGCGGTCTTGGCGGCTTCCGCATCTTCATCGCCTGCCTCGGGCTCGGTGTCGCCGCCATCGCTGGCGTCGGCTCGGTCAGCGAATCCATCGTCGCGGGGCTGCGTGCGGATTCCAGGGTTCTGCTGGGCGGCGAGGTCGAGCTCCGGCTCCAGCACCGGCCGGCCGGGGAAGACCACCTTGCCTATCTGCGGGAAGCCTCCGAAGCGCTCTCGGAAGTGATCGAGATGCGCGCCATGGCCCGGCTCGCGGATGGGGACGCGCGCTCCCTGGTCGAGCTCAAGGCCGTGGACGCGCCCTATCCCCTGGTCGGCGCCGTAACGCTCGACCCGGACCTCTCGCTCGGCGAGGCTCTGGCCCGGGACGGGGACCGCTGGGGCGCCGCAGTGGACGCCAATCTCCTCGAAAGGCTGGGCGTGGGGCAAGGCACCCGCCTGCGCATCGGCGAGGCCGAGTTCGAGGTTCGCGCCACCATTCTTCGCGAACCAGATAAGGTGGCCGGCGTATTCAGCTTCGGGCCACGCGTCCTCATCGATTCGGCGGCGCTTCCGGACACCGAACTCGTGCAGCCCGGAAGTCTGATCCGATACTACTATCGTCTGGGCCTCGCGCCCGGAACCGACATCGGATTATGGACCAAGGCCTTGAAGGCCCAATTCCCCGACGCGGGCTGGCGAATCCGCACGATCGACAATGCCGCGCCGGGGGTGCGCCGCTTCGTCGACCGCATGACCCTCTTCCTGACTTTCGTTGGGCTGACGACACTGCTGGTCGGCGGAATCGGTGTCTCCAATGCCGTGCGCAGCTATCTCGACAGTCGCACCGCGACCATCGCGACCCTGAAATGCCTGGGAGCGTCGGGCGGCCTCGTCTTCAAGATTTATCTGCTTCAGGTTCTGGGATTGGCTACCCTCGGCATCGTGCCGGGGCTGGTTCTGGGCACGGCGATGCCGCCTCTCGCCGCCATGGCCCTCGAAGAGATCCTGCCGGTATCGCCGCGAATCGGCGTCTATCCGGCCCCACTTCTGACGGCGACGGTTTTCGGCCTTTTGACGGCCCTGACCTTCGCGCTCTGGCCGCTCGCCCGGGCCCGCGAGGTTCCGGCCGCCAATCTCTTCCGTTCCCTCGTCGCGCCTTCGGATGCCCGGCCGCGCCGCGCCTATCAGGCGGCAACGGCGGCGGGCGCCGCGATACTTGCCCTGCTGACCGTTCTGACCTTCGATGAACGGGGTTTCGCCTATTGGTTCGTCGCTGGCGCCTTGGTGACCTTCGCGCTGCTGCGCCTCGGCGCGGCCTTTGTCATACGCCTGGCCGCGCGCCTCACACCGCCCCGCGGCGCCGAGTGGCGGCTGGCATTGGCCAACCTGCACCGCCCGGGCGCGACAACCGCCAGCGTGGTTGTTTCGCTGGGGCTTGGATTGTCGGTCCTGGTGGCCGTCGTCCTTATCGAAAGCAATCTCAGCCGTCAGGTCAACGACCGTTTGCCCGAACGGGCGCCAGCCCTGTTCTTCCTCGACATTCAACCCCACCAGGTCGCGGATTTCGACGCCACGGTAACCGGCATTCCCCGGACCAGCGACCTGAAGCGCGTGCCCACGCTGCGCGGCCGCATCGTCAAGATCGATGGGCAGCCGGTGGACAAGGTGAAGGTCAAGCCCGATTCGGCTTGGGCGATTCGTGGCGACCGGGCCCTGACCTACGCGGCGCTGCCGACCGGCGACTCCGAGATCGTGGCTGGCGAGTGGTGGCCGGCCGACTACAGCGGGCCGCCCGTGATCTCCTTCGACGCCGAGCTGGCCCGCGGCTTTGGCGTCGGAATCGGCGATACATTGACCCTGAACGTCCTGGGCCGTGATATCGAGGCGGAGATCGTCAATCTCCGGGAGATCGACTGGCAGTCGCTGCGCTTCGATTTCGCCATTATCTTCGCGCCGGGATCGTTGGAGGGCGCTCCCCAGACCCATATCGCGGCCGTCCGCGCGCCGGACGGCGCGGAAGCCGCGGTGGAAAAGGCGGTCACCGAGCGCTTTTCCAATATCTCCACGATTCGCGTGAGCGACGCACTGGATGCCGCGGCGCGAATCCTCGCCGGAATCGGCGCGGCCGTGCGGGGAACCGCCGCGATCACCATCGGCGCGGGGGCCTTGGTCCTAGCCGGAGCCGTCGCCGCCGGCCGAAGCCGACGCGTTTACGACGCCGTCGTCTTCAAGGTCCTTGGTGCTACGCGCAAGCGCGTTCTGACCGCGTTTCTCCTGGAATACGGAATCCTGGGCGCATCCACGGGGTTGGTCGCGGCGGTCATCGGCAGCGTCACCGCCTGGGCGGTCGTGGTTCATGTGATGGAGAGCGAGTGGCGGTTCGCGCCCGGCGCGGTCGCCGCGACGGTGCTCATCTGTGTCGCGATCACGCTCGTGATCGGTTTTGCCGGCACTTGGCGTGCCCTCGGTCAGAAAGCGGCCCCCTATCTTCGCAACGAATAAGCTGATCGCCGCCGATGGGACGCCGCCAGTATTAACTGTCAGCAAGCGAAAAGGCCCGGGATCACTCCCGGGCCTTGTTCATCGCAGACCGTGTTATCGTGTCTATTCGCGCGCGACTCCGAAGATCTGCAGCAGCCAGATGAACATGGTCACGAAGCTGCCATAGAGCATGAAGGCGCCAAAGATCGACTTGCGCTTGGCGATCTCGTTGCCATCGCCGGCATAGTACATGTTCTTGATGACCTGCGTTTCGTAGGCGGTCAGGCCGGCGAAAACGGCAACCACCACGATCGACAAGCCCAGATGGAGAATCGGGCTCTGCAGCAAGAAGACGTTGACCAGCACGGCAATCAGGATGCCGATGGTGGCCATCGCAAGGAAGCGCCCCATCGCCGACAGGTCTTTCTTCGTCGTGTAGCCGAGCAGGCTCATCCCGGCGAAGGCGCCCGCCGTGATGAAGAACACGCGGACCATGCTGTCGCCGGTGTAGAGGTAGAACATCGGCGCCATCAGGGCGCCCCACATCGCCGCATAGACCCAGTAGCTGAGCTGCGCGGCCGCAATGCTGCCCGACATCATGATTCGCGGTGCCACGAATCCCATGCCGATGATGCCGATGAACAGCACCCATTTCATGGGACCGAGCGCCACCGCCTGCATGATGGCGGGGTTCATGGCGACAAGCAGCGCGACGATGCCGGTAAAGGCGACACCGAGCGCCATGTAATTGTATACGCCCAGCATATACTCGCGCAGACCGACATCGATCTGCGCGGCATCCGCCTGGGCGCGCGTCATGTAAGTGCGATCAGGACCAAGAGACATTGGACTCCTCGGTTCGCTCAAGTGAAACCCGGCAAAGATATTGGACGATTCTCGGCCCAATGCAAGGCGTTGCCGCGCAACCGCCTTGCGAATCCGGCGGCCATCGGCGGGGTGAATCGCCTCTTTCCGTGCTTTTGGGTTGATTGTCGCGTGGGCGAAAACGCCGTTTAATCCGCGACCCCGGCGGTTTCGAACTGGTCGAAGGCCTGCAAGGTCTCGGCCCCGTAAACCATCGATGGTCCGCCGCCCATGTAGACGGCCATGGCGATGGTCTCCAGCATTTCCTCGCGCGTCGCCCCCTGGCGACGCGCGGCCTTCACATGGAACGCGATGCAACCGTCGCAGCGCACGGCGATGGCGATTGCGGTCGCGATCAGCTCCTTGGTCTTGGTGTCCAAGGCGCCCTTCGCGGTCGACGCGCGGGCAAGCCCGGAAAACGCCTGCATGGGCTCTGTCGCCCCCTTGCGCAACACACCGATGGCTTCCGTCAGTTCCTTGGCCATTTGCGGGAAATCTTTGCTCATAGGTCTCTCTCTTAGTTGGGTGGAGGACGGGAAACGATCTTGACAAGAGCACTATCCGCCGAGACTGAACCTGCTCAAGCGCTCCTTGCCCAGGTCGCCGACGAGTTATAAATTAGGTAATACTCATATATCAGAAGGAATGCCATCCCTGAGACGGACCGGACGACAACTTCGAGACCAGGGCATATACCCCAAAATTGGAAAATAGGGATCCTTCCGATTGGCTTTTGATCCAAGAAGGCGCAGAATTATATCATGAAGCCTGTGGATCGCTCTCCGCGATCCGCGTCGCAGACGAGGCTTGAAGACATGCGCTTCTCCGCTTTGGCCCGTTGGGGCATTCTTGGCGTCGTCGTCATCGCCATCTCCGCCGCCTTGGGCTTTTATGTTCACACGCCCAGCGAGGTCGACCTGGTTCCCGCTCGGGCCCAGCAATCCGCCGAAGCGCCGACGATCGGCGGCCCGTTTACGCTCCTCGACCACGACGGCAAGACCGTTACGGACCAGGATTTCCGTGGCCGGTTCATGCTGGTCTTTTTCGGCTTCACCTATTGCCCCGATGTGTGCCCGACCTCCTTGACCACCATCGCCGAGGCGCTGGACATGCTGGGCAAGGATGCCGGGAAGATCGCGCCGCTTTTCGTCACCGTCGATCCCGAGCGGGATACCCCCGAACAGATGAAGATGTATGTCGGACATTTCCATCCCAGCATCATCGGCCTGACCGGAAGCCTCGACCAGATCGACCGGGCGGCGCGGGGCTATCGCGTGTACTATGCCAAGGTGATGGAAGAGGACGGGGGCGCGGACGACTATCTGATGGACCACACCGCGATCACCTATCTGATGGGACCGGACGGTGAGTTCCGCGCGTTCTTCAGCCACGACACCACGCCCCAGGAGATCGCCCAGCGCCTCCGCGAGTTCCTGTGATCCGGCTGAGCCCGATGATCGACGAGCTTCCGTTCTGGAAGCGCAAGACGCTCGACGAAATGACGCCGTCGGAATGGGAGTCGCTCTGCGATGGCTGCGCCAAATGCTGCCTTGCCAAGCTCGAGGATGTCGAGACGGGCGAAATCGCCTATACGAAGGTCGCCTGCCGTCTTCTCGATCTCGGCAGCTGCCGCTGCTCGCGCTATGATGAGCGCTCCCGTTACGTGCCGGACTGTGTCGTGTTGACACCGGAAAACCTTTCGCGGCTCTCCTGGATGCCCTCGACCTGCGCCTATCGTCTTCTCTCGGAGGGCCGGGACCTCCCATGGTGGCATCCGCTCGTCTCCGGCGACCCGGAAACCGTCCACCAGGCGGGGATATCGGTGCGCGGGCGGGTGATCCCGGAGAAGGAGACGGTGGATTTGGAGGACCATATCGTCGAGTGGCCGAAGTGAGGCGGAAACCGTCACGCGCGGCGCCACTCAGACGGGTTCGCGAACACCGGACATTACTGGATTTGGAGGGGCGCAGCCTGCCCCTCAGAATCCGCCGCCATCCGCGTGCCCGGCGGTTGACGCTGCGGGTCGATTCGGCCGCCGAGGGCGCCGTGGTAACCATACCGGCATCGGTGCCGATCGAAGAGGGAATCGACTGGGCGCAGCGCAAGTCGGCCTGGCTTCTGGAGATGATCGAGGGACTTCCGCCACGCGTCGCCTTCGTCGATGGCGCGGTCGTTCCGTTCCTCGGCATCGGCCATCGGATTTGCCATCGGCCGGATCAAAAGGGCGTGGTCTGGCGGGAGAACGGGCAGATCCACGTGACGGGGAACCCGGAGTTCCTGGCCCGGCGCGTGACCGACTGGCTGAGGCGGGAGGCCCGGCGGGAAATCGTCACGCGGGTGGCCGCCAAGGCTGAAATGCTGGGCCGTCCGGCGGGCCGAATCGGCTTGCGCGACACCCGTTCACGCTGGGGGTCCTGTGCGTCGAACGGTAATCTGTCCTTCTGCTGGCGCCTGATCATGGCTCCCGAAAGGGTGCTCGACTATGTCGTGGCGCATGAGGTGGCCCATCTCGCCGTGCGCGACCACGGCGACCGGTTCTGGGCCACCGTGGCGACGCTGACCGAGGATCCTGTCGACGCGCGGGCCTGGCTCCGCCGTCATGGCGAAGGACTGCATCGATACGGGTGACCCGTAGGGGATCAGTTCCACCGCAAGCATCGGATAGATGTCGCGCCGGTCGCCGGGCTATGTTCTGGGCCATGGACGCGAACCATGGAGAGGCTTCGATGAACGACGATCAGCGCTGGCGGGCCGTTCGCACGCGCGACGCCCGCTTCGACGACCAGTTCGTCTACGCCGTACGGTCGACCGGTGTCTTCTGTCGGCCATCCTGCCCCAGCCGAAAGCCCAAACGCGACAATGCGCTGTTCTTTGCCGACGCGCCGGCCGCGCGCGATGCCGGATTCCGACCCTGCCGGCGTTGCCATCCCGAAGCCGCGAAGGCGCCGGACCCCGCCACCGAGCTGGCCCAGCGGGTGATCGCGCTTCTCGTCGCGCGGACCGACGGCCCGCCCACTCTGGCGGAGTTGGGCGTCGAACTCGGCCTGAGTCCCCACCACCTGCAACGCAGCTTCAAGCAGGCGACCGGCCTCTCCCCCCGGCAGTATGCCGAGGCGCTGCGCCATGGCCGCCTGAAGGCGGAGTTTCGCAATGGCGAGCCGGTCGCCTCCGCCCTCTACGGCGCCGGATACGGCTCGTCGAGCCGGCTCTACGAGAAGGCCGATTCGCAGCTCGGCATGACGCCGTCCTCTTTTGCCAAAGGTGGGCGCGGCGCGCAGATCACCTTCGCCATTGCCGATTGTCCGCTCGGTCGGCTGCTGGTCGCGGCCACGGCCCGGGGTGTCTGCGCGGTCATGCTCGGCAATCGCGACCCCGATCTCGAAGCCGAACTCAGCGGCGACTTCCCGGCCGCCGAGATCCTGCGCGACGATGGTGTTCTGGCCGATCATGTCGCCCATATTCTGGAGCACCTGGATGGCGCTACGCCGGTCCCCGACCTGCCGCTCGACGTACGCGCCACCGCCTTCCAATGGCGGGTCTGGGAGTGTCTGCGCCGGATTCCGCCGGGACAGACCATGACCTATGGCGAAATCGCCGCCGTCATTGGGCATCCACGGGCCGCGCGCGCGGTGGGGCGGGCCTGCGCCACCAATCCGGTGTCGCTGGTCGTCCCCTGCCATCGCGCGGTCGGCGCGGACGGAAATCTCACGGGATACCGCTGGGGCGTGCAGCGCAAACGCGATCTGCTCGCGCGTGAAGGTCGGCGCTGAGGCATCGTTCGATGGCGACCTTTGGCGCGCGGCGACGATCTCGCCTATAAACACATATGTCCTTGTCGTCGCCCCGCGCCAAACCCCATCCTGAATCGCTCTGGATCGGTGGACTCCTCACCGCCTTGATCGCCCTTGGGCAGCTCTCGACAGCCATCTACGTGCCCTCCATGCCGTCGCTGGTGACGGATCTCGGGACCACGCCGCAGCGGGTGACGCTGACCCTAACCATTTTCCTCATCGGCTTTGCCGTCTCTCAACTCGTCTTCGGCCCCCTCTCCGACCGCTACGGACGGCGCGCGGTGCTCATGGGCGGGTTGGGTCTGTTCCTCTGCGCCAATTTCGCCTGCGCCTTCGCGCCCAGCATCGAAGCCCTGCTGTTCGGCCGTTTCCTGCAGTCGGTCGGCGCCTGTTCGGGCGCGGTGTTGGGTCGGGCCATCGTCCGCGACATCTATGGGCGAGACCGCGCGGCCAAGGCCCTGGCCTATATCGGTGTCGCCTTCTCGGTCTCCCCCGCGATCTCCCCCATTATCGGCGGCTATCTGCAGGAATGGTATGGCTGGCAGGCCAACTTCTTTTTCCTTGCCGCGGTCACCCTCCTGGTTTGGGCCGCGGCCTGGCTCCTGCTCGAGGAAACCAACCGCCAGCCCGATCCCACCGCCCTCAACCCCTACGATATGGTACGCAACTATGCTCTGCTTCTGCGCAGCCCGGTCTTCGTCCGCCACATGCTGGCGCTGTCGCTTGTTTTCTCCGGGTTGATGGCGTTCATCGCCGCCACGCCGTTCCTGATCATTGACACTCTGGGCGTGCGCCCCGCCCATTACGGCCTGCTTTCGGCCCTGGCCGTCTTCGGCACGCTTGCGGGCAATCTGTCGGCCGGGATCTTCACGATGCGCCTCGGCATCGAGCGCATGATGTGGATCGGGATCGGGATCGCCGTGGCCTCCGGAGGCGCGATGACCGCGCTGGCCCTTGCCGG
The DNA here is from genome assembly GCA_028281785.1 of Rhodospirillales bacterium. GTDB lineage: Bacteria > Pseudomonadota > Alphaproteobacteria > Rhodospirillales > Shumkoniaceae > JANQJG01. The sequence goes on from JANQJG010000036.1 coordinate 108,984, forward strand.
GTTCTTCGGTGTGCTGGTCATTGTGATCCCGGTCATCCTGTTTCTCTGCGGCATGGGAATTGTCATGCCCAACGGCATGGCGGGAGCCATGGGTCCCTTTCCGCGCATGGCGGGCGCCGCCTCGGCCTTGCTGGGTTTCGTTCAGATGGCCGTCGGCGCCGCGGCCGCCGCCCTGGGCGGCTGGCTGCCGCATGAATCGCTGCTGCCGCTGGCCTGCGTGATGCTGGTCCTCGGACTGGGCGCCGCGATCGCCTTCGCCGCCTTTCGCCGCCCGGAACTCGGCGATGGTCCCGGCGTTCTGCCCAAGACGTCTTAGGGCCTGTTGCCTCCGGATCAATGAGGGGGGTAAGACAAAGACCGTCGGTCCGTTTTCGGAAGGTCAGCTTATGCCGCACGCCCAGGACACCCTCAGCATTCGCACCCGTGGCCAGGGGCTGCACGAGGTCACGCAGGAGATTGCGGCCTGGGTGGCCCGCCAGGACATCGGGACCGGCCTGCTCACGGTCTTCTGCCGGCACACCTCCGCCAGCCTGACGATCCAGGAAAATGCCGATCCCGACGTTCGCCACGACCTCGAGACCTTCTTCACGCGGCTGGTCGAGGAAAACCCGGCGCTCTACCGGCATACGATCGAGGGGCCGGACGACATGCCCGCCCATATTCGCGGCGCCCTGACCGATGTGTCGCTGACGATCCCGGTCACGCGGGGCCGCCTCGCCCTCGGAACCTGGCAGGGCATCTTTCTGTTCGAGCATCGCCGCCGGCCCCATCATCGTAATCTGGTGCTCCATTTCATCGGCGAATGAGCCCCCCGCTGGGAAAACGCCGGCCGATCGGCTATCCTTTTTTGCAATCACTACGGGGAACTTTGGCGCGGAGTCTGAGACGCATGCGGATGCGGTGTCGATCGGTTCTCGGTGCAATCGCCGGCTGGGCAGGCGTCTTGTCGCTCGCCGTCGGTTGCGCGGGGACATCGTCGCAATCGGACGATGCTCGAAACGCCCCCGCCGCCGCGGTGTCGGGCGACAGGGTCGATCTGCGCGTCATCCCGAGCGAGGAATTCGTCGCGGATCGCGTGGCGGGTATTACGGGCGTCGTCGAGGCGGCCGAGGCGCTCGCCGCCGCGGATGGTGCGACGATCGACGCGCGGGACGTCGAGTTCTTCCGCAATTCGGAGCTCGGCAGGGAGTGGCTGACGAAGCGGCTGCATCGCGCCGTTTCCTCAGGCTATCCCGCGAAGCGATGTCCCTACCACTACGTGGCCTGGGAGGCCGCGACCCGGAGCGAAGCGATCGAACGGGCGCTAAGGCAATGCCTCAACTACGTTCAGAATATGCCCGCGCTGGGGGAGGGACGGCAGACGCATTGCGGATGCCGTCTGGTGGCGCTGGACAATCTCCTGCTCGTACCGCCAGCCGAACTCTCCTATCGAAACCTCGTTCCGGCCCTCCTGCTCCGAAACAGGCTCGACGACAAGGAGGTGCGCAGCGCCATCCCCGGTTTTTTCGAGTTCAGCGGCCGCGCGGGGACCGACCTCCCCATTCGGATGGTCAGCCGCGAAGGTTACCCGCTATGCGAGGGAACCTACAGCACGACAAGACCCGCCGAGGGGGTGCTCAAGCTGATCTGCGACCTGGGGGTCGAACGCGTCAACGCCAGGTTTCGGGTTTTCGGGTTTCACGAGGGCCGCGCCTATGGCGTCGCGCTCGGCCGCTCGGATCTCTACGAATATGTCGGGATGTTCGGGCTGACCGAAGAAAACTTCGTCGAGATCCATGATCGTCTCCGCAGCATCGGCCTGCGGCTGTGACCCTTTCGTGATCCCTCTGACGCTCGGAATGCTGTCCGCGACGCGGACCCCGCGCTTCCCGTTTTGCACGCCCCCCGGCTTCGGGGTAAAAGGGCGGCATGACGAAGAGTTCCGGCAAACAGATGATCGACCGCGCGGCCCTGCCGTCGATGATGGAGGCGATGGACAACGCCCGCGTTCTCTGCGTTGGCGACCTGATGCTCGACAGATACGTCTACGGCGAGGTGAGCCGTATTTCCCCGGAAGCGCCCATCCCAGTTCTCCGCGTGGCTCGAGACGCGTCGATGCTCGGCGGGGCCGGCAATGTCGTTCGCAATCTCGCCGCCCTGGGCGCCCGGGGACGCTTCCTCGGCGTGGTCGGGGACGACCCCGCGGGGCGTGAGGTCTCGGATTTGATCGCGGCCCACGACTCCGTGCCGTCGACATTGATCGAAGAGACCGGACGGCCGACCTCCATCAAGACACGCTTTATCGCCGGGACTCAGCAGATGATGCGGGCCGACCGCGAGGAGACGGCGCCGATCGCCAAGGAGACGCGGGACAGGCTCCTCCAGACGGCGGACATAGCTCTAGGCGATTGCGAGGTCCTGGTTCTCTCCGACTATGGCAAGGGCGTACTGATACCGGCCGTCATCGAGCCCCTCGTCGCCAAGGCCCGGGCATCGGGCAAGCCTGTCATCGTCGACCCGAAGGGTGAGGACTATTCCGTCTATCGGGGCGCCGATCTGGTGACTCCCAACCGAAACGAGCTCGCCGCCGCGTCCCGCATGCCGGTCGAAAGCGATGGGGAGATCGCCGCCGCCGCCGAACATATCAGCCGAACCTGCGGCATTCGCGCCGTTCTGGTGACCCGCAGCCGCGAGGGCATGACGCTGGTCACACCGGATCAGGGGATCTCCCATCTGGCGACCGAGGCCCGCGAGGTCTATGACGTCTCGGGCGCGGGAGACACCGTCGTCGCAACCCTTGCCGCCGCGCTCTCCACCGGTGCGGACCTGGCGCGGGCCGCGGCCCTGGCCAATGTCGCGGCCGGTATCGTGGTGGGCAAGGTAGGCACCGCGGTCGCCTATGCGGAGGAAATCACCGCCGCGCTGCACGAGCGCGACCGGTCCGCGATTGAGGCAAAGCGATTGTCGCAAACCTCGGCGCTCGACCTGATCGCCCGATGGCGTCGGCAGGGTCTCCGTGTCGGCTTCACGAACGGCTGTTTCGATCTTCTTCATCCCGGCCATGTCACGATCCTCAATCGGGCCAGGGAGACCTGCGACCGCTTGGTCGTCGGCCTCAATAGCGACGCGTCGGTGTCGCGGCTGAAAGGGAAGGGACGGCCGATCCAGCCAGAGATGGCACGTGCCGCCGTGCTCGCGTCCTTGACCTCGGTTGACGCTGTGGTGAGCTTCGAGGAAGACACTCCTCAAACGCTCATCGAGGCGATCCGACCGGACGTGCTGGTCAAGGGCGCCGACTATCGGGTCGAGGACATTGCCGGCGCCGATTTCGTACAAAGCTATGGCGGCCGGGTGATTCTTATCGAACTGGAACCCGGCCACAGCACGTCCGATACCATCGCCCGGATCAACGGCACATCCGGCTGATCCAGCCGTGTCGTCCCTCGAGGCCCATCTCTGGTACGCCCTTGCCTGGCTCAGCTTCGGCGTCGCCCATTCCCTCCTGGCCCGCGATGTCGCGAAGACGCGGCTGCGACCGCTCCTCGGCGCTTACTACCGGCTCACCTACAACATCGTTGCGGTGTTTCACCTTGGGCTGGTTTGGGCGATCGGCTGGGTCGTGTTCGCGGGCCAGAACCGCTTCGGTCTCCTGCCCTGGACGGAGGCTTCTCTTTGGGCCCTGAACATCGCCGGCTGGCTGCTGCTGTTTTTCGGCCTCACCGGTTACGACCTCGGCCGCATGGCGGGGACCCGGCAGATCCGCAACCATCGGCGCGGCATCGAGGAGCCCGAGGACGAGCCGCTGCGGCGGGACGGCCTTCACCGCTATGTCCGCCATCCCCTCTACAGCGCCGGTTTTCTCATCCTGTGGGGACGGACCTTCGGCGAGTTCGAGCTCGCGACCGCGCTTTGGGGATCGCTCTACCTGGTGGTCGGCGCGGCCTTCGAGGAGCGTGGCCTTCTGCGACTCTACGGCGCGGACTACGCGGATTACCGGCGCCGCGTACCCGCCTTCATCCCCTGGAAGGGACGCGCGCTTCGCTAATCCTGGGGAAACCCGTCATAAGTGCCGGGTTTAAAGCCCGCCAGCAGACGCTGCCAGAAACCCTCCGGCTCCTTCTTCTCCGGCCGGCCCTCGAAGTCGAGCCCCGGCAACGGCCTTTTCGGCAGGCCGTCATGGGCGGCGACCATGAAATCCCGCCACAGCCGCGCCGGCAGGCCGCCGCCGGTCACGCTTTTCATCGGTCGGGCGTCGTCATTTCCCATCCAGACACCGGCCACGAGATCCGCCGTGAAGCCCATAAACCAAGCGTCGCGGAAGCTTTGGCTGGTCCCGGTCTTGCCGGCCGCGGGCCGGTCGAAAGCCGCCGCGCGCCCGGTCCCGGAGACGAGAACCTCGGCCAGCATCTGATTCATTGCGGTAACATGCTCGCCGTCGACCACGGCACCCGGTCCCGACCCTTCACGGCGATAGAGCACGTTACCCTGGCGGTCGCGAATCTCCTGGATACCGTATGGCCAGACACCGCGCCCGCCATTGGCGAGAACGGCGTAAACGGCGGTCAGCTCGATCAGGCTGACCTCGCCGGCGCCAAGCGCGAGGCTCGGGCGGGCCGAGAGTTCGGCGGTCAAGCCCAGTTTTCTGGCGGTATCGACGACACGTTGACGGCCGACCCGCTCGGTGACCCGTACGGCAACGGAGTTCAGGGATTTGGCCATCGCGTCCTGCAGCGTCACGGGCCCCAGATGACGCCCGTCGAAATTGCGAGGCGACCACCCATCGATAGTGATCGGTGCGTCCGTCATTTGGGTCGCGGGTGTCAGGCCGGCCTCCAGACCGGCCATGTAGACGACCGGCTTGAAGGCCGAGCCCGGCTGCCGATGGGCCTGGGCCGCTCGGTTGAACTGGCTCCGCCGGTAGTTTCCGCCGCCGACCATGGCCCGCACGGCCCCGTCCGGAGACAACCCGACCAATGCCGCCTCGCCGGCCCCCGCCGCCTTACCCTGGCTTTCGAGGATTGCCGCGACGGCCCTCTCGGCCTTGCCCTGGAGAAGGGGGTCCAACGTCGTGACCACGACGAGGTCGCGGTCGTCCGGAGAGACGTAATCGGAAACCTGTTCAAGGACCCAGTCGACGAAATAGCGGCCGTAGCGCCCCGAGCTCGCGAGGACCATCCGTTCCGCCTCGGCTTTCGCCCGCCGCATCTGATCGGCGGACAGAAAGCCGACATCCGACATCCGGCTCAGCACCAGATTGGTGCGCTGCTTGGCGGCGTCGAGATTGGCGCGTGGGTTGTAGCGCGACGGCGCCTTCAGCAACCCGGCCAGCATGGCCGACTCGTAGGTCGAGAGCTGTTTCGCCGAGCGTCCGAAATACCTCCAGGCGGCGGCGTCGACCCCATAGGCGCCGGCCCCCAGATACATCCTGTTGAGGTAGATGGTCAGGATTTCGTCCTTGGTGAACTTGCGTTCCAGCCACAATGCGAGGATGAACTCCTGGGCTTTGCGGCTGAATGTCCGCTCCGGGGTCAGAAAGAGGTTCTTCGCCAACTGCTGGGTGATCGTGCTGCCCCCCTGCACGATACGTCCCGCGCGCAGATTGGCAACGGCCGCCCGCGTCAACCCTCGGGGATCGACCCCGAAATGGGAGTAGAAGCGGCGGTCCTCGATGGCGAGCACCGCATTCGGCAAAGCCGGCGGCAGCTCCTTCAGGCTCAATGGCGCACCATACAGGTCGCCAAACGTCGCCAATTCGGCTCCGTCGGCCGCGACCACGGTTACCGTCGGCCGGCGCGTGGCGGACAGCGCCTGGTCGACATCGGGCAGATTCGTGGCGTACCACGCCACCCCCAGGCCAACGATGATGAGCGCCCAGACCGCCGCCGTGGCGATCCATTTGGCAAAAAACCAGAAGATCGGTCGGCGGGCCGGTTTTTTCGCACCCTTTTTCGGGCTGGCATTCACCCTTGTATTGACGCGCTTGGCTTTGGCCATGATGTGAACTTGAAGGCGCTTTGTGTCGAAAATCGGGCTAAAACCGGGCATTTGGTCGCCCGCGCCCCGGACCGCGGCAGCCAATTCCGCCGAAGTCTCTTTGTATCGCTAAACCCGTCAATATGCTCGCCGGGCCATGATCCGCAACCTAAATTAACCGCAACTTTTGTTCTATTGATCCATCCGCCGGGAAGGAGAGTCCACCCATGCGCTGGGGCCGTTTCCTGCGCCGCGCGTTTCTGGCCGTCCTGGTCCTGCTCGTGGGGCTGCCGGCGGCGCTGCTCGCCCTCTACCGCGTTGTTTCGCCCCCTGTCACGCCGCTGATGGTGATCCGCATGTGGGATGGCGCCGATCTTCGGCAGCGCTGGGTGCCGCTCGAACGCATCTCGCCCCATCTCATACGTTCGGTGATCGCCTCCGAGGACGCCAAGTTCTGTGAGCATGACGGCTTCGACTGGGACGCGGTCAACGACGCCATCGACGACTACCGGCGCGGCGACCGGCTTCGCGGCGCCAGCACGATCACCATGCAAACCGCCAAGAACCTCTTCCTGTGGCCGGATCGAACTTGGCTGCGTAAGGGCTTCGAGGCCTATCTCACCGTCATGATGGAGGCCATCTGGGACAAGAGGCGAATCCTCGAGACGTATCTGAACATCGTGGAATGGGGGGACGGTCTCTACGGCGCCGAGGCCGCCGCCCGGGTACATTTCCGCGTACCGGCATCGGATTTGAGCCGGCGCCAGGGCGCACTCATGGCCGCCGTCCTGCCGAATCCGCTCCGTTGGTCGCCTAACCGCCCCACCGACTACATCTCCCGACGCGCCGGAACCATCGCCACTCGCGCCCGGTCGGTCAGCCTCGCCAAGAACGGGGGCTGTCCTTAGCCTGGATTTGTATCTTCTATGAGCGCATGCCGAACTAAGACTGGTTCGGGCTGATCGCTAAGAGTTTTCGCCTCCCAGGTATGTCCGAATGAACGTCAAAAGATCCTGGCGGGAAGCCTCATCGGTCCGCGCATGCCGGCCAATCGTATATCCCATGGTGGTGCAGTGTTCCGCTGCGGACACCACATCTTCATCGGTAGCCAGCTCCGTGCCTGAGGTAAGCTCTTCGGCCTTTCCATCCTTCGCGATCTCGAAGCGGCAGGTCGCGAAATTCGGCGCCCCGCCGGCGAA